>VGYR01000060.1 GCA_016872925.1 Planctomycetota bacterium
CGACAACTCCGCAGCCACGCCTCGCCGCTTCCGTCCAGCCATGACTTGACCTCGCTTGCATGCCGATACACTCGGTCACGCTAGCAGGTCCGCCCCGCCGTTCCACGCAGGCTTGCCGGAAGGACACCCACGGTCAGGGGGCGGACGTCTCGGGTGCCGTCGGCGCTGCCGGCCGTGCCAGCCATTCTCCAGACATCTCCCGCTTGCCGAAACCCGGTCCCGCGCAGCCCACCTGCAGCACCTCGCCTGCGGCCACGTCGAAATACCGGACCTCGATGGCGTGCAGCCCGGCGGCCAGCGGCATCTCGCCCGACCGCTCGCGGCGCGCGTCGTGGATGCCGTCGTTGTCCACGATCGGCTCGCCGGCGACCCGCAGGACGCTGCCGTCGTCCGAGCGGAGGAAGAACCGGTACATCCCGTCCTCGGGGATGCGGATGTAGCCGCGGTAGCGGACGGCGAACTCGTCGGGGCGGTGGGCGGGCACGACGAACCGCGGCACGGTGCCGCTGCGGATCGGGACGAGCGCGTCGCAATCGGGGAGCTGCTTCCAGCCCTCCCCCTCGTAGTAATCGTACGTCAGCCCCGGCACGACCTCGCCCACGTCCGTCGCCTTACGGCCGGAGACCTTGCGAAACGAGGCCCGCAGCTCGGGCCCTGCCGATTTGCCGTCGACGAAGTAGGCGGCCACGAGCTCCGCATCGGCAGCCAGCTCGAACGGCTCGACGTACTGCGTGTCGCCGGACGTCGGTGTCGTCCCGTCCGTGCGGTAGCGGATCACGGCGTCACCCGGCAGGTCGGCGAACACGATCCGCGCCGTGGTCACGAACTGCCGCGAAGCGGTCACGAGCCGCGGCGTGTCGATCCGCGTGAATCGGCGACTGGCCAGCCCGCTCCGGCCCGAGGCGGAGAAGGCCCGCGCCCGGAGCATGCCTGAATCGTCGAACACCACCGGCGCCGAGGCAACGGTGGAGGTGGGCGTGGGCCAGCCCCCCTCGGCGGTCGAGTAGCGGACCTCCGAACCGGCGCCGGCCGGTTCGGCCGCCACGCGAATCCGACCCGCGAACTCAAGGTCGCCCACCGGCACCCGGCTGCCGTCGGCGGCGACGAGCATGATCTGCGGCGCCGGTTCGGCCAGCGGCCGCATCGCCAGCGAGGTCTGGATCGGATACTGGCAGGTGCAGCCCGCGCTCGATTCCGGCGCCAAGAGCAGTCCGCCGGCCGGCAGCATGTTGAGCCAGCAGCCCGGCCGGGTCACGCCCGTCAGTGGAGCGCCGGCGGCCGTCGTCAAATCCGCGAACCAGGCCGTGCTCGCCCGGAAAAACGTGCAGTGGTTCGACGCCGACAGCGCGCCGCACCCGCCCATCGGCAGCTTCCAGGTGCGGCTCGTCTTGCCGGTGGCCAGGTCGCAGGTGAACGTCTTGAAGAACACCGTGCCGTTGGCGACGAGCGGGTGCTGTTCCTGCTCGCCGTGGCTGCCCCCCACGGGCAGGCCCGTGACCTCGGCCACGTCCCAGAGCGGACGGCCATCCTCGGCCGAGAAGGCCTGGAGGTGGCAGACGAGCGTCGCCCCCTCGTTGCGGGAAAACGCGATCAGCACCGTGCCTGCGGTCGCCACGGTGAAGATGCTGTGCTGCGGCGCGATGGCGAGCGTCCGCCGCCAGACGGCCTTGCCGCTGGCGAGGTCGCGGGCCACCAGTTCGCCAGGCTCCGCCAGGAGATCGCCCAGCCGGGCCCGACCGCCGGGAATCTTCGCCGCCTCGGGACGCCGGGCCTCGAGCCCGAAGACCTTGCCACCGGAGACCGCCAGCGTGGTGTTCACGACCAACCGGTCGCCCAAGGGCGCGGTCCAGACGAGCCGGCCGTCGGCGGAGTCATGGGCGAACAGCATGTCGCTGGTGACCAGGGGCGAGTTGTCGAGATACCCGCGCTCCCAGGAGTTGGGGGCGAGGTCGAGCCGCACTTTCTCGAACTCCGAACGGCTGCCCACGAGCAGCCCGTCGGAGACCGCGAGGTAGCCCCACTCCCATCCCGCCGGGGGAGGCGGCGGCGAATCGAAATCCGGAATGCGGAGGCGACGCTCCTCGGCTCCGCTGTCGACGCGAAGCACCGCGCACTGGTCGCGCACCGCGGCGAACAGGAAGCGGGAGTCGACGACCATGTGGCCGCAGTTCTTCGAGACAGCCAGCCGCGACGAGCCCTCCAGGGGGCGGCGCCACAGGGACGCACCGTTCAAGGCGTCGACCGCGACCACCGCGTCGCGGGCGGCGACGAACAAGCGGCCGTCGGAGAACAGCGGGGGGCTGGTGCGGTTGTGGCGATCGACGATCGCCTCGGGCCCCGGCGGCCCGAACCACTGCATCTCGAACGGTGGCTTGACGAGGTCGTCGGTGCTGCACGCGGTGTTGCCGGAATCGGCGAAGGGGTGCGTCCACTGTCCGGCCCCCACCCGGGGACCAACCCGCCAGAGCCGCACGCCGCCGACCGCGGGCAGCGCCGAGCAGTCGCGGAACACCTCCATCCACGGCTCGCCGACGGAGTCTCCGGCCGCCGCCATGAGGGCCACGATGCCTCGCCCGGGGACGGCCAGTCGGCGGGCCTCTCGCGCGTCGATGCCGGGATCGGTGGACGACGGATTGACCACGACCACGTCGAACACACCCGCCTCGTACCGCGCCGTCCCGTCCGCCGCCGATTCGACCGTCACGCGGTGGCCGAGGAGGCCGGCCGTCGCCAGCCGCGCCCGAGCCTTCTGGACGGCCTCCCCATCAGCGGCCGCGAATCCCACGGCATGAAGTGCAGTGCGGCGGGCGACGGCTGCCGCGAGATCGACGGCCTCGCCGCCGAAGACCGCCGCATAGCCCCCGGGATCGGTCGCGACCTTGGCCAAAGTCTCGGCTGCCGCCTCCACCCGCGGAGACGAGGCGGCCGCGACCGGCGCCACGGCAGGGGCCGCGGCCGGCGCCCCGTCCTGGGCTGCCGCGAACGCGAGCACGTCGCCCCGATCGGTGCTCACGACGAGCACGCCGTCCACGGCCGCCAGACCGATCGCAGCGCCCTCGACAGGCACCCGCCAGAGTTCGCGGCCGGCGTCGGCGGCGTAGCCGTGCACCTCGTCGCGGCCGCCGACCACGAGGGTCTCGCCGGCGGCGATCAGCGCGAAGGTCTCGCCGCGCTCGACCTTCCAGCGCATCGCCGGCCCCGGATCGAAGGCGGCCAGCATCTTGTCGCTCGCCGCAGCGAGCCGACCGCCGCGGGTGACGCACTGGAACCCGTCCCGGACCACGAGCGCCTGCTGCACGACCGGATCGACGCCGTGGAGCGGGCCCGCCTCGGCGGGCCCGGTGATCAGC
The DNA here is from genome assembly GCA_016872925.1 of Planctomycetota bacterium. Classification (GTDB taxonomy): domain Bacteria; phylum Planctomycetota; class Planctomycetia; order Pirellulales; family UBA1268; genus QWPN01. The sequence continues at coordinate 3,351 of VGYR01000060.1, forward strand.
CCGCCGTCACGAACGAGCGCCACGGCGCCGGTGCCCCCGGCGCCCTCGACGGGCTTTCCGGTCGCGATCTCGTAGGCGGTCGGACTGGCCCGCAGGGCCGTCACGAACACTTTTTCGGGTGTGGCGACCAGCGGCCCGTGCGCCACGCCGTCGATCGCCCGCTGCCAGCGCACCTTTCCGATCGCCGGCTCGAGCGCCGCCACGAACACGCCCTCGAGCGGAAAGACCCCCGCGGCGACGATCAGATTCCCGTCCTGCACGATCGGCCCGCCGCGAATCGGCCAGCGCGAGATCAGCCGGCCGTTGCCGGGCAGGTGGCGATCCTCCGGGCCGGGGCGATACCGCCACACCTCGCGGCCATCGTCGAGGGCAAGGCAGCGGAGGAACCCATCGTCCGACGCCGCGAACACCGCCCCCCCCTTGCAGGTGCAGTTGGGACCACCGACTTCGGCCGAGGAGATCGTCGGCGGCATCCGCACCGGGCCGCCCGTCTCGTGACGCCAGACCTCGCGGCCGTCCTGCAGGGCCAGGCAGTGGACGCTGTCGTCGACGGTCGAGCCGAAGAGCACCTTCCCGCCGGCGATCGCCACGTGGAACGCGTGGTCGGAGGTGTCCCAGCGGTTGAGTTTGCGGAGATTCTGCAGCAGATTGCCATCCGCCGGCGCCGGCCAGGCGGGCTGGGGCGGCAGCGGCGACTGCCAGCGCCACCGCAGCGCCGGGCTCTTCGGCAGCGCGGCATCGGACCAACCCGACCGGGCGGCATCGAAGCGGTAGGTCGGCCAGGCATCGCCGGCCAGCGCGGCGGCGGCGAGCGCCGGCGCGGCTGCCGCGGCGACCGCCAGGACGGTGCGGACCGCCGGACGAGGGCGAGCATCGGTCGCAGACCGCGACCGCGGGATCACGAACGGGATCATCATGGACACTCCGTGGTCGGGCTTACTTCACCGGGGCCGGCGGCGAACCGGCCGCGGCCGGTCGGCCTGCGGGCTCGAGGTCGAAGAGCGATACCGTTCCTGTCGGGCGCGTCAGTTTCGCCACCGAATCCCAATCCGCCGCGAACAGGAGATCCTGTCCCGGGTTCATCTCCTTGACCTCGCACGAGCACGCCCCCGTCAGGAAATCACAGGCCGAGCGCAGGCGGCTGGCGTCGAGCTTGGAGAGCGGCAGGCTGCCGAGCACGCGGCCCCGGCCGAAGACCGGAAACACGAGTGGTTCTCGAGTCGAAGCCTCCTGCGTGGTGCCCAGCAGCGCCGCGACGAACACCGCCTCTTCGGCCGCATCGGCAGCCACGCGAAGCACGGAGAACCGCGGCGGCCAGAAGGCCGATTTGTCGATCGGCGGAGGAGCCTGCGGATTCGGCGGGGGGGCCGTCGCGGCAGCGGCCGCCTCGGCCTGGGCGAGCGCCTCGAGGTAGCCGTCGATGAGTTGCTGAAGCGTCGCCTGGCCCTTGTCGATGGCCTCGCGGTCGCCGACTTCGAGCACCACCCACACGATCGCCTCACCGTCGAGCAGCCGCTTGACCAGCTCGCGGCGAGCCGGCGAGTCGACCACCCGCGCCAACGACGCCTCCGTCGCCGGACCCGACCATGTGACCCGGGGACGGCCCGGCTGCCCGCGGGGCGGCGGCGGGGCCACGAGCACCAGCGGGCCACTGGCGTCGAGCTGCGGCAGTTCACCGGCGGAGGCGAGTCGCAGATTGGGCCGCGGTTCGGCGACCGCCAGCAGGTGGTCGATCCGCGCCGCGTCGGCCGCGGCCTCGGCGCCCGCCGTCACCACGAGATACTCGGCGGACGGCCAGTTCTCCAGCGCGTAACGAAAGACCGGGTTGTCGCAGCAGCGGCCAACGTCGCCAAGCGTTAGGCAGGCGCCGAGGCCGAACGCGCCGAGCCACCAGCGGACGGCAGGCCGCGCCCCGGTCCGGGAATCGCCACCAGCATTCGCCATTATCTTCTTCCTGGAAGCGTTACGAAGTCTCGAAGACGCGGTGTCGTTCGCGGATCAAAACCCGTGGTGGCGACGATCCGCTGCCCGTGCGAGTATAGAGTGCCGACCGAGATCATGCCGCAGGATCGCCCTTCTCCTCGCTCGAGGTCTTTCATGCACGGTGAGCCTTTCCATTCATCGACCCGACGCGGTGACCGGTCGCGGCGACTCGCCGGCTTCATGGCGTGCGGCGCGGTGCTCGCCGCTGCCTGCGGGCCGCTGCCCGCGCGAGGCGACTGGCCCACGCACCGGCACGACGACCGGCGGTCAGGCGCCACGGCGGAGGCCTGCGACCCGGCCGCGCTGGGCGCGGCCTGGACCCACGAAACCGGCACCCCGCCGCGGACCGCCTGGGCGGGCGCCGCCAAGTACGACGCGTTCGCCAGGGTTCTCGGCCTCAAGTCGATGCGAAACTACGATCCGGTGTTCCATCCGGTGATCGCCGGGGGAAAGGTGCTCTACGGGTCATCGGTGGATCATGGCGTGCACTGCCTCGACGCCGCGACCGGCGAGGCGCTCTGGACGTGCACGACGGGTGGGCCGGTGCGGATCACCCCCACCGTGGTCGATGGTGTCGTCTTCGTCGGCGCCGACGACGGCATCCTGCGGGCGCTGGCGCTCGAGGACGGCCGCGAACTCTGGAAGTTCACCCCCGTCGCGACTCCGGGCCGCGTGATCCACGAGGGCAACTGCATTTCGCTGTGGCCGTGCCGCACCGGCGCACTGGTGGTCGGCGACACCGTGTACGCGGCGTTTTCGCTGCTCCCCTGGAAGCGGAGCTATTTGGTCGCGGTCGATCGTCGCACCGGCCGGCCGGGCGACGGCGGCTTCGTCCGCGAGCTCGACGCGGTCACGCTCGAGGGCCCGCTCCTCGCCACGGGCACGCAGGTGCTCTGTCCCCAGGGGCGGATCGCTCCCCTCGCCTTCTCCCGGGACGACGGCCGGCCGCTGGGCGCCCTGCCCGGCGGCGGCGGCTGCTCCGTCGTGATCGGGGATGACGGCCGCGTGTTTCACGGACCGGGCAACAAGGCGGGCGAGTTCTACGTGAGCGAGGGACCGGCCCGCAAACTGCTCGCTCGATACGAGGGTGCCGTGGCGCTCATCGCCGAAGGCGGCGACATCTACGTGCTCACCGAAGTGGCGATCATGAAGGTCGGGGCCGACGGGAAGGTCGCCTGGAAGTCGGACGTGACCGGCGGAGTCGAGCTGATCAAGGCGGGCGGCCAGCTCTTCGTGGGCGGCCGCGACGAAGTCCGCGGGTTCGAGGCGGCCGATGGCAAGGAGGTCTGGCGAGCCCCGGTCCGCGGCCGCGCCTTCGGCCTCGCCGCCGCCGGCGGGCGGCTCGTGGCGAGCACCGACGAGGGCGCGATTCACTGCTTCGCTCCCGGCGGCAAGCCGATCGAACGGGCCGTCGCGGCAGCCGACTCTGACAAGGATCCGGAAGCGGCCGTTGCGGAGGCTGAAAAGCAGGGGCCGTTCCTGCCTGCCATCGGCCCGTGCCTGAGGTTCACCGGTCCCGACCGGGCCGTGATCTCTTGGACGTCGCAGGAACCCTCCCCCTCGGCGGTCGTGCTGGCAGGACCGGATGGCCAACGGGAGTTTCGTGACGACAAGGCGACGGTGGATCATCGTGTCGTCGTCGACGATCTCAGGCTCGGAGCGCTCTACCACTACCGGATCGCGCACCAGCCGGCAGAGAAACGTCAGGTGCTGTCGGCGGCCTACGAGTGCGACATGTTCTTCAACGACTTCCAGCGACCTGAGGCGGTTGGAGTCGAGGGACCGGAGACGGCCGAGGCCGAGGCGCTGGCCGCGGCCCTCGGAGGTCCGGCCGATCTGTGCGTGGTCTGGGGCGTGGGCGACGGGCGATTGACGGCGGCCCTGGCCGCACGGTCGGGAGCGCGGGTGATCGGCTTCGACGACGATTCCGCCCGCGTGAAGGCCGCCCGCGAACGGCTCCGCGACCGCGGGTTCTACGGCACGCGGGCCAGCGTCCTCGAGGTCGAGTCGCTGTCGGAACCGCTCGACGTGGAGCGGTGTGCCGACCTGGTGGTGGTCCGCGGCGACACGGCCCAGGCCGCCGCCGCGGCGGAGCTCGTGCGGCCGGGGGGCGTGGCCGTGGTCGCCTCCGATGGCGCGGCGTTCGGCGTTGGCTTCACGAGCGTCGCGGCCGCGAAGGTCATCGTCGGGGATGTGACGGCGGGTACCCCCTGGCGGGCCTGGCGGAGGAAGCCGGACCCCACCTCGGGTTCATGGACCCACCAGTATGCCGCGGCCGACAACTCGGCCTACGGCGGCGAGGCCCTCGGCGGCGTCCGCTCGGCGGCCGAGTTGCGACCGCTGTGGATCGGCCGGCCGGGTCCCCGCGACCAGGCCGACCGCAGTGGCCGCAAACCATCGCCGCTGGCGGTGGGCGGCAGGCTCTACGTGCAGGGTCTCGATCGGATCACGGCGCTCAATGCCGCCAACGGCACGATCCTCTGGCGGCTGGAGATCCCCGGGCTGGCGCGGTTCAACGTGCCCCGCGACTCGTCGAACTGGTGCGCCGACGAGACGCACGTCTACGCCGTGGTCCGCGATCGCTGCTGGAAGATCGACGGGGCGACGGGCGCGGTGGTCGCCCACCTGCCGGCCGCGGCGGGCAAGCGGGCCGACTGGGCCTACGACTGGGGCTACGTCGGCCGCGTGGGTCCGCTCCTGCTCGGTTCCACCGTGAAGCACGACACCGCCTACCGTGACTTCTGGGGGGGCGAGGGCTGGTACGACGACAAGGCCGGCGCGTCCACGGTGAGCACGTGCAGCGACACGCTGTTCGCGGTGGCGGCCGCGGACGGCGGATCGCGATGGGCGTATCGCGGCGGGCAGATCATCAACTCCACGATCACGGCGGCCGGCGGCCACGTCTACTTCGTGGCGTGTCGCCATCCCGCGATCGAGGCGAGCGCGACGCATCGCGTGGCGGCGGCCGAGCTCTGGCTCGACCAGCACCTCGTGGCGCTCGATGCCGACACCGGCCGGGTGCTCTGGGACCGGCCGATCGACACGGCCGACGGCACGGTGCTGTTTCACTTGGCCGCCACGCCGGAGAAGCTCGTCCTCGTCTCGTCGGACTTCCGCTACCACGCCGCCTGCTTCGACGCGGCGACCGGCGAGCCCGAGTGGCGGCAGGATTTCGACTGGCAGAGCGACAACCACGGCGGCCACATGTCGCGCCCCGCGATCGTGGGGAAAAAGATCTTCGTGCGGCCGCGGGTGCTCGACCTCGAGACCGGAAAGCTCCTGGAAGAGCGGATGCCGGGGGGGGGCTGCGGCTCCTACGCAGCCACCTCCTCGAGCCTGGTGTTCCGGGCCGGCAACGTGACGATCTGGGATGCGCTCACCGGCGCGGCCACGAGCTGGCAGCGGCTGCGGCCCGACTGCTGGATCAGCACGATCCCGGCGGGCGGCCTGTTGCTCTCCCCCGAGGGGGGCGGCGGGTGCAGCTGCGGCTCGTGGCTCGAGACCTCGATCGCCTTCATCCCCGACGGGCAGGCCGGACCGCGGATCGAGGGTCCGACGGCTCCGTTCATCGACCGGGCCCGGATCACGATCACGCCGCTCGGCCGCCCGGGGGGCGTCGTCCGCTACTCGCTCGACGGCAGCGAGCCCACCGAGTCGTCGACGCGCTACGACGGCCCGTTCGAACTGGCGGGCACGGCCCGCGTCAAGGCCCGGACCTTCTGGCCCGCGTCGGCGGCCGGCAGGGCGGCCAGCAGCGAGGCGTCGTCGCGACTGGCGGAACGAGCGTATCCGGCGCCGACCGCGACCCCCGGCGGAATCCCGTTCATGGGGACGCTGCCGGTGAGCCTGGCCGCGTCGGGCACCGGCGGCACGATCCGCTACACGCTCGACGGCAGCGAGCCGACGGCCGCGGCGCCCGCCGCCTCGGCCGTCCCGCTCGATCTCACGGCGACCACGACCCTCAAGGCCCGGGTGATCTACGACGACGGCACGCTCAGTCCCGTCATCGAGCATCTCTACAACAAGGTCGACGACCGCCTGCGGCAACCCGATGCCGTCGACGGCCTTCAGCCAGGGCTGCTCTGCGACGCCTACGCCGGCACCTTCTGGGCGACGCTCCCTGACTTCACCAAGGAGACGCCGCAGAAGACGACCGTCGTCCAGGCGGTGAACCTGGCGCCGCGGACCGCGAACGATGCGTTCGGGCTGCGCTTCCGCGGCTACCTGAAGGTGCCCGCGGCCGGCATCTACAGGTTCTTCACCACGTCCGACGACGGCAGCCGGCTGTGGGTCGGTGATCAGATGGTGGTCGACAACGACGGGATTCACGCCGCGCAGCAGCGGACCGGCTGGATCGCCCTGGCTGCCGGCCTGCATCCCGTGCGGATCGAATACGTCGACGCGATGTCGAACGAGTTCTTCGAGGTGGCGTTCGAGGGACCGGCGTTGAGTCGGCGACCGCTCCCCGCCGACGCGCTGTTCCACGCACCCTGAACGCCCGGGCTGCACGATGATCGCTGTGAACGGCCTCTCCGTGAGAAGCGGAGACTTCGAGCTTCGGGATCTCACCCTGGAGGTGCCGCCGGGCCGGTACGCGGTGCTGATGGGCCGCACCGGCAGCGGCAAGAGCACGCTTCTCGAGGCGCTCTGCGGGCTCCGGCCGGTGCACGCCGGCTCGATCGTCCTCGGAGGCCGCGACGTGACCCGCCTGCCGCCTGCCCACCGCGGCGTCGGCTACGTGCCCCAGGATCGCGCGCTGTTCTCCCACATGACGGTGCGGCGCCAGCTGGAGTTCGCGCTTGCGGTCCGCGGCCGTGCCGCCATCGCCGCTCGCCGGGTCGCCGAACTCACGGACCTCCTCGACCTCGGTCCGCTGCTCGATCGGCTGCCGGCGGGGCTCAGCGGCGGAGAGGCGCAGCGCGTGGCGCTCGGCCGGGCGCTCGCGGCGGAGCCCGCCGTGCTCCTGCTCGACGAGCCGCTCTCCGCGCTTGATGACGAGTCGTGGGCGTCGGCCTGCGACGTCCTCGCGCGGGTCCAGCAGACCACGCGCGTCACCGTGCTCCACGTCACCCACCGGCACGAGGAGACTCGGCGGCTGGCCGACGTCGCCATCGAACTCCACGCGGGCCGACTGACCGCGACCATCCCCCCCCCCCCCCCCCCCCGCTCGTCCCAGGAGGCCCTCCCCCGATGACCCCCAGTGTGCGACCCGAGCCCCGCCACCGCGGGACCGCCTGGAGATTCGCCGTTCTCGCCGCGGCCGCGGCGGTCGGCATCGCGACCGTGATCCTCGTGCGCCCGGCGCGGCGGGCGACCGAGCCGGCGGCTGCCATCGAGTTGGCCTGCGCCGCCGGCTTGCGGGAGCCGGTCGAGAAGGTCATCGCCCGCTACGCCGCCGAGGAGGGCGTCGGGGTCGGCGTGCAGTTCGGCGGGAGCGGGTCGCTCGTCAACCAGATCCTGCTGCGCCGCGCGGGCGACCTCCTGCTGCTGGCGGACGATTCGGGCCTCGACGCCCTCGCCACTGCCGGACTCCTCGCCGAGACGTTGCCCGTGGGCGAGCAGCAGGCGGTGCTCGTCGTCAGGGACGGGAACCCCAAGCACGTGACGGGCATCGCCGACCTGCTGCGTCCCGAAATCCGGACGGCCCTGGGCAACCCGGACCAGGTCGCGATCGGCAGGGTCGCGCGGGGGGCGCTCGACGCCGCTGGCGGCTGGGCGGCCCTGGAGCGGGCCGTGAAAGACCGGGGTGTGTTCCAGCCCACGGTGACCGAAGTGGTGACGGCCGTCGCGCTCGGGGCGGTCGACGCGGGCATCGTCTGGAAATCCAATGCGGTGGCCGACGATCGGCTGGAGACCGTGGCGGCGGCGGAGCTGGAGGCGGCACGGGCGCCGATCGTGCTCTGCGTGCTCACGACGGCGCGAGCACCGACCGCCGCCCTGAAGTTCGCCAGGTTTCTCACGGCCCGCGACCGCGGCCTGGCGGACTTCGCGGCCGCCCACTACACCACGATCGACGGCGATGCCTGGGCCGACACGCCCGAGCTGACCTTCTACTGCGGCTCGGTGAATCGCCGCGCCGTGGAGTCGGTCGTCGCCGCCTTCGAGGCCCGCGAGGGGGCGAAGGTGACCACGGTCTACAACGGCTGCGGCATCCTCACCGGCCAGATGCGGGCGATCGCCGAGTGGCAGCAGGGTCGCGGCTTCCCCGACGCCTACATGGCCTGCGACCGCTACTACCTCGACGACGTCGGCAGCCTGTTCCAGGACGACGTCGACGTGTCGGAGACCGAGGTGGTGATCGCGGTGCCCAAGGGCAACCCGAAAGGGATCGGGAGCATCCGCGACCTCTCCGCACCGGGCTTGCGGCTGGCCGTCGGCCAGCCCAAGCAGTGCACGATCGGGGTGCTCACGCGGCAGCTGCTCGAAGCCGAGAAGATGCTCGACTCGGTGATGCCCAACGTGGTCACCGAGACGTGCAGCTCGGCGTTGCTGCTGCCCATGGTCACGTCGAACGCGGTCGACGCGGCGTTCGTCTACGAGTCGGACGCGGGGCAGATGCGGGACCAGATCGACATGGTGCGGATCTCGGCGGCCGAGGCGCTCGCGGTGCAGCCGCTGGCGATCGCCCGCTCCAGTTCCAACAAGTGGCTGGCCCGCAGGTTCATGCAGGCTGTGGCCCATGCCCGCGGCCAGTTCGAGGCCGCGGGCTTCCGGTGGCGCATGGACGGGGATCCCGACCGGCGGCGGAAGGATGGCACCCTCGACGCACCGGCCGCAGGAGTCGGGCCGTGAGTCGTCGGGCCGCTCCACCCCGGCCGGCCGCCAGCGCCGCCGACCTGTCGTTCCGGGCGATCCTCGCCGTCATCGGCGGCTTCTACGTGGTGGGGCTCGCCGGCCTGCTGCTGGCCGACCTGGCCTACCTGGCGACGACGGGGGGCGCCCCGGCCGCGCCGCTCGCGGCCCTCCAGCCGGCGTGGAATGCCGCCCACGCCCTGGCCGGCGTGTTCGCCGATCCCAACATCCGCCATTCCTTCGCGCTGACGATCGTCTCGTGCCTGGTGACCACGGTCCTGTCGCTCGTGGTGGCGGTGCCGCTGGGCTATCTGCTCTCCCGCTCCCGGTTTCCGGGCCGCGGCCTCGTCGACGCGATCCTCGACATCCCGATCGTGCTGCCGCCGCTGGTGCTCGGGATCAGCCTCCTGATCCTCTTCCAGTTCTGGCCGTTCCGCCTCGCCAGCCGCCAGATCGTGTTCCAGGTGCCGGCGGTGATCCTGGCGCAGTTCACCGTCTCGGCGGCCTTCGCCGCCCGGATCATGCGGGTGGGCTTCGATCAGATCGACACCCGGCAGGAGCAGGTGGCGCTGACGCTCGGATGCACGCAGGCCCGCGCCTTCTGGAGCGTGCTGTTGCCGCAGGCGGTGCCGTCGATCGTCACGGCCGCTACGATCGCGTGGGCCCGCGCGCTCGGCGAGTTCGGTCCGCTCCTCGTGTTCGCCGGCGCCACCCGGATGAAGACCGAGGTGCTGTCGACGACCGTGTTTCTCGAGCTCTCGATCGGCAACCTCCGAAACGCGGTGGCGGTGTCGGTCCTGATGGTGGCCGCGGCCCTGGCGGTGCTGCTGATCGCCCGCTCGTCGGGGGGCGGCATGCCGGAGGCCACCGGTTTTGGTGGCCGTCGGGCCGCTCGCTAGACGCTAGACTCGTCGTTCGTCCCATTCATAACCCCTCCGAGAAGTGCCTCATGACGCGCCTCGTCCTCGAGCCCCGCCAGCCGGCGCCGGCGCTCGGTCTGGTCACCCTGCTCGCGAGCCTCTCGATCGCGGCCGTCGGCCACGCCGCCGACTGGCCCGCCTATCGACACGACCAGGGCCGCAGCGGAGTCACGGCCGAGCGGCTCGCCGTCGACCGGATCGGCCCCGCGTGGGTCCACCGCGCCGCGGCCGCCCCGAGTCCGGCCTGGGCCGGGGCCGCCAAGTGGGACGCCTACCACAGCAAGAAGGAGCTCACGCCGATGCGCGACTACGACCTGGCCTACCAGCCGATCGTGGTCGACGGGCGTCTGTTCTACGCGTCGTCGGCCGACGACGGCGTCCACTGCCTCGACGCGGTCACGGGCGAGCGGCGCTGGACCTTCTCCGCCGACGGCCCGGTGCGGATCGCTCCCACCTGGGTCGATGGGCGGCTGTATTTCGGATCCGACGACGGCTACGCCTACTGCATCGACGCGAAGACCGGCCGCCTCGTCTGGCGGTTCAGTCCGACCGCGGGCCGGCGGATGGTGCTCAACAACGGCAGGCTGATCTCGACCTGGCCGGTGAGAACCGGCGTCGTGGTTTCAGGCGAAACCGCCTTCTTCGCCGCGTCGCTGCTGCCCTGGAAGGAGTCGTACCTGTGCGCCGTGGACGCCGGCTCGGGGAAGCCCGAGGGCGCAGGCCGCTACGTGCGGCTGATCAACGCCGAGGAGGGCCGGACCTTCGAAGCCGCGATGGCGACCGATGGCAAGCGGCTGCTGACGCCCCAGGGCAGGGTCTGGCTGCTGGCCTACGACCTGGCCGACGGCAGGCGGAACGAGGAGCTCCCGGTCGCCGGAGCGGGTTCGTTCGTGATGCTCTCCGCCGACGGCATCCAGGCGGGCGGGGGCGGGGCGAGGTCGGCGGCGGCGTCGGTGGTCGATCCGCGCGGCGGATCCAAGATCGTCACCCACGCCGAAGCCCAGTCGATGGTGATCGACGGCGGCACCTCGATCGTCCAGACGGCCGCCGCGGTGGAGGCGATCGACCGGGCGGCTTCGAAGCGGCTCTGGAAAACGGATTGCGGCCCCGTCTTCTCGGTGATCATGGCCGGCGACACCGTGCTCGCCGGGTGCCGCGACGCGGTCGTCGCCCTCTCCCGCACGACCGGCGAAACGCTCTGGCGGGCGGACGTCGATGGTGACGCCCATGCCCTGGCCGTCGCCGGCGGCGCCCTGTTCGTGGGCACCCACACGGGCAGCCTGCACTGCTTCCGGGAGGGCGCGGCAGCCGCGGCTGCTTCCGAGGAGCCCGTCGTGGAGCCGCGAACGCTCCCCGAGGCCCGCCTGGCGGCCGGGCCGCTGGTACGGTTCACGGCGGCCGACGCGGCGGAGGTCCGCTGGACCACGCCGGCTGCCTGCCGCACGGTGATCGAATACCGGCCGGCAGCGGCGGTGCCCGGAGCCGCAGCGGGCCGCATCCGCACCATCCAGGGCGGCACGGTGGCCACGGAGCACGAGGCGACGCTCACGGGACTGCGTCGCGGTCGCGATTACGAGTACCGCATCGTCTGCGACGTCGACGGCGGCGCCACCGCCACGCCCTGGTACGTCTGCGAAAACCTCTTCAACTTCGAGGTCGACGCGGTCCGGCCGGATCCGCGGCCCGACTCCTCGCCCGCCACGAGGCGACTCACCGCCGCGGCCGATCACGTGCTCGCGGAGACCGACGCCCGCAGCGGCATCTGCCTCGTCTACGGCCTGGAGAACGGCCGTCTCGCCGAAGCGATCGCCGCCGCGGGACGGATGCGGGTGGTGTGCGTCGACGAAGACGCAGCCCGGGTCGAGGCGGTGCGAAAGCGGCTGCGCGAGGCGGGCTCGTATGGGGAACGGATCACGGCGGTCGCGGTCCCGGCGCTCGCCGCGCTGCCCTTTCCTGACGCCTTCGCCAACCTTGTCGTCTCGGAGCGGTCACTCGTGGCCGGGTCGCCCCCCGGGGCCGTTGGCGAAGCGCTGCGGGTGCTGCGGCCGTGCGGTGGACTGCTGCTGGTGGGCGGCGCCGGGGACGACCAGGGCCGACAGGCGGTGGAGTCGTGGGCCCGCGACGCAGGCGATGCGGTGACCGTCGTCCGCGATGATTCAGGCACGTGGTGCCGTGGTGTCCGCGGCCGGCTGCCCGGCTCGGGCGACTGGACGCACCAGTACGGCACGGCCGCCAATCAGGGGTTTTGCGGCGAGACGCTCCGCGGCGCCACGTCGATCGACGACCTGGAACTGCAGTGGATCGGCAACCCGGGTCCGCGCTACCAGCCCGATCGCCAGGTCCGCAAGCCCGCCCCCCTGGCGGCCAACGGTCGGCTCTACATGCAGGGCCTCGACCGGATCATCGCCGCCGACGCCTACAACGGCACGATCCTCTGGTCGCTGGAGGTGCCGGGCCTGCGCCGCTTCAACCTCCCCCGCGACGCATCGAACATGTGCGCCGACGACGACCACCTCTACGTCGCCGCCGGCGACGCCTGCTGGAAGATCTCCGGCGCCGACGGCCGGCTCGTCGCGACGTTCCCCGTGGTGCGACCCCCGAATCTTTCCTGGGACCTCGACTGGGGCTACGTGGCCGTGCAGGACGGCATCCTGTTCGGCTCCGCCACGAAGCGCGGCTCGCATTTTTCCGGCATCTGGGGAAGCGGCAACTGGTTCGACAGCAAGGGGGGCTGGGACACCGCCAAGGCGTGCAGCGACAACCTGTTCGCCCTCGACGCGGCGACGGGCAGGCAGCTGTGGTCGCACTCGGGCGGGGTGGTGATCCATTCCGGGATCGCCCTCGGGCCGGACACCGTCTACCTGCTCGAGGGCCGCGACCCCGAGGTGCTCGCCCTCGATCGCCGGCTGATCGGCGATGAGTCGCTGTTCCGCAATCTGTATCTCGTCGCCCTCGACGCGCGGACGGGCAGCCCGCGGTACGAGCGGCAGGTCGACACCGGCCCGGCCGGCGTGATGGTCAGCCTCGTGTACGGGTCCGGCAAGATCGCCTCGGTCGCCTCGGGGGCCCGGGCCTACCACGCCCGCGTGTTCGACGCCCGCGACGGGGCGGAGGCCTGGCAGACGAGCATCCCCTGGCCCACCGACAACCACGGCGGCCACCTCTCGCGGCCCGCGATCGTCGGCGATGTCCTGATGGTGCGGCCCAAGTCGTTCGACCTCCACACCGGCGCCCCCGGCAAGGACCTCGCCTGGGGAGGCTGCGGCTCCTACGTCTGTTCGTCGGAGGCGATCTTCTACCGCTCGGGCAACATCACGATGTTCGCCCCGGAGCAGGGCACCGTGTCCTCGTGGAGCCGGCTGCGGCCCGACTGCTGGATCAGCACGGTTCCCGCCTGCGGGATGGTGCTCTCGCCGGAAGGCGGCGGCGGCTGCTGGTGCAGCATCTGGATGGAGACCTCGGCGGGCTTCATGCCGGCGGGGTTGGCGGCGCCGCGGTTGGGTCCCCGCGAGCGGTCGTACGTGGGCTCCCTGGAGGTGCCGCTCACGGGGTCGACCGGGGCCACGATCCGCTACACCCTCGACGGCGGCGAGCCCGGCCCCGCTTCCCCAGTGTACGGTCAGCCGCTGGTGATCACCGGCGACCGGGTCGAACTCAAGGCCCGCGCGTTCCGTTCGGGCACCGGCTCCGGGCCCGCCGCCAGCGACGTGACCGCCGCCGTGTTCACCCGGTCGTATCCACCCCCCGACTGGGACTACAAGCCCACCTCGTTCGTCCGCTCGCAGGCCATCGGGATTGCCAAGCAGGATCGCGACGGCGTGATCCGCTACACCCGCGACGGCAGCGACCCCACGTCGCAGTCGACTCGCTACGAAGGTCCGGTCACGATCTCCGAAACGACGGAGATTCGCGCCGCCACCTTCTATCCGACTGGCCGGCGGACCGACGTGATCGCCAAGACGTTCCGTCGGGCCGAGCCGATCCAGCACGGCGACAAGGAACTGCTGCCTGGGCTGGCGTTCCGCTACGCGGAGTACTGGGGGGACAAGATCCCCGACTTCTCCACGCTGACGGTGGCGGCCACCGGGCTCTCCGACCGGATCGACCTGGCCCCGCTCGCGCGGAAGGACGGGTCGGCCCTGCGGTTCGACGGCTACGTGGTCGTGCCCGAGGCCGGCGACTACACCTTCTTCCTCCGCTCCGACGACGGCTCGAGGCTGTCGCTCGACGGGGCCACGATCGTCGACAACGACGGCGTGCACGACGCCAACGCGACGCGGCAGGGCAAGGTCACGCTCACCGCGGGGCCCCACGAACTCCGCGTCGAGTACTTCGAACTCGTCGGCGGCGAGGTGCTCGACGTGGGCTACGAAGGGCCCGGCGTGCCGCGGCAGACGATCCCGGCGACGGTGCTCTACCACGAGACGAAAGCGGCGAACTGAGGGCCCCGGGGCGCGCGGAATCCTGCCGCCCGGCCACCACGGGCCGCCCCTGAGCCGGCGATCAACGTATGGTTATTGACGCTTGAAAAAAAGATTCATGGCCGATGGGCCGGGTGGCCGATACCCCATGCATGCCATACAGCGGAAAACGAAAAGACGCGGAAACGCGCAGGCTGAAAGCCATGGAGTTGCTGGACTCTGGGAAGTCCCAGAGCCAGGTGGCTGCCGAGTTGGGCGTGACCCAGTCGGCGGTGTCAAAGTGGGTAAGCGCTCGGCGGCAGGGCGGTCAAGATGCTTTGAAGGCCAAA
>VGYR01000061.1 GCA_016872925.1 Planctomycetota bacterium
CAACTTCATTCCCGACGATCTTCTTCATCTTGGCAGGACCGTCTCCGACGCCCTCAGAAAGACCCGGGGCGAGCAGCGGCTTCTCCGTTCCTTCTTCCGTCAGGCTGAACTCGACCTGTAGTCACTTGAAAGAACTATTCAAAGCTCAATAGGCTGTTGGGAGCCTCAGCCGGCGAGCCCGCGGGCGATCTCCGGGGCGAAGTAGGTGAGGATGCCGTCGGCGCCGGCCCGCTTGATCACCAGCACGCTCTCCAGGGCTGCCTGCCTGCCGTCGAGCCAGCCGTTCTCGGCCGCCGCCTTGATCATCGCGTACTCACCACTGACCTGGTAGGCGAACGTGGGCAGGCCGAAGGTCGTTTTCACGCGGTGAATCACGTCGAGCGACGTGCCCGCCGGCTTCACCATCACCATGTCGGCCCCCTCGGCGATGTCCAGGGCCACTTCCCGCAGCGCCTCGTCGGTGTTCGCGACGTCCATCTGGTAGGTCTTCTTGTCGCCGAGGCCGCGGCCCACCGCCGTGCCGAGCGCGGCGGCGCTGCCGACGGCATCGCGGAACGGCCCGTAGAACGCCGACGCGTACTTCGCCGCGTAGGACAGAATCACCACGTCGTCGTGGTCGTGCTCGTCGAGTGCCAGCCGCAGCGACCCCACGCGGCCGTCCATCATGTCGGAGGGCGCCACGACGTGGCAGCCGGCGTCGGCGAGCACGATGGCCTGCCGGCAGAGCACCTCCACCGTCTCGTCGTTGAGGATCCGCCCATCCTCGAGCAGTCCGTCGTGCCCGTGGCTCGTGTAGGGATCGAGGGCCACGTCGCAGATGACTCCCAGCGAGTCACCGTACTCACGCCGGATGGCCCGCACGGTCCTGCAGGCAAGGTTCCCGGCGTCGTAGGCATGCGCCGCGTCGTCGGTCTTCCGCACCGGCTCGACGACCGGAAACAGCGCGATCGCCGGGATGCCGAGCCTGACCGCCTCGCCGGCTGCCCGGAGGATGCCGTCGATCGGCAGCCGCTCGACCCCCGGCATGCTCGCCACCGTCTCGATCGCCTCGCGGTCATGGACGAACAGCGGCCAGACGAGGTCGGCCGCGGACAGGGATGTTTCGGCGACAACGCGGCGCAGCCACGCGTGCCCGCGGATGCGGCGAAGCCTCGTGTCGGGATAGCGGCCGGGAAAGGGCTGCATCGTCAGGAAACCCTCGCATCCACGATCACCGCCCGGCCCAGCGTGACCGGCGGCGGCTGCGGCGGGCCCGCGAGCGTCGCCACGGCACAGGCCTCGTCGGTCTCCCAGAGGGTCACGCGGCGGGCGATCACGCCCAGCCCGGCGAGCACGTGCGGCGCCACGACCTCGAGCAGGTAGCGGGCCATGTTCTCGGCGGTCGGGTTCCACGGCAGCACGAAATACTTCGTGGGCTCCGCGACGCGCACCGCCGCCAGCGTCGTCTCGTCCCGGTCGAAGAGGATGAAGGCGTGATCCCAGTGGTCGTCGAGCCAGCCGAGCATCCGCTTCTTGATCAGCGCGAAATCGACCACGCGACCCACGTCGTCGACGGCCGCACCCCCGCCCTCGGCCTCGACCTCGATGTCGACCCGGTAGTTGTGGCCGTGCAGAAACGCACAGCGGCCCTCGTGCCCGTAGAGCCGGTGTCCGGCACAGAACGCGAGTTGACGGACGAGGGAGAGATGGGTCACGCCGGAACCTCGGCCAGGGTCTCGACGCGGATCGGCCGGATGTCGAACTTGGGATTCTGCCCGAGGAAGCGGCAGGGATTGTTGTGAAACACCTGCAAGGCCTCCTCGAGCGAATGGCCGCGGCGGCGGAACTCGAGGATGCACTCCTGGAGCGTGAAGGGGTCGCTCGGACCCCAGTCGGCCGACGAGTTCACCAGGATCCGGTCGGTTCCGTACTTCTCCAGCATGTCGACGGCCCGCTTCGGGGAGCACTTGGTGATCGGGTAGAGCGTGAACCCCACCCAGTAGCCGGCGTCGAGGCAGGGCTTGATGGTCTGCTCCTCGACGTGGTCGATCCAGATCCGCTCGGGGTCGACGTTCATGCCGGCGAGCACTTCGAGCACCTTGTTCGTGCCGTGCGCCTTGTCGGCGAGGTGGGGCGTGTGGATGAGCACGAGTTGCCCGTGCTTCATGGCGAGTTCCACGTGGGCCTCCAGCGACTCGCACTCGTTCCGCGTCGACTTGTGGAGACCCGTCTCCCCCACGCCGAGCACGGTCGGCTTCGCGAAGAACTCGGGAAAGTGCTCGAGCACCTCCCGGGTGAGCGTCGGGTTCTCGGCCTCCTTGGGGTTCACCGCCACCCAGCAGAAATGGCGGATGCCGTACTGGGCCGCGCGGGTGGGCTCGAACTCGGAGATCTGCCGGAAGTAGTCGATGAAGGTCTCGGGATAGAGCCGGTCGAAGCCGGCCCAGAAGGCGGGCTCGGCCACCGCCACGACGCCGCTCATCGCCATCCGCTCGTAGTCCTGGGCGGTGCGGGCGATCGCGTGGTAGTGGGGCTGGATGATCTGCATGGCGGCGAATCCTGCGATCCGGTCGATGGTCAGACGCTGGCGAACAGTTCGAGCAGCTTCACGGTCCGGTCGGTCGGCGACCCCTCGACGCCGAGCGCCGTGATCGCCTGCCTGAGCACCGCCACCTTTCCGGCGGCCTGAACTCCCGGGGGGCGGTCCTCCCGGGCCACCGCCGCGTCGAGCCGGTCGAGCAGGGCGGCGACCTCGAGGAGTTGGTGGCGGGCCTCGAGAAAATAGGTCTCGACGACCTGGTCGGGGGAGAGCATGCGGCACCGGGAAGGAGTGGCGAAACGAGGGTTTCCGAGACCTGCCGGTCTAGGCTACATAATAGCCTCGCGTCCGGCCCCGAGAGGGCCGCCGGCCGGCATCCGGCCCGAGCCGGCAGGAAGCCGCCGATCCGTCCCCCGAGTCCTGCCCTCCATGATCCTCGTCACCGGTGGTGCCGGCTTCATCGGCTCCAACTTCGTGCTCGACTGGCTCGCTGCCACGGGCGAAGCGGTCGTCAACCTCGACAAGCTCACCTACGCCGGCAACGTCCGCAACCTCGCCGCCCTCGAGGGCGACTCCCGGCACACCTTCGTCCGCGGCGACATCGCCGACCGGCCGCTCGTCGAGGGCCTGCTGGCCGATCACCGCATCCGGTCCGTCGTCCACTTCGCCGCCGAGAGCCATGTCGACCGCTCGATCCACGGGCCGGCCGACTTCGTCGACACCAACATCGTTGGCACGTTCCGGCTGCTCGAGGCGGTGCGGTCGCACTGGACGGCCCTGCCCGCGGCCGAGCAGCAGGCATTCCGGTTCCTGCATGTCTCGACCGACGAGGTGTTCGGCACGCTGTCGCCGACGGACCCCCCCTTCGCCGAAACCAACCCATACCAGCCCAACAGCCCCTACGCGGCGAGCAAGGCGGCCTCCGACCACCTCGTCCGCGGCCACCACCACACCTACGGCGTGCCGGTCCTGACGACCAACTGCTCCAACAACTACGGCCCCTGGCAGTTTCCCGAGAAGCTGATCCCGCTGGTCATCGCCAACGCCCTCGCCGGCAAGCCGCTGCCGATCTATGGCGACGGCATGCAGATTCGCGACTGGCTCTACGTCGGTGACCACTGCGCGGCGATCCGCCGCGTGCTCGAGGCGGGCCGGCTCGGCGAGGTCTACTGCGTCGGCGGGGCGAGCGAGAAGCCGAACATCGAGGTCGTGAAGACGCTCTGCTCGATCCTCGACGCGGAGCGGCCACGATCCGACGGCACCTCCTACGCGACGCAGATCACCTTCGTGAAAGACCGCCCCGGCCACGACCGCCGCTATGCCATCGACGCCCGCAAGATCGCTACGGAACTCGGCTGGAAGCCGGCCGAGACCTTCGAGACCGGCCTCCACCGGACCGTCCGCTGGTATCTCGACCACCAGGATTGGGTCGCTGACGTGACCAGCGGCGGGTACCGCGACTGGATCGCGAAGCACTACGGCTGACAAGGGGCGCACGTCGATGCGGATCCTGCTCGTCGGCAAGGGAGGCCAGGTCGGCCGCGAACTGCAGGAACCGCTCTCGTCCCTGGGAGACCTCGCAGCCTTGGATCGCACGACCGCCGACCTGGAGCGGCCAGACGACCTCGCTGCGGTCGTGCGGCGGGAGCGGCCCGACGTGATCGTCAACGCCGCGGCCTACACGGCGGTGGACAAGGCCGAGAGCGAGCCGGAGAAGGCCCGGCTCGTCAACGCCACGGCAGTCGCAGCACTCGCCCGGGCGGCCGCCGAGCGGGGTGCGACGCTCGTCCACTACTCGACCGACTACGTGTTCGACGGCACGAAGCCGGGCCGCTACGTCGAAGCCGACGAGCCGCATCCGCTCTCCGTCTACGGCCGCACCAAGCTCGAGGGGGAGGAGGCTGTCGCCGCGTCGGGCTGCCGCCACTGGATCTTCCGCACCACCTGGGTCTACGCCGCCCATGGCCACAACTTCGTCCGCACGATGCTCCGACTCGCCCGCGAGCGGGACGAACTCCGCGTGGTCGACGACCAGGTCGGCGTGCCGACGTCCGCCCGGCTGATCGCCCGCGTGACGGCCGACTGCGTCGGGCGGCTGCACGCCGGCGCAGCCCCGGCCGTCGGGACGTACCACCTCGCCCCGCACGGCGCGACCACGTGGTGCCGATTCGCGAGGGCAATCCTGGCCGCGGCCCGCGACCGCGGCGTGGCACTCCGCTGCCCACCCGAGCGGGTCACGGCGATCGCCACGGCCGACTATCCCCTGCCCGCCCGCCGGCCCGGCAACTCGCTGCTCGACACCATGAAGCTGGAAACTGCTCTCAACATCCGGCTGCCCGAATGGCAGGATGATGTGTCTCCCATCGTCGCCGCCCTGGCGACCGCACCGTCTCCCTGATCACCGGACGACTCCCGCATGCAGTCACGCAAAGGCATCATCCTGGCCGGAGGCGCGGGGTCGCGGCTCCATCCGGTCACGCTCGCCGTCTCGAAGCAGCTGATGCCGGTCTACGACAAGCCGATGATCTACTACCCGCTGAGCGTGCTGTTGCTCGCGGGAATCCGCGATGTGCTCGTGATCTCCACCCCCCAGGACACTCCGCGATTTCGCGAGCTCCTCGGGGATGGCGCCGGCTGGGGCATCGACATCCGCTACGCCGTGCAGCCGCGTCCGGAGGGGCTCGCCCAGGCGTTCATCATCGGCAGTGACTTCGTGGGGGACGATCCCTCCGTGCTCGTGCTCGGTGACAACATCTTCTACGGCCACGGCCTGGTCGATCGGCTGCGGGCCGCGGGCCGGCAGACCAGCGGGGCCACGGTGTTCGCCTATCCCGTCGCGGATCCCGAACGCTACGGCGTCGTGGAGTTCGACGCCGCGGGACGGGCGCGGTCGATCGAGGAGAAGCCCCAGCAGCCCAAGAGCCGGTTTGCGGTCACGGGGCTCTACTTCTACGACCCGCAGGTCGTGGAGATCGCCCGGACGATGAAGCCGAGCGCCCGGGGCGAACTCGAGATCACCGACGTCAACCGCATCTACCTCGAGCGGAGCCAACTCGACGTGCAGGTGATGGGCCGCGGCGACGCCTGGCTCGACACCGGCACGCACGACAGCCTGCTCGAGGCCGGGCAGTTCATCCAGTCGCTGGAGAAGCGGCAGGGGCTCAAGATCTGCTGCCCGGAGGAGATCGTCTGGCGAAACGGCTGGATCGACGACGCGCGGCTGGAGCGGCTGGCCGCCCCGTTGGCCAAGAGCGGCTACGGACGCTACCTGCTGGAGCTCAAGGAGGAGGGGCGATGACCGTCACGCCCACGGCGATCGCCGGCGTGCTCCTCCTCGAGCCCCGGATCTTCGAGGACTCCCGGGGCTTCTTCTTCGAGAGCTTCAACCACGCCGTCTTCGAGCGGGCCATCGGTTCGCCGGTCTCGTTCGTGCAGGACAACCAGAGCCACAGCCGCGCCCGGGTGCTCCGCGGCCTGCACTACCAGGTCGACAAGCCCCAGGGAAAGCTGGTCCGGGTGGTCCGCGGCGCGATCTGGGACGTGGCGGTCGACATCCGCCGCGGGTCACCCACCTTCGGCAGGTCGGTCGCGGAGGAGCTGTCTGCCGAGAACCGCCGGCAGCTCTGGATTCCGGCGGGCCTCGCCCACGGCTTCCTCGTGCTCTCCGAATCGGCCGACGTGCTCTACAAGGCGACCGACTCCTACTCGCCCGCGGGCGAACGGTGCATCGTCTGGAACGATCCCGATCTGGCGATCACCTGGCCGCTGGCCGGCGATCCGGTGGTGTCGGCCAAGGACCAGCAGGGGATGCGATTCCGCGAGGCCTCGGCCAGCTGACCGCGGGGCCGAAGCCTGCCCCCGTCACCCCGGCATGGCGACGACCGCCTTGATCACGCCGGCGTTCGGTGCCACCAGGTCGGGAAACGCGCCGGGCACGTCGGCGAACGGCAGCCGGTGCGTGATCCAGGGACGGGTGTCGATCGTGCCCGCCTCGATCAGGCCGATGATCCGCGGAAAGTCCCGTGACAGCGCGTTTCGGCTGGCGAGGATCGTGAGTTCCCGACGGTGCATCACCGGTGCGTGGGGAAACGTCACCGCCCCCTGCGTGATCCCCACGTAGACGAGCCGGCCGCCGAAGCTGCAGAAGGCCAGGGCCGCGCCCATGCTCGCCGCGCTGCCGGTCGCATCCACCACGACTTCCGCCATCCGGCCGTGGGTGAGCCTGAAGACCGCCTCCTCGTCGGCCGGCGTGCCCGTGGCGAGCACCGTGTCGGCCACACCCATCGCCGCGCGGACGAACTCCAGCCGCGCCGGCGCCATGTCCATCACGATCACGCGGGCCCCCGCCACCTTGGCAAACTCGACGGCCGACAGGCCGATCGGCCCCGCCCCGATCACCAGCACGGTCTCGCCGGCCTGGAGCGCAGAACGGTCGATCGCATGGCAGCCGATCGCCAGCGTCTCCACCAGGGCATTCTGCTCCGCCGTGAGCCGGGGCGACGGATGCAGCTTGCGGGCCGGCACGGTGACCAGCGGCTGCAGGCCGCCGTCGCGGTGCACGCCGAGCGTCTGGTGCCGCTCGCAGCAGTTGGTGAGCCCCCGGACGCAGGCGGGGCACGCCTGGCAGTTGATGTAGGGCTCCACGCAGCAGCGGTCCCCCGGCCGCACGGCGGTCACGCCCGCGCCCACGGCCACCACCTCCACGCCGAGTTCGTGCCCGGGAATCCGCGGATAGCTGAAGAACGGCATCTTCCCGAGGTAGCCGCCGTAGTCGGTCCCGCAGATGCCGACGGCGAGCACGCGGACCAGGGCCTCGCCCGGGCCGGGCGCGCCGGGCTCGGGCACGTCGATGAACCGGAACGACTGCGGCCGTTCGAGCAGCAGAGCCTGCATGGATCCTCCTTCGCCGCGCACGCGGCCGCCGGTCACTCCAGGCCGTAGAACCTCGCGGCGGTGCCGCCGTGGACGAGCGCCTGCTCGCGTGCCGAAAGCCGCGCGAAGTACTCCCGGGCAATGGCCGCCACCTCGGCATACTCGCCGGCGAGCAGGCACACCGGCCAGTCGCTGCCCGCCATCAGCCGCTCCGGGCCGAAGGCTTCGAGCACGACGTCGAGGTACGGCGTGAAGTCGTCCCGCTTCCAGCCCTGCCACACCGCCTCCGTGACCATCCCCGACACCTTGCAGCAGACGTTGTCGTGGCGGGCGATCGCCCCGATGTCACGTGCCCAGCCATCGATCTCGCGTGCGGCGATTCGCGGCTTGGCGAGATGGTCGACCACGAACGGCTGCTCCGGCACCAAAGACACCAGCTCGATCGCAGCGGCCAGCTGGTGCGGATAGAGCAGCAGGTCGTAGGTGAGGCCGTGCCGGTGGAGCAGCCGCAGCCCCCGCACGAAGTCCTCGCCAAGCACGAACCGGGGGTCGGGCTCATCCTGCACCACGTGCCGTACGCCCACAAACTTCGGATTCGCCGCCAGCAGATGGAGTTCGTCGCCGACCCGCTCGCTCTGCAGATTCACCCAGCCGACCACGCCCTTCACGAGCGGGCGAGCCTCGGCCAGTTCGAGCAGCCAGCGGCTCTCCGCGAGGCTCTGCCGGGCCTGCACGGCCACCGAGCCGTCGATTCCCTCCGCGGCCAGCAGCGGCGCGAGATCGGCAGGCAGGTAGTCGCGGGCGAGCCGCTCCATGCCCGGTCCGATCCAGGGATACTCGGCGGCCACATACGCCCAGAAGTGCTGGTGGGAGTCGATGCGCATCGCGGTCAGTTGTTCTCGGGCAGGCCTTCGAGGTGCCCCACGTTCCTCACGGGGGCGAAGATCCCCTGCACGTCACGGAGCAGTTCCTCATCGAGCGGCTCGGCGGCCCACGTCACCCAGTCGCGGATGTTCATCGGGTTCGCACTGCCGGCCACGGTGGTGGCGATGTCGGGATTGGCGATCGAGAACTGCAGGGCCAACTTCGCGAGCGACGATCCCCGCGCCCGGCAGAGATCGGCCGCCCGCCGGGCGGCCGCCTTCACGGCCTCGGGCTCCTTCAGCCACGCCGGCAGCGGGGCATCCGTCAGCAGCCGGGCGCTGAACGGGCCGGCGTTCATCACGCCGATGCCCCGGGCCTTCAGCCAGGGGACCGTCTCGTCGGCGAAGCGCGTGTTCTGGAGCGTGTACTGATTGTAGTTGAGCACGCAGTCCACGTCGGCCTGCTCGCCGATGAAGCGGAAGATCTTCTGGGGATAGCCGCTGAAGCCGATGAACCTCGCCTTTCCCTGGTCTCGCGCCTTCCGCAGTGCCGGCAGCGTCTCGTCGACGATCTGCTGCATCGGCACGAACTCGATGTCGTGGCAGAGCACGATGTCGAGATGGTCGCTCCTGAGCCGATGCAGCGACACGTCGATGCTCTCGGCCACCCGCCTCGCCGAGAAGTCGAAGTGGGTGAGGTCGTAGCGGCCGAGCTTGGTGCACAGGAGGTAGTCCCGCCGCGGCATCCCCTCGAGCGCGATGCCGAGCAGCACCTCGCTCATTCCCCGGCCGTAGAACGGGCTCGTGTCGATCAGGTTCAGGCCCCCTGCCAGCGCCGTTCGCACGCTCGCCAGCGCCTCGTCGAGCGTCACCGCGCGGAACTCCTGCCCCAGCGAACTGGCCCCGAAAGAGAGAATCGGCACCTCGAGGCCGGTGCGGCCAAGCGGTCGGGTCTGCATGGCGCTCACCTCAGGAAAACGTCCGACAGCCCACCGAGAGCAGCAGATTCGCCCACGGCTGCGGGTCGGCCGTCTGGATCGTGAGCACGTGGTCGTCGGACGCCACCGCCGCGTAAAAGTCCCACTTCACGATCGGCGCGAGTTCGCAGGATGACCCGGCCACCGCGAGGATCCGGCGGTACTCGGCCCACGCCGGTGGATCGCCGGGCGTGGCCGCCGCGTAGGAGTCGGTCCGGTCCACGCCCATCGTGAACACCTCGTCGATCCGCACGGCGCCGAGCACCGCCTCGAAGACCTGCGCCACCGTCGGCACGCCGGGCACGAGTTGGAGCGACACCAGTTCGGCCCGGGGCCCGCGCTTGTTGAGGGCAGGATAGTTGCCGTCGGCGATCAGCACCTTCGAGTGGTGGCCCGAGCGGGCGAGCACGCGGAGGATCTCGGGATGGAGCAGGGGACCGTTGAGCATGGCAGGATCGTCTCCCGGAGTATCAGGCCGAGGATCAGGCTGCGAAGTGCCGCCGGAGGCTCGCGATCGTGCGGGCCGCGGCCTCGGAGGCCGTCGGCCAGGGGAACGCCTCCGCCGACAGCCAGCCTTGATACCGGATCGCCCGCAGGGCCGCCACGACCGGCCCCGGATCGGTGTGCCCAAAGCCCATCGCCCGGCGGTTGGAGTCGGCCCAGTGCACGTGCCCCACGCGGGATCCGACGGCCACGAGCGCCCCGGCGATCTCTTCCTCCTCGATGTTCATGTGAAACAGGTCGCAGAGGAGTCTGACGGCGTGGAGCCCCTGCCCATCGAGGAAGGCGGCGGCCTCGGCCTGGCGATTGAAGAGATCGGTCTCGTACCGGTTGAGGGGCTCGTAGAGAAGCGGCTGGCCGTGGGCGGCCGCGCGGCGGCCGAGGTCGCCGAGCGCTTCAGCGAGCATCGCAAGCGCCGTCTCCCGCGGCACTTCGCCGCCGGAGCGGCCCTGCATGGAGCCGACGATCGCCGGCGCCCCGAGGTCCCCTGCGGCATCGACGATCCCGGCGATGAAGTCGCGGGCTTGCAACCTCACGGCTCTGTCGGCGTGCACGAGGTGCAGCCCGTGCTTCACGAAGCCCGCGCCCGTGCCGATCGCGGCGAGGGCGAGCCCGTGGGTCGCGAGGAGCGGCCTGATCCGAGCGGCCGCCACGTCGTCCGCGGCCGCCGGAAAGATCTCCACGCCGTCGAAGCCGTGCTCGGCAGCGGCCCGACAGCCCACGTCGAGGCCGTCGTGAAACACGAACGGGCCGCGGCTCGCTTCCGGCACCAGGCAGACTGTGACCGCCGACTTCATGTCCCCGGCCCCGACGGCAGAAACAGCGGCCTGAGGTGCCGGTCGTAGATGTTCGCCGTGACCTGCTTCGCCACCGTGTCGCGATTGGCCACGAGCAGGTCGGTGTACCGCCGGCCCTGCTTGGCCGCCACCTTGAACGACACGTGCACGAGCTGCCGCATGTGCGGGTTGAACGCGGGGTTCGTCGGCACGTGCCGCAGGGCGGCCGCGAGCTGCGGCCCCGTCCACGAGGCCACCGTCGCCGGCGACGGCAACCGCGCCCGGTCGATGTCGATCACCGCGGCATACGGAGCGCAGAACTCGTCGACATGGTCGGAGGCATATTCATAGATCTCCTTGGCGAGGGCCAGGCCGTCACCACCGGCCTCGGCCAGGCCGATCATCTCCTCGAGCCAGGTCGTGCCGGCCGTCTTGAGGTGCAGGCCGGCGGACGTCCGCTCGACGATCCGCCGGATGATCGGATAGAGCGAAAACTTGTCGCTGCCGCTGTGGACCGAGAGCTTGAGGTTCTCCGGCAGGCCGTACCGCTCCGCGGCGAAGGCGAGCACCGCCACGTCGTCGGCAAACTCCTTTTCGAAGCCGGCGAGATCGCCGACGTAGTCGACGCCCTTGTTGAAGCGGCCCGTGAACTT
This sequence comes from Planctomycetota bacterium, assembly GCA_016872925.1. Taxonomy (GTDB): domain Bacteria; phylum Planctomycetota; class Planctomycetia; order Pirellulales; family UBA1268; genus QWPN01. The sequence continues at coordinate 11,161 of VGYR01000061.1, forward strand.
GGGCGCGATCGTCTGCAGGGGCACGCCCTCGTCGGCGAGCAGGGCGAGGATCACGAGCAGCTCCGGCGGCGTCTGGGCCGCGTCGGTCTCGTCCATGCTCACCTCGATCGCGATCCCATCACCCCGCTGCTCACGGATGTGTCGAAAAATCTCGCCGGCTTCACGGCAGGCGAGCAGGTAGCTCCGGGCCACCCCGCCCGACGCGCCGGCGGAGAGGGGGATCGCCGCCGTGATGCCGGGAATCGCGACGGGAGCGGTCAGTTCCGGATGCCTGGCGAGAAACGCCGCCACGTCGGCGGCGGATGCCGGCTTGCCGATCGAGTCGGCGACGTCGATCGTGAAGAAGTCACTCGAGTCGAGGAACCGGTCGACCGTCTCGAGACGGATGTGGTCGGCATCCACGAACCAGGGATGGGGCCACCGCCGCGCGGCCACGGCGGCAGCCGCGGCCGCCCGCACGTTCGCCGGTTCGCTGCCGATGAAGGTGTGCTCGCGGTTCGACTTGTTCCACACCGGGGCGACGACGACGCCGTCCGCCGCCAGCCGCTCGAAGGCCGCCAGCTGGGCCTCGGCCTGGTGGGCGAACCGGTCGCCGACGCCGAAGGTGAATCGAGGAAGCCTGAGCATGCGGAGAGAATACCGGTCCTGTGATGGCGGCGATATCGGGAGCGCCTCGATTCACTCCATTCTTCCGCACCTTCGATGCGGGCCCGTTCCACCGCGAGGGGTCGCCCCGCAACCCAGACGAGCAGCTCGCCGGAGGCACGCGCAGGAGCCGGGCAGCTTTGTGCCTCGCCTGGCTCGCTCGGTGCCGTTGGGGTGATGAACTCACAAAGCCCCCGGCGATGAGCATGCTTCCGGCGGGCTGCGGTGCCTCACGCTTCATCGGGCCCACAGCGGGCAGCGGCATCACCCGTCCGTGGGATTCGCCGGCGTCGGCAGAATCAGCTGCCAGAACTCGAGGTCCAGCCAGCGGCCGAACTTGAAGCCGGCCTCGCGGACGGTGCCGCAGCAGCGGAAGCCGAGCGAACTGTGCAGGGCCACGCTCGCGACGTTCGTGGCGTCGATGCCGGCGATGATCATGTGGATCTCGCGCTTCTTGGCGGCGGCGATCAGGGCCTGCAGAAGTTGTCGGCCCACGCCCTCGCCGCGGAACCGTTCGTCGACGTAGACCGAGTGCTCGATCGAATACTTGTAGGCCGCCCGTGGCCGGAACGGGCCCCAGGTGGCGAAGCCGGCGAGCACGCCCGGCTCCCACTCGATGCCGAGAATCGGGATCCGGTCGCGTTCACGGTCGGTGAACCACTCGCGCATCACCTCGGCGGTCCGCGGCGCGTATTCGTAGAGCGACGTCGAGTGGAGGATCGCGTCGTTGTAGATTGCCTGGATCGCCGGCAAGTGCGCGGCGGTGCAGGTGATCACCTCGCGGCGGGGGTGAGCGGGCTTCTTCCTGGGCATCGGGCTAGCGGCGGGGGGTGGAGGATGCGGCGGCGGGGGGCGTGAGCAGGGAGACCACGACGAGCACGACAAACCCGAGAGGAATCGTCACGATCCCCGGCTGGCTGAAGGGGGTGAGGGCATGGTCCCGCGGCAGCCCGTAGACCTTCTCGAAGGTGTCGGCCGAGAGCAGGATCCACCCGAGCGACGAGAGCATACCCGCCGTGACGGCCGCGATGATCCCCTGCCGCGTCGTCCGCGGCCAGAAAAGGAGCATCACCAGGGCGGGGAGGTTGGCGCTGGCGGCGATGTTGAAGGCCCAGCCCACGAGAAAGCTCACGTTGAAGTTGCGAAACAGGATGCCGAGGGCCATGGCCACGATCCCCAGCCCCACGGCGGCGAGCTTGCCGACCCGGATCTTCTCGTGGTCGGTCATGCGCATGCCGAACACGTTCTCGGCGAGGTCGTGCGCCACGGCGCCGCTGCCGGCCATGATCAGGCCGCTCACCGTGCCGAGCACGGTGGTGAAGGCGATCGCCGAGATCACGGCGAACAGCGTGTCGCTGAACGTCTTGGCGAGCAGCGGGGCCGCCATGTTGGTGTCGGTGGGGTCGAGGGCGCCCGACGTCATCGCCCCGAGGCCGAGGAACAGCGTGAGCACGTAGAACACGCCGATCGCCGCGATGCCCACGACCGTGCTCTTGCGGGCGGCGGCGGCATCCTTGACCGTGTAGTAGCGGATCAGGATGTGGGGCAGCGACGCAGTGCCGCAGAAGAGCGCGAGCATCAGGCTCGCGAAGTCGAGCCGGTCGGCGAGTTTTCCCGTGGTGAGGCCCTTGAAAGAACCGCCGGGCTTGAGCAGGTCGGAGCCCCGCTTCTCGACTGGCGAGAAGATGGCATGCACACCGTCCGTATCCGCGTGCTTCTTGGGAGCCCAGGTGACGACCGTGGAGTCTTCGAGGGCGGCGAGGTATGCAAGCGGCCCGAGCGGGCCCGTCGAGCGGGCCGCGCCGTAGCGCTCGGGCAGCCGGAGGATCGTGCCCACCGGCCGGAGATCGTGGTCCTTCGACTGCGGCTGGCCGTCCACGAGCACGCTGCCGTCGGGCTTCACGGTGCGGACCTGCGGGGCGAGGTTCTCAGCTCCCTCGCGGCCGGCGTTCACGGCCAGTCCGCGGCCCAGGATCAGCGCGGTGAGCACGCCGCAGAAGAACACGAGCAGCGAGCCCTTGATGAACTGCACCCAGGTGGTCGAGACCATGCCCGCCGTGACCACGATCAGCGTGACCGTCACGCCCACGAGGATCACCCCCGCCTCGTGCGCCAGGCCGAGCAACGGCTTGATGAGCGAGCCCGCGCCCACCATCTGCGGGATCAGATAGAAGATGCTCACCACGAGCGTGGAGATGGCGACGGCGAGCTTGATGCCGCGGCTGTTGAACCGGCTGTCGAGGGCGTCGGCGAAGGTGAACTTCCCCAGGGCCTTGATCGGCTCGGCGATCACGAACAGCGATACGATCCAGCCGGCCAGAAAGCCGATCGAATACAGGAATCCGTCGTAGCCCGAGAACGCGATCATCCCGCAGATGCCGAGGAACGAGGCCGCGGAGAGGTAGTCGCCGGCGAAGGCGATCCCGTTGACGAACCAGTGGATCTGGCCGTGGGCGGCGTAGTAGCCGGCGGCCGACTGCCCCTTGCGGCCGAGCCAGAAGGAGAGCCCGAGCACGCCGAGCACGAAGGCGGCGAAGATGGCGACGGCCACGAGCGAGGTCTGGTGGATCACGACCGGGGACCCTCGCGGCGGCCCGCCCGGAGGAGCATGTAGACCACGGCGAGCACGAACGCGGCCACGATCAGCCCCATGCCGTAGAGGATCGCGAGGTTCACGCCGCCGAACGGCCGCCTGGAGAGCAGGTCGGGCCGCACGAGCACCAGCGCCATGAAGCCGCCGTAGAGGGCGACGTAGATCCAAAACAGAAACAGGCCCAGCCGGCTCGCCGCCGTGCCGTCGTCGGGCTGCCCTGGATCACGATTCGCCGCCATGGGTTATCCCCGAGACCCGAACGCACGGTGCCGAGCCTGGCCGCCGCCCGATGCGGGCCGCGGCCGGCCAAGGATACCGTCTCGGGGGCGACCTGCCGCGGCCCCAGGCGGCCTCGTTCACGGGGTCTCGGGCAGGGACGACGAGCGCCCGGCTGCCGCTCGTGACGGATCTCGATGCATCGCAGCCGTCCACGCGGCCAGCACCGCCGCGGGCCGGGCCGGATCGGCCGGCAGCAGCACGATGGCCGCATCGACGAGGGCCCCGACGCCAAGGGACGCCCGGCCCGCCGTCGTCGTGACGGCCACCTCGGAAGCAGACTCGTGGTCGAGCCGGACCGCCCGCTCCGGCCGCAGCCACGCCGGCATCTCGAAGGTCACCCTCACATCCTGCCGCTCGCGAAAGCGGTAGCCGGCCGGATCGGGCTCGTAGTCCAGGTTCGTCAGGCAGAGAACAGCCGCGTCGCGGCCCACCAGCAGCCGGGCATCGACTCCCGGGGGCGCCTCCACGGGCACGGGGCTGGGTTCCGCTGCCAAGAGGTCGTCACGCGTCAGCAGGAGCGTTCGCCCCCAGCCGGCCATCGCCGCGCGAACGTCGGGGTAACGGACGCCGAGGTCCGACTTGTAGGAAAACCAGAGGATGCCCTTCGCCCCCCGTGAGAGGTTGAGCACCAACTGGGCCGACAGTTCCGCGACGGTCGGCACCGGCCGCTCCGGCCGCTCCGTCCAGTCGAAGAGTCCCTGGGTCCATACCCAGACGGGCCGTGGTTCCGCCGCCATCTTGAGGTCGCTGGTGTAGTGGGCCGTCTCCTCCAGCCGCGTACCCCAGGGCTGCGGCCAGGCGCTCGACGACGGCGCGGTGACGCAGTAGTGATCCATGCAGGCGATGTCGGGGATCGGCGCATACTCGAAAAACTTTACATTGCGGCAGAGCGTGACCATCGTGGGATGCGACGTGTCGATCGACCGCACGGTCCGCTCCGCCAGGAGGACCGTGGCCGCGGGGATCGACCAGTCGGGCTCGTCCTGGATCATCCAGCACGCGACGTGCGGGCTGCCGGAGAGTTCCCGCACGCGGTCGACGTCGGTGATGATGCCCGTGTGCACCATCGCCCGCATCCCGAGCCGCTCGGCATCACGGGCGAAGAACGAGTCGGAGCGTCTGCCATCCACCACGGCGGTATCGATCGAAAGCCCATGGAGTTCCTCGCGGAGTGCTTCCTCGGCGCCCCAGGTGCCGACGGGGAACCGATCGACGAACGCCCGCCGGTGGCCGAACACCCTCCGCGGGCCCGTCGCGTCGGCCAGCGCGACCTTGATGATCACGAGCCCGGCCGTCTCGAGCGGCTCGGCGAGGTCGATGCGGGCGATGGCGATCCCGGGTCCCGCGAGCCGCCGGGTCGACCAGGTCACGGCGGTGGACGGTCGGCCGACCACCTCGGCTCCCGAGAACTCGACCGGCCCCGTGCCGCTCACGCGGACGAATGCCTCGACCCCCCGTGCACCGGGCAGGACTCGGATGAACGCCACCCGCACGGGATCCTCCGTCAGCACGGTCTCGACGCCGCCGACCTCCTGCCAGGAATCGTCGACCCATGAGAAGGCGAACGGCCGGCCCGCGGCGAAGTCGGTGGAGAGGCCGTCGATCTCGGTGACCGTGGTGGCTCCCGGGGCGAGCACGGGGTCGTGGGTCCGATCCCAGGCGTCGCGACGATCGACCCGATGGACGGACTCGTCGCGGCCGTTGAGCCTCCAGAAACGAAGCCTCACGGGTGCATCGGAGACGTTGCGGAGGTAGACCGCTACGAACCCGCCGCGATTGGGTGAGTCGTTCTCAGGCTCCCGGACCTGCTCCAGTTCACAGCGGGCGGCACGGTAGGCGACATGGTCGATGGCGAGCCTGGCCGCTCCGCGGGCCTGCGCGTCGGCCCCGACCTGGAGCGTCTGCGCGGCGGCGTGAAGCGGCAGGGAGACGACGATCGCCACGACGCACGGCAACGCCGCCCTGAGCGCCCGACGACCCGCGGTGAGGCTCACCACGCGCCGCCGATCGCCTGGCCGTCGGCGGGATGGCAGACGTTCGTCCACACGGTCTGTTCGATGTCGTCGGCCACGGTGCGGACGCTCCCGTCCACCAGCGCCACCGGGATACTGCCTGGATGGGCCGACTGGGCCCGCGACGAGTCGCATCCCGAGAGCCAGTTCGGCTTCGTCTGGAAGGCATTGCACGGCCGATACCCGGGCGTGTCGGGGGTCTGATCCTCCTCGTTGATGCAAAACACGGGGCGCCAGTGGCCGTTGGGGTCGCTCCAGAGGTTGCCCCAGGCGGCCTCCTGTTTGCCCGTTGAACCGCACGTGCCGTACCGCTCCGCGAGCATGACCGTTTTGGATGTTCCATCCGGCACGCTGGCCGGCAGCCGCGACGTGCCTTCGAGTCGCCCGGCGACGGTGGCCGCCATCGGGTTGCCGAACACGTTGTAGTTGGCCGCGTAGTTGCCGACCGCGCAGTCATCGGCATTGCCGTTGGTGGTCATGGCCATGCCTCGCTGGTTGGTCGCGTCGGATGGGCAGAGGTAGGCACCGATGGGCGTGGACAACACCATGGCTGATCCCGGGGCGTTGGGCACCGGGGTCAGAACCCCCAGGGTGCCGGACGTGGCAACCGCGTACAGACCTCGCTCCTCGATGAACGGCAGGAGCCACGTGAACACCGTGAAGCCGTATCCCAACCGGTAGCGCGGTGCGTTGGTCACCGGCCTGAGCACGGCAGGGGCCGAGAGGGGGGGCAACGCGCGGTTGGCTTCGTGGCTCCCGTGGGCGGCCAGCGCCACCTGCCGCAGGTTGTTGCCGCATTGAGAACGCCGACCGGCCTCCCGGACAGCCTGCACCGCCGGGAGCAGCAACCCGACGAGGGTGGCGATGATCGCGATCACCACCAGGAGTTCGACAAGCGTGAAACCATGTAGGGGGCGAGGGCATGCGTTCGCATACCCTCTCATTGGTTGCTGAGACCGTTTCCCCCTGACATGGAGTTCACGATGATTGCTCGCCCTGACGCGGCCTGTTTCGTTGGCAT
>VGYR01000062.1 GCA_016872925.1 Planctomycetota bacterium
GAGACTTCCGACAACACGAGCCACTCAAGCGGCCGATGCGGCGCCGGGCGGACAAGTTGTGCGCCGACTCTCCATGCCGAAATGGCAGTGCGGCGCGCTTCGCACTCGCTTGTTTCAGGCCTAGCCGTCGGCGCGGGCCGACTCGTTGAGGATCGGCTCCAGCTCCTCGACGAAGTCCCGGACGTCCTTGAACTCGCGGTACACGCTGGCGAACCGCACGAAGGCCACCTGGTCGAGGTCCCGCAGCAGTTCCATCAGCCGCTCGCCGATCACGCGGCTGGGCACGTCGCCCTCGTGGTTCCCGTAGAGCTCCGCCTCCAACTCCGACACGACCCGTTCGATGTCCTCCTCGGTGACGGGCCGCTTCCAGCAGGCCTTGGCGAGACCACGCCTGATCTTGTCGCGATCGAACGGGTCGCGATCGCCCCCCTTCTTCACCACCATCAGCGTCTGCCGTTCCAGCCGCTCGTAGGTGGTGAAGCGGCGCCGGCAGCCGAAGCACTCGCGGCGGCGGCGGATCGTCGCCCCGTCGTCGCCCGAGCGGGAATCGATCACGCGGTCATTATCGACAAGACAAAAGGGGCAGCGCATGGTCGGCCTCCGGGCGGGAGCGGCATCGTAGCGCCGTCGCGGCGGAATCGGCAAGGGCGGCAGCCGCAGGTCACTCCGGCTCGCCATTCCCCTCGAGCGCGGCCAGTTCGTGGTCCGGTGACTGGTCCTCCTCGGGCCGGCCGTTGCCGTCGCGCACGAGCTTCCAGTCGCGCCGCTGGCGCGAGCTGGGGATCTTCATCGCCTTGCGATACTTCGTCACCGTCCGTCGGGCGACGGTGATGCCCTGCTTGGCGAGTTCGTGCACGAGATCGTCGTCGCTGAAGGGGGCATCCTTCGGCTCGCCGTCGACGATCTCCTGCAGCTTGATCCGGACGGCGTCCCATGCCACCTCGTCGCCATCGGCGCTGACGGTGCCCCCCACGAAGAACTTCCGCAGGGCGTGGATGCCACGGGGCGTCTGCAGCCACTTGTCGTCCACCGCACGGCTCACGGTGGTGACGTGCATCCCGATCCGATCGGCGATCTGCTGCATCTTGAGCGGCTCGATCGCCTCCGGTCCGTCCGCGAGGAATCTCGTCTGATGGTCGACGATCGCCTGGGCGGTTTTGAGCAGCGTGCTCCGCCGCTGCTCGATCGCGTCGATCAGCCACTGCGCGGAGTTGATCTTCCGCTTGATGTACTCGCGGGTCGACGGGTCGGTGGCGGGCGACGCGAGCATCTCGCGATACAGCGGACTGATGCGGAGATTGGGGAGGTCGATCTCCTCCAGGCGAACCTTCCAGCTCCCGTCGGCGGACTGTTCGACGTACACGTCGGGTTTGACGGCCACCACGACCGGCGTCGTGAAGGTCGCCCCCGGCTTCGGCTCGAAGTCGTGGAGCTGCTCGCGGAGCCGCTCGATCTCCTCGATTGAGAAGGCCGTCTTCCGGGAGATCAGCGGAAGCCGATTGGCCGCCAGATCCTCGAGGTGCTCCCCCACCAGCCGGCGGAGCTGACGGGCGTTGGGGGTGTCGTGCCGGATCTGCAGCAGCAGGCACTCCCGCAGGTCGCGGGCCCCGACGCCGGGCGGCTCCATGCTCTGCACCACCGCGAGGGCCTTGTGGAGATGCGCCACCTGCTCCGGCGGTCCGTCGGCGTCGGCGAGTTCCTCCAGCGGCATCGGCAGGTAGCCGTTGGCGTCGAGGTTGTAGATCACCTTGTCGGCGGCCTCCCGCTCGGCGGGCGTGAGTTCGTAGTTCGAGATCTGGTCGTGGAGGTGGTCGCTGAGCGTCTGGGGCCGCTCGGCCATGTTGGCCATCACGTCGAGGTAGCGATCGCCGGCCTGCTCGATCTGCGAGGCGGAGGGCCGGCTGCGGTCGTCGTCGCTGTTTGGGTACTCGTTGGCCCAGTCGTAGGTCCGCTCGAAGTCGGCCTCGTTGGAGTGCTCCTGGTCGACGATCAGCGGCTTCTCGTCGACGGTCCGCTCCGCCCCAGGCTCCGGCTCGGCGACGAGCCCGACCACCTCCGCCGACGGCGCCTCCTGGCCGGCCTCCTCCAGTTCGAGCGTCTCGTTGTTCTGGATCTCCTCCTCGATCCGCTCCTCGAGGGCCATCACGGGCAGTTGCAGGATCTCCATCGACTGGATCATGCGCGGCGCAAGCACCTGCTTTTGCGCCATCCGCATTTCCTGGCCGAACGACATCCGCATGACAGCAAACCTCGTGCCGGAGTCCCGTCGCCGCCCGGCGACCGTGAACCCCCGACCGAAAGAATACCGTTTTTTCCGGGCCGCTGCGCTGACCCGCCCGAAAATAATTCCGCCGGCCGGCTGTCAGAATTTCCGCCGGCCCGCAAACGCGTCGACCAGCATCTCGCGGTTCGCCTGTTCCAGCGACGCGCCCACCGTGAGCCCCCGGGCCAGCCGGGTCAGTTCGACCGGGAGCCCCTCCAGCCGCTGGGCCACCACCAGAGCCGTCGCGTCTCCCTCCACGTTCGGGGTCGTGCCGAGAATAATCTCCCGGAACCGCCCCTGGGCCACCCGCGCCGCGAGGGCGTCGAGCGTGAGTCCATCAGCCCCCTTGCCCTCCAGCGGCGCGACCCTCCCCTGGAGCACGTGATACAAGCCGCGGTAGCTCCCGGCCTGCTCGAGCGCCAACAGGTCGCGGACCTGCTCCACCACGCACAGCAGCGATGCGTCACGACGTGGATCGCGGCAGATCGTGCACTCGTCCCCTTCGGCGAGGTTGAAGCACGTACGGCACGGCCGCAGATTCTCCTTGACCGCGCGGATCGCGTCGGCGAAGGCCAACGCCTCCTCCTTCGGCGTGTTCAGCACGTGATAGGCCAGCCGCTCCGCCGTCCGCCGGCCGATGCCCGGCAGGTCGGCGAACGCTTCGATCAACCGCGCGATGGCGCCGCGACTGTCAGCCATCGTGGGCCTCCGTGACCGTCTGTTCGTCGCCGTCGGCGGTGGCCGGCGCCGCCTCGACGGCCAACGCCCCGGGCTGCGCGGCCGACCGGCGGTCGCGGGGCCGCGGCGGATCGACCCTGCGGATCGACGCATCGAAGAGGGTGCGGGCGTGCGCCACCAGCGGGTGTTCGGACACCTCACGGACGAGCGCCACCTGCGAGGTCGGCGGGCGGACCGGCTCATCCGCCCCCGGCGCCGCCGGAGCGGATGCCGCCACCACCAGCACGTGCCCGACCGGTCGGCCGGCGATCTCCGCCAGCGCGCGGTTCACGGCGGCCGCCACCTCGGGCCGGCGGAGAAACGCCACCGCCGCGGTCGACGCTGCCGGCATCTCCACCTCGAGGCGATCCTGCTGCCAGACCGCGGCCACGGCTTCCGCCGCAAAGTCGCCCGCGAGTCCGCCGAGGCCCTCCGCCGCCTGCCGCCAGGCGGCCCGCGCATCGGCTGCCGCACGCGGCGCTGCAGCCGGTGCGACCGCAGCCACGGCCGCGCGCTCGTCCGCGACGGCCTCCCGGTCAGCCGGAGCCGCGGTCAGCTCGGCCGTTTTTTTTTGCGCCGGCGGATTCGATGGCCGCGGGGCCGCCGCGGCCGGAGGCGGCCGAACGGCAGGCTGGCCGGATGGACCACCGGCGGCCGCCGGCGGCGCAGCCGAAGCCACCCGATCGATCGCGGCGGCGAGGCTCTCCAGATCCTCGAGCGTGGCCAGCCGGATCACCGCCATCTCCGCCAGCAGCGCCGCGTGGCCGCTGGTCCGCATCCGCGCGAGCGCCTGGTCGAGAATCTGGAGCATGGCCAGGAGTGTCGCGGTGCCGAGCCGGCCCCCGAGGGCGGCGAGGTCGACACCGAGTCCCTGCGCCAGGGCGAGCGACTCCGGGGCGCAGCCCACGCTCGCCAGCAGGCTCTCGCGGAGCGCGGCGATCAGTTGGTCGAGCACGCCGCCGGGATCGGCGCCCCCCTGGAGCGACGCATCGAGGGCGGCCAGTGCCCGGGCCGGCTCCCGGGCCGCGATCGCGGCCACGAGTTCACCGATCCGCTCCTCGCGGCCGGTGCCGATCAGGGCGTGCACCTCGTCGACGCCGATCGGGCCGGTCGCCGAGCCGAGCAGCTGCTCGAGCAGCGACTGGCTGTCCCGCATGCTGCCGGCAGCCCGCCGGGCGATCAGCATCAGCGCCTCGGGCGCCACGTCGGCCCCCTCCGCCTCCACGATCTGGGCCAGGCGGCCGGCGATCGATCCCGTGGCGACGGTCGTGAAGTCGAACCGCTGGCACCGGGAAAGGATCGTGATCGGGAGCTTCTCCGGCTCCGTGGTGCAGAGCACGAACTTGACGTGCGCCGGCGGCTCCTCGAGCGTCTTGAGGAGGGCGTTGAAGGCCTCCCTCGTGAGCATGTGGACTTCGTCGATGATGTAGATCTTGAAGCGGCCCCGGGCGGGACGGACGGCGACGTTCTGCCGCAGCTGCCGGATCTCGTCGATCCCGCGGTTGCTCGCGGCGTCGATCTCGACGACGTCCACGTCCTGGCCGGCGGCGATCGCCCGGCAGGAGTCGCACGCGTTGCACGGTTCGGCCGCCGGGCCGCGCTCGCACTCCAGCGCCTTGGCGTAGATCCGCGCGGCGCTCGTCTTCCCCACGCCGCGGGCGCCGGTGAACAGGTAGGCGTGGCCGATCCGGCCGCTCTCGATCGCCCCGGAGAGCCCCTTGGCCACGTGCTCCTGGCCGACGAGGTCGGCGAACCGCTGCGGGCGATACCGCCGGGCGACGACCTGGTAGCCGGCCGATTCAGCCATGAGTCGCTGCTTCCCTGCGTTTCACCCTGTCCGCCGGCCGTCGGCCACGGGCGCCGATGAGAGGCCCACCGCACAAAGAGACGACTGCTTATGGCTGCTGCGGTTAGGCCCTGACCAGGTTCGCAGGTCCCCATCGCAGGGGCCTCTCATCGGCGCCCGGGACGCCTTGATTTGTACGTCCCTCCGGCGCGGCGGTCAAAGGCTGATACATTTCCGCCCATGGCGTCGACGACGTCCCCGATGATGCAGCAGTTCGAGGCGGCGAAGGCCCGCTGCCCGGGAGCCCTCGTGCTCTTCCGGATGGGCGACTTCTACGAACTGTTCGGCAGCGACGCCCGCGAGGCGGCCGACCTGCTCGACCTCACGCTCACCAGCCGCGACAAGGGCCCCGACGCCCTGCCGATGGCCGGCTTCCCGCACCACCAGCTCGACGCACAGCTCGTGAAGCTCGTGGCCGCGGGCCGGCATGTGGCGATCTGCGAGCAGATCGACGACCCCAAGACCACCAAGGGCCTCCTCCGCCGCGAGGTCACGCGGATCGTCACGCCGGGCATCGCCGCCGACGAGTCGCTCCTCGATCCAACGCGGCCCAACTGGCTGGTGGCGATCCTTCCCGCAGGCGGCCGCGATTCCGCCGACGCGCCGGTGGGGCTGGCGTGGATCGACGTCGCGGCGGGTCGCTTCGAGGCGGCGGTCGTCGGCCGCGACGACGTGGCCGACCAGGTGCTGCGGCTCGATCCTGCCGAGTGCCTGTGCAGCGAGCGGCACCGCGATCTCGTCGCCGGGCTCGTGGAGCCCTCCGGAAGGCGGCTGCTCACGCCGCGTCCCGACTGGTGGTTCGACGCGGCCACGGCCGAGGCGGCCCTCGGTCGGGCGCTGGGCGGCCGCCGCCTGGAGGGGCTCGGCTTCGAGCTGCCGGCCGACGCGGCCGGCATCGCGGCCGCCGGGGCGGTCGTGGCCTATCTCGAGCAGAACGAGCCCGCCGCGATCGGCCGGATCGACAGCCTCGCCGCCTGGCGGCCGGGCCGCCGGCTGGAGATCGACGAAGCTTCGCGGCGGAGCCTCGAACTGGTGCGGTCGGTCGCCACCGGCCGCCGCCAGGGCTCGCTGGCCGGCGTGCTCGACCGCACGAAGTCGCCGCTGGGCGCGCGGCTCCTCGGCGAGTGGCTGGCGGCGCCGCTCGTCGATCCGGCCGCGATCGACGAGCGGCTCGACGCGGTGGCGGCGCTCGTTTCGGACCCGATCCTCGCGGCCCGGCTCGCGGACAAGCTCTCCGGGATCGGCGACATCGAGCGGCTCGTGGGGCGCGTGGTCACGGGCCGTGCGGGGCCGCGCGACCTGGAGCGGATCGGACGCACGACGGCCATCCTGCCGGACGTGGTCGCGCTGCTCGGCCCGTGCGACGGCCTGCTCCGTGACCTTCGCGACGGCCTCGACCCCTGCCCCGACGTGGCGGCGCGGATCGCCGCCACGCTCCGCGAGGGCTGCCCCGTGTTCGCCCGCGAAGGGGGCTTCATCCGGCCCGGGTTCGACGCGGCCCTCGACGACCTCGTCGAACTCGCCACCGGCGGCAAGGCCTGGATCACCCGCTACCAGGCCGAGCAGATCGAGCGCACGGGCGTCGCCTCGCTCAAGGTGGGCTACAACCGGGTGTTCGGCTTCTTCCTCGAGATCGGCCGCGCGCACGCCGACAAGGTGCCGTCGGACTACATCCGCAAGCAGACGGTGAAGAACGCCGAGCGCTACACCACCCCCGAGCTCGACGAACGGCAGCGGCAGGTGCTCGGGGCGGAGGAGGAGGCCGTCCGCCGCGAGATTCTCCTGCTCGACGAGCTGCGGTCGTGCGTCGCCGGCGAGCGGAGCCGGCTCGACCGCGCGGCCGAGGTGCTGGCGGTGCTCGACGTGCTCGTGTCGTTCGCGGAGGTGGCCCGCACGCGCGGCTGGGTGCGTCCGGAGGTGTCGGCCGGGGGGGAGCTTTCGATCGACCAGGGCCGGCATCCGGTGCTCGAGGAGCTCCTGCCTCCGGGCACGCTGGTGGCCAACGATCTCTTTCTGGCGGCGGGCGGGGAGCGGGCGCCGGCAATCGTGCTCGTGACCGGGCCGAACATGGGGGGCAAGAGCACGTTCATCCGCCAGGCAGCGCTGGTGGCGGTGATGGCCCAGGCGGGGAGTTTCGTGCCCGCGAAGCGGGCTCGCGTGGGCATCGTGGACCGGCTGTTCGCCCGGATCGGGGCGGGCGACGACCTCGCCCGGGGCGCGAGCACCTTCCTGGTCGAGATGGCGCAGACCGCCCGCATCCTCAACCGGGCCACGGAGCGGAGCCTCGTGATCCTCGACGAGGTGGGCCGGGGCACGAGCACGTTCGACGGCCTGGCGATCGCCCAGGCGGTGGTGGAGCACCTGCAGGCGGCGGTCCGCTGCCGGACGCTGTTTGCCACGCACTACCTCCAGCTCGCGGCGCTGGAGCGGCTGCCGGGTGTGGCCAACGCCCAGGTACTCGTGAAGGAGCACAAGGACCAGCTCGTGTTCCTGCACCAGGTCGCGCCGGGGGCGGCCGACAAGAGCTGGGGCGTGCACGTGGCCCAGCTGGCGGGCGTTCCCAGCGACGTGATCAGCCGGGCCCGGGAGCTGCTCGCGGGCTTCGAGGCCGACGCCGCGCCCGCGGCGAAGCCCCGTCGCAAGCCCGCGCCGCCCGACCAGCTGCCGCTCTTCGAGTAGCGCGGGTTTCCAACCCGCGCGGCAGCATGGTCGACGCCGCTTCGGCACGGGTTGAAAAACCCGTGCTACGAGACGGACTGACCGGGAGCCCGCGCCGCCCGACCAGCTGCCGCTCTTCGAGGAGCGCGGGTTTCCAACCCGCGTTCCCCTACCCGCACTGGTTCATCGCGTCGCGGGGCGTGCCCGCGCCGACCAGTTCGGGCTCCAGCCGCCCCGTCGGCACCGCGTCGTCGGCAGCGATCGTCACGGCCACGTTCTTGTAGGCGGGGGTCCGCGAGAGCGGATCGGCGGCCTTCGGCACGAGCACGTTGCTCTCGGGGTAGTACATGGCCACGCAGCCCGGCCGGATCTGGTCGTAGGCCGACACAACCAGCCCGCGCATCTCGCCGGCCGCGCTCGCGATCCGGCAGCGGCCGCCGTCCACCAGGCCGAGCCGCCGGACGTCGTCGGGATGAATCAGCACCACGTCCCGCCGCGTCTGGTTGCGGTAGAGATCCTCCTCTTCGTAGACGACCGTGTTGAACTGCCCCTCGCTGCGGATGGTCATCAGCGTGAGGCCCTCGGGGGCCGCAGGCAGGTCGTGCACGAACAGCGTGGCCCGGCCGTCGGCCGTCGGGAAGGCCGGCCGGTCGATCGCCCGGCCCGGGATCGAAAACTCCTGCTTGGTCCGATCGATCGCGGCGATCTGCTCGAGGCCCGGCACGATCGCAGCGATCGCGTCGCGGATCGTGCTGGTGTGGCTCATCGCCCGCCAGTCGACCGGGCCGCCGGTACCCAGCACCCGCAGGGCGAGGTCGGCGATGATCTCCACCTCGGCCCGCGGGCCGACGTGCCGCGGCGCGCCGCCGTCGGAGAGCCGGATGTAGCTGAACATGCTCTCCTGCGTGGAGGGCTCGGGCTCCTCGTCGCGGGCCAGCACCGGAAGGATGATCGTCTCCTCCGCGCCGACGCCGGAGGCGTGGCCCGTGTTGAGCGACGTGTTGAGGTAGACAACGGTTTCGATCCTGCCCATCGCCCGGCGGGCGAAAGTCGCGTCGGGGCTCGAGCCGTAGAGGTTGCCGCCCAGGCAGACGGCGAAACGCATGTCGCCGCGGTCGGCGGCGTCGAGGCACTCGAGGGTGTCGTAGCCCTTCGCGGTCGGCAGCGAGATGTGATAGTGCGACTCGAGCCTCTCGAAGATCGCCCGCTTGAGGGTCGGGGTGACCCCAACGGTACCCATGCCCTGGATGTTGGAGTGGCCGCGGATCGGCTGGAGGCCGGCCCCCTCGCGGCCCACCATCCGCCGCATCAGGGCCAGGGCTGCGATCGCCTGCACCGTGGCGGCCCCGTGGAGGTGGTGCGTGATGCCCATCGTCCAGGCGAACACCGTCCGCCGACTCTCGGCATAGTCCGCCGCCGCCGCGTCGATCTCGGGCTTCGTCACGCCCGACCGCGTCACGATCTCGTCCCAGGAGAGGGCGTCGAGCCGGGCGGCCAGTTCGGGCCAGCCGTGGCAGTGACGACCGAGGAACTCCTCGTCGACCACGGGCTCGCCGGCGGCGTTCCGCGGACTCGCCGCGTGCAGTTCCCGAAGCCGCTTCATCAGTCCGTACACCAGGGCCAGGTCGCCGCCCACGTGCGGCTGCACGTAGCGGCTGGCGATCTCGGCCCCGAAGAACAGCGCCCAGGGATCGCTCGGCACGGAGAAGTTGACGAGGCCCGTCTCGACGATCGGATTGACCACGATCACCTTCCCGCCCCGGCGGCGGACCATCATCAGGGTCCGCATCATCCGCGGATGGTTGCTGGCCGGGTTGCCCCCGATCAGAAACACGCAGTCGGCGTGCTCCATGTCGTCGAGCTTGATCGTGCCGGCGCCGGTGCCGATGGCGCTCGAGAGCCCCACGCCGCTGGCCTGGTGGCAGTAGTAGGAGCAGTTGTTGACGTGGTTGGTGCCGTAGAGCCGGGCGAAGAGCTGCAGCAGGAATCCCGCCTCGTTGCTGGAGCGGCCGCTGAAATAGAAGAACGACTCCGCGGGGGGCGTGGCCCTGAGCTTCGCGGCGATCCGCTCCATCGCCTCCGGCCACTCGATCGGCCGATAGTGCTGGGCCCCCTTCTCGAGGATCACCGGCTGCACGAGCCGTCCGGCATGCTCCATCTGGTGGGGCGAAAAGGCCCGCATCTGCGGAAGCGAATAGGTGGCGAAGAACGAGGGCTTCACGCCCCCCTGCATGTCGGCCACCATCGCCTGGAACGACTTCTTGCAGACCTCCGGAAAGTGCCCGGCCTCGTTCACCATCCCACCGGCCTGGCCCCCCATGCCGAGCGCGCAGGTCTTGCAGGCGTTCTTCGACCGCATCGCCTTCCAAAAGCGGACGAGCCCGCCCGCCTCGCGGGCCTTGGCGAACGTGTAGAGCACGGCCCGCATGCCGCCGCCGGTGGTCACGCGGCCGAAGAAACGTCCCATCGCGTCGCCCCCTGGTGTTCCCGACAGGTTCCTGGCGCCGGGAGGGCGCGTCTACTCGGAGTCACTCGGCGGATCGAGCAGCTGGATCTCGACCTTGCGGAACTCGATCGGGTGGCTCTCCGACTGCAGCGCGATCGTGCCCCCGGCGAGCCGCTTCTCACCGCCGCGGGCGGCGAGCAGTTCCTGGGCATGGCCCTCGAGCATCTCGTCCTTGTCGTCGAGTTGCGGCTGCTCGTATTCGAGCACCGTCTCCCCCTCGATGACGTGCCTGACCTTCGCGTTGCCGTCGACCTCGATCTCCACGGTCACCCACTGGTCGCCGCGGTAGGTCTTCGACGTCGAGTTCGTGCAGTGCGGCGTGAACAGCTTGCCGTCCTTGACCACGTTGGTGCCCGGGGTGCAGAGGTTGGCGGTGGCCCGCTCGCCGGTCGCCGCCCCACCGAGAAACTGCACCTCGATCGACGCCGGGAAGCTCTGGTCGAGCGGCATCCCGGCCGGATCCTCGCCGTGAATCATCACGCCGGAGTTGCGAAGCGCCCAGTCGGGCCCCCCCGCGCACTGCTCGCCCGTGAAGCGGTATTCGATCCGCAGGCGATACCGCGAGAACGGCTCCTCGTAGAACAGGTGCCCGAACTTCTCGTCGAACTCGGGATACTTCTCCGGGTCGTAGACGACCTTGAGCACGCCGCCCTCCACCCGGAAGGTGTCGCCGTAGTTGTCGCCATACTTCTCGCCGCGGATCTTGGGCGTCCAGCCGGTCAGGTCGCGGCCGTTGAAGAGCTGCCGCCAGGGCTGCTCGGCGCGAACGCCACCCGAGGCGACGGCCAGGACGAGGCCGCACGCGGCCGACAGACGCAGCCCCCATCGACGCGAACGGCTCACCACCGACATGGCCATCCTCCACTCGGCGACCGGCGACGGAACCTCCGTCGACCGCGTCGTCCAGCATACCCGCCGCGTGACGGCCGCGGTCATGCCCGCGGCTGGTCGAGGCTGACGGTCACGGTCTTGGTCTCGAGGTAGGGCTCCAAGCCCCGCTCCCCGAGTTCGCGGCCGAAGCCCGACTGCTTGAAGCCGCCGAACGGCGCCGCCGCGTCGAACACGTCGTAGCAGTTCACCCACACGGTGCCGGCCCGCAGCCGGCGGGCGACGTCGTGGGCCTTGGCCACGTCGCGGGTCCAGACCGCGGCCGCGAGGCCGAACGTGGTGGCGTTGGCCCGCCGGATCAGCTCGTCCATGTCGGAGAACTTCAGCACGGAGAGGACCGGGCCGAAGATCTCCTCGCGGGCGATCGCCATCTCGTCCTTCACGTTCGTGAACACCGTCGGCTCGATGAAGAAGCCGCGGTCGCCCACCCGCTTGCCGCCGGTGGCGCACGTCGCCCCTTCCTTCTTGCCCGCCTCGATGTAGCCCATGATCTTGTCGAATTGCGCCTTGTCGACCTGCGGGCCCTGGTGCGTGCCGGGATCGAACGGATCGCCCACCCGCCGCTGCCTGCTGCCCTCGACCACCCGCGCCACGAATGCGTCGTGGATCGTGTCTTCGACGAACAGCCGCGAGCCGGCGCAGCAGCACTGCCCCTGATTGAGGTAGATGCCCACGTGGGCGCCCGCCGCCGCCGCGTCGAGGTCGGCGTCGGCGAACACGATGTTGGGGCTCTTGCCCCCGAGTTCGAAGGTGAGCCGCTTCAGCTGGCCCGCGGCCTGCCGCATGATGATCTGCGCGGTCTCGCCTGAGCCGGTGAAGGCCACCTTGTCGATGCCCGGATGGTTCACGATCGCGGCGCCGGCGGTGGGCCCGAAGCCGGTCACCACGTTGATCACCCCGTCGGGCACGCCCGCCTTCTGGGCGAGCCGCGCCAGCCGCAGGGCCGTCAGCGGCGTCTGCTCGGCCGGCTTCATCACGATCGTGCAGCCGGCCGCGAGCGCCGGCCCCCACTTCCAGGCCACCATCAGGATCGGGAAGTTCCAGGGGATGATCTGCCCGGCCACGCCCACCGGCTCGCGCCGCGTGTAGCAGAAGTAGTTGCCGTTGATCGGGATCGTCTGGCCGTGGATCTTGTCGGCCCAGCCGGCGTAGTACCGCAGGCAGTCGAGGGCCAGCGGGATGTCGCCGGCGCGGGCGTCGCTGACGGGCTTGCCGTTGTCGAGCGACTCGAGCGCCGCGAGTTCCTCGATCTCCTCCTCGATCAGGTCGGCCAGCCGGAGGATGATTCTTCCCCGCTCGCGGGCGTTCATCCGCGGCCACGGACCGTCGTCGAAGGCCTTGCGGGCCGCGCGGACGGCGAGTTCCACGTCGGCCGCGTCCCCCTCGGCCACCTGCGCGATCACTTCCTCGGTCGCCGGATTGATCGTCTCAAAGGTCTTCCCGCTCCTGGCGGGCGTCCACTGCCCGTCGATGAAGAGTTGCGTCTGGTGGATCTTCGGCGCCGCGGGGCGGCGGGGAGCGGTGACGGTGGCCATGGTGAATCCTCCCGAGCAGGGTGGGAACGGCGGGGGATCGGATCTTCGGGGCCCCCGGAAAATTGCATCCGGTATCGTATCTGCCCTATGATCCGGAGTGCAACACCGCCACGGTGGGACGTCCGCGGCGCGGTGTATCCATCCCTCACGTCCCTCCCCTGTTTCCTTCCAGAACGATCGTAAAGGAGTTGCGAACCATGCGTGCGACGTGCTCGGTGATGGCGGTGATGATGGTGACGGCGACGCTGGCCTCGGCTGAGGTGACCAGCGGCCCCCAGGTTGGCGAGCGGGTCGGAGCGTTCACGGTCACCAAGGTGGCCGGCAACGCGGATGACGGCGTCGAGGACGGCAAGACGCTCTGCTACCGCTGCCGCATGGGCCAGCGGCCCGTGGTGATGGTTTTCGCGCGGTCGGCCGACGACAAGCTTGCCAAGTTCGTCAAGGAACTCGAGGAGGAGATCGAGGAGCACGAAGACGCCAAGCTGGCGGCCTTCGTGAACATGATCGGCACCGACAAGGAGGCGCTGAAGAAGGTCGCCGCGGAGTTCGTCGCCAAGCACGGCATCACCCGCGTGGCCTTCGTCGTGCCCACGGAGAGCGACAACGGACCGGAAGACTTCAAGATCGCCCCCGACGCCGACGTCACGGTGGTCTGCTACAAGGAGGGCGAGGTGAAGGCCAACCACGCGCTGGCTGCCGGCGGCCTCTCCGAAGACAAGATCGAAGAGATCGTCGAAGCATCGTGCGAGATGGCCGAGTGACGTGCTGAGCGCCGCGCTCAGGCGTCTGCTGATCACGAGCTACGCTCCCGACGAGGCGTTCGCCGATTTTCGCGACCGCGCCGTCACCCGGGACGATCCCAGGGCCCGGGTGACGGTCGCGGTGCCGGCGGCGGCCGAGAGCCGAAAACTGTTCGGCGTGGACGTGGCCAAGCGGGGCATCCAGCCGGTCTGGCTGAAGATCGAGAACCGCTCGCCCGGCAGCCTGCGGCTGCAGGCCGTCACGATCGACCCGAAGTATTTCACGCCGCTGGAGGCGGCGGCGGCGAATCACTTCTCGATCACGAAGCGGCTCTCCACCTTCGGGGCGATGAGCTGGCTCTTCTACCCGCTGCTGCTGCTCGTGCCCCTGAAGTTGCTCACGGCGTGGCTGGCCAACGGCCGGATGGACCAGGTCTTCCACCGCCAGGGCTTCCGCCTGCGGCCGATCCACCCGGGCGAGACGGTCGCGGGCTTCGTGTTCACCACGGTCGACCTGGGCACGAAGGTGGTGCACGTGCGGCTCACCCCGCTCGAGCCCCTGCGGCAGAGCATCGGCCGGCTCATCCGTCCGGGCTCCCCCGGCCACGACCCGCCGGTCGATCTCGTGTTCACGGTGCCCGTGCCGGGGATCGCCGCCGACTACCTCGACCGCGACTTCGCCGCGCTGCGACCACCGGCCGAGATCGAGCCCTGCTCCGCCGACGAACTCGTGGCTCGGCTCGAGGCGCTGCCGCCGGCCACGACCAACGCCGGTGGCAGCAGGACCGGTGACCCCGCGAATCTGGTCGTGGTTGGGGACTTCGACACGCTGCTCGGCGCGTTCGCCGCCCGCTGGGACGAGAGCGAGACGATCTCGCTGGCCACCTGCTGGAAGACCGTGAAGGCGTTTCTGCTGGGGTCGAGCTACCGCT
This sequence comes from Planctomycetota bacterium, assembly GCA_016872925.1. Lineage (GTDB taxonomy): Bacteria > Planctomycetota > Planctomycetia > Pirellulales > UBA1268 > QWPN01. The sequence goes on from VGYR01000062.1 coordinate 14,086, forward strand.
ACTCGCCGGTAAGCGCCCTGTACCTGTTCGGCCGGCCGCAGGACATCGCCCTCCAACGGACGCGGCATTCGATCAACGAGCGGATCCACCTCCGCCTCTGGCTCACGCCGCTGGCCTTCGATGGCCAGCCGGTCTGGGCGGGGCAGGTGAGCCGCGACATCGGCGTGCGGTTCACCACCCGGGCCTGGAATCTGACCACGCACCGCATCGATCCGGACGTCGACGAATCCCGAGACTACGTGATCGAGGATCTCGCGGCGGCGGGTCGCGTGCGAGCCGCGGGATACGTGGGCGGCGTCGGCGACTGCACGGCCGCGACTCCGCGCCGCAACCTCACGGGCGACCCGTTCTACACCGACGGCAAGCGGGCGGTGATCCTGCTGTCGGCCACGCGGACGGGCTTCGAGGCGAACACCGCCTGACCGCGCGCGCTCCGGCTGCGACCAGGCGCACACCGCTTGGAATCGTGTATTGATCTTCGCCGGAAGTGCCTCGTCGCCGCCGCCCGGCCTCACCGCCGGTATCCTAAAGATTGCCATGGTTGCGCTCGACACCCTCGCCGACGTGCTGCTGTCCAAGATCACCGCCGCGTTTCCCGACCGGCACGTGCTCGGTGACTTCGAGGCGCTCGTCCGGGAACTCGTCGCGGCGTCCTGAGTCGTCGGCACTGAAGGGGGGCGGCTGATGCAACTCGATCCCCCGCTTGCCGACCTGCTTCGCGCCCTGCTTGCAGGCCGCGCCGTCGGCAGCCTGGCAACCCTGCACGACGGCCGGCCTTTCGCCTCGATGGTGCCGTTCGCCGTGACCACGGCCGGTGGCCGGCTGCGGCTGGTCGTGCATGTCAGCGGCCTGGCAGCACACACCCGCGACATGCGGTCGGTGCCCGAGGTCTGCCTGATGGTGATGGCGCCCGAGATGGACGACGTGCCGCCGCAGGCCCTGCCGCGGGTGTCGATCTCGGGGCGGGCCGTGTTCGTGCCGGGCGATCATGAGGAGCATGGGATGCTGAAGGCCGCCTACCTGGGCAAGTTTCCGGAGGCCGCCGACCTGTTTCAGCTCGGTGACTTCACGATCGTGACGATCGAGCCCGAGTCGGCCCGGTTCGTGGCCGGCTTCGCCCGCGCGATGACGCTGACTGCGGAGACGCTTGCCGCCGCCGTCGACGACCGTCCGCATGAAAGGGCCTGAGCGTCGTGGCGTCGTCCAGCCTGGCCACCGGTTTCCCGCGGAACATGCGGCCTGACGCCGCCATGGGTTCTTCAAGATCGTCGTGAGGGCCGCACCGACCCGTGCGCAGACTCTGTCTGAAGGCCAGCGGCTGACGCGCGGGCGTTTGCGGGCTATATTCTCCGGATCAGGGCGGCGTAGCTCAGTTGGTTAGAGCACCGGCTTCATAAGCCGGGTGTCGCCGGTTCAAGTCCGGCCGCCGCTAGTGGATCGAAAACGCTGCCGAGAGCGTGAAAAACGCTCACCGGCTCCGCGAGGAGTCGTGCGGCTTCCGAAGGGCGAAAACCCAGTACGTACTGGATTCGCCTAACTCTGGAGGCTTCACGATGTCTGCTCGCAAAGTTCCCGCTCTCCGCCACCACAAGGCCCGCGGCCTCGCCGTGGTGACGCTCGGTGGCAAGGATTTCTACTGCGGCAAGTTCGGCTCGCCCGAGAGCCGCCGCGAATACGATCGAGTGGTCGGCGAATGGCTGGCCGCTGGCCGGCCGGAGGTCGTCGGGGCTCCTCACCGGCTCACGGTGGCGGAGCTGCTGGTCCGCTACATGCGGTTCGCAGCGGGCTACTACCTTCCGCCGTCGCGCGAGATCGAGGGCATCACGCTCGCTCTCCGCCCGCTGAAAGAGAAGTACGGCCACACCCTCGCCGCCGACTTCGGCCCGCTGGCCCTGCGGGCGGTGCGCGACGGCTGGGTGCGAGCGGGGCTCGCGCGGAAACATATCAACGCTCGCGTGGGCAAAATCCGCCGGCTGTTCAAGTTCGCGGTGGCGCATGAGCTGGTTCCCCCCGGTGTCCTGGACGGACTCCGAGCCGTGGAGCCGCTGACATTCGGCCACACGACGGCGGTCGAGTCTGCGCCTCGCGATGCGGTGCCGGAGCGAGTATTCACCGCTACGCTCTCGCACGTGTCGCCAACGGTGCGAGCGATGCTTGAGCTGCTATGGTGGACCGGAGCCCGGCCGAACGAGATTTGCTCGATGCGGACGGCTGACGTTGACCGCACCGGCGAAACCTGGGTCTACCGTCCGCGGAGCCACAAGAACGTCCATCGCGGTCACGAGCGCAGGATTTTCCTTGGACCGCAGGCCCAGCGCGTGCTCGCGGTCTGGCTGCGGGATGACGGCGAGGAGTTCATTTTCCAGCCTCGCGAGGCGGTGAAGGCCCAGCGGGCCGGCTGGCGCAAGGCCCACCGCACGGACGCAACCCGCGCTCGCGCCGCTGCAAACAAGCGGCGCGCCGCAGCGGACGCCCGTCGGGCCCAGACGGGCTCTGGGCGGCCAGCAAGCCGGCGGGCGGCAGGCGACCGTTACACGCCGCAGCGGCTCGCCAATGTCGTCCGTCGGGTGTGCATCAAACACAAGCTCCCGCGATGGACCCCCTACATGATCCGGCACGCGACCGCGACGCGAATCGAGCGAACGATCGACTTCGACACGGCCCGGAAGGTGCTCGGCCAGCGGTCAGCGGCGGTGACGCAACGGTACGTACACGCCGATGGGCAGGCCGCCGCCGCCGCGATGGCAAAGTTCGGTTGAAAAAACTGGACGGATTTGCGTCGGTTGATACATTTGGCGATAGCTGGCAAACGTCCTCGCTAGCAGTAGTGCGACACACGGAACCAAGGTAGGAATCGCAGGTCGGCGAGTTGCCGGCGTTGCTCCGTGTAGGTGCCCTTGGCGGGGCTTTGTGGGACGGAACCGATCGCAGAGTTCGAGGGACTGACTCTGAACGCTCGGTTCGTGGTGTTTTCCGCCCCGCCGCGCCTGCGTTTCGCTTGACCCGTGCCGATCGCCGCGCGGCTCCATCTGCAAAGGAGCCCCGTCATGTCGATTGATCCCTTGTCCGATGAGCTGCTGACCCTGCCGCAAGCCGCGGCCTTGTTCCCTCGCCGCCGCGGCGGCTCGAAGGTTTGCACCTCGACCCTGTGGCGCTGGTACACGCGCGGCTCGCGTGGTGTTCGCCTGGAGGTCGCGAGGGTCGGCGGGTCGGTCTACACGACCCGCGACGCGATCCGCGACTTCATCGCGGCTCGCAGCCTCACCGGCGGTGCTCCGGTGCCGCAGGTTCCAGCACCGAGCACGCGATCGAAACGGGCGATGTGCAAGCTGGAAAAGCTCGGCATGTAAGCGAACGAAAAAACCCGGCCGGGGTTCGTGGCCCCGACCGGGTTCGAGTTGAAGTGTCCCCATCGTGGCGTGGGGGGCACCGATGGTCAAGGTCGCCACATGGAGTTGAAGTCTCATGGAT
>VGYR01000063.1 GCA_016872925.1 Planctomycetota bacterium
AGCGAACCGCAGGACCGCGAACGATCTCGGCGCCAGTGAAGCCGACGCAAGTCGGTTGCACCGGCCTCTTGCCGGACAGCATTGTCCGTCCGCTGAGACCGGAACCCAAAGAGCCGGATGTGTGACCCACAAGTCCGGTTCTGAGAGAGGCCCGGGGGCGAAAGCCCCCGGGCCTACTCGACAGCGTCCGGCGAGATGGCACGGGCTACCCCGGCCTCACCAGTTGACCCACAAAAATCCCGGATGAGCCTTTATTTTTCCTCCCACGTCGATCCATCTGTTCCCTCCGGAGTCCTGAGATGCTCAACCGCGGATGTTCCGCAGCCACGCTGCTGGCCACCCTTCTTCCCGCGCTCACGGCGCGTGCCGATCTGAAGCTTCACGGTTTGTTCACCGACAACGGGATTCTGCAGCGGGACCGCAAGGTCGCCATCTGGGGCACCACCGACGGTGGTGGTCCTGTGACCGTCAGCTTCGCCGGGCAGTCGGTCGCGGCGACCCCGGTGGCGGAGCACTGCGCCACCTGTGATGCCGTCTTGGAAAACAAGCCACGGGCCTGGCGGGTAGAGTTGGCCCCGCTGGCCGCGAGTGCCGAGGGTAGGGATCTCGTCGTCACGCAGGGCGAGCAGATGGTGAAGCGGGTCAACGTGGTCGTCGGGGACGTCTGGCTATGCGGCGGGCAGTCGAACATGCAATGGGAGATTCACCAGTGCGCCGGCGCCAAGGAGGCGCTCGAGACGGCCGAGAACCCCCGGATTCGGCTGTTCACCGTCGCGCGCGCCGGCTCGCCCGAGCAGCGGAGCGACGTGTCAGGGGCGTGGGCCGAGGCGAAGCCGGACACGGTGCGGACCTTCTCGGCGGTCGGCTACTACTTCGGCCGCGCTCTCCAGACCGCGATCGGGGTCCCGGTGGGCCTCATCAGCAGCAACGTGGGGGGCACGACGGCCGAGCGATGGATGAGCAAGCAGTCCTTTGAAGGCTCCCCCGAACTCGCCGGCATGAAGACGCCGCAGGGCCGGAACGACCTCTACAACGCCATGATCGCGCCCCTGGCGCCCTTCGGCGTCAAGGGAGCCATCTGGTATCAGGGGGAGTCGAACGCCGATCGGCCGCACCACTACCGGCATGTGCTGGCCAACGTCGTGAAGAGTTGGCGGGATACCTTCAGGCAGGGAGACTTTCCGTTCTTCATCGTGGAACTGGCGCCGTACACGAAGATCATCGCGGAGCCGGTCGATCAGGAATGGGCGGTGGTCCGTGAATCCATGCAATGGGTGGCGGCCAACGTGCCTGCCGTCGACACGGTGTCGATCACCGACGTCGGCGACGAGAAAGACATCCATCCCCCACGGAAGGTGCCGGTCGGCGAGCGGCTCGCCCGGGCAGCGCGAGCCTGGGCGTATGGCGAAAAAATCGAACCGGCCGGTCCCGAGTTCGACGCGGTGGCCTTCCACGGCGGCAGGGCGGTCGTGTCGTTTCGAAACGTCGGCTCCGGACTCGAAGCCCGGGATGGTGAACTGAAGGGCTTTACGGTCGCGGGCGACGATCGGAAGTTTCATCCGGCAAAAGCCAATGTCGACGGCTCCAAAGTCGTCGTGACGTGCGACTCGGTGCCGAATCCGAAGTCGGTCCGCTACGGCTGGGCGAACTACCCGGTGGTCAATCTCTGGAACAAGGACGGCGTTCCGGCATCCACGTTCCGAACCGATGATTGGCCCGTGATCAAGCAATACGACGAATAGGCCCCCTGTCCGTGGTGGGCCGGGCGACGACGTCAGGCCTGCCAGTCGCGGGCCGGCCTGGTTCGCAGGCGATTGGCCTCGTCGTCGTTCACGAAGGTCTCGGTGGCCGGGTCGATCACCACGGTGCGGCCAAGGATCCAGGCGATGGCCGCCGCGTGGCACGCCACGTGCGACTGCCGCATGACGTCGGCACTGCAGATCGGCGCCTTTCTCGATCGCACGGAGTCGAAGAAGTTACGGGCGTGGAGCGATGCGTCGATGCCGTGCATCGGCTTCGTCCGGTCCGGCACGTCGTTTCGCAGGCCCTCCGGCTTGACCTCGATGCCCTTGTCGCCGACCTCGACCGATCCGGCGCTGCCCTCGAATCGGACGGGGCAGGTGCCGAGCGCCGTGTTCCAGTCCGGGCCGCGATCGCCGAACGGGTTCTTGACGTACTGCAGCACGGCCGTGACCCCGTTGGCGTACCGGCACGTGATCCCGGTCGGCCCGGGCTCGTATTCGAGCGGCAGCGTGCCGTCGGCGTCGTTGGCCCACTGGCAGAGGTCGAGCGTATGAGCGCCCCAGTCGAGCAGCTTTGCACCGGAATCGAAGTCGAACTGGCCCCGCCACTTGCCGGCGACGTACTGAGCGTTGTATGGCCGCCACGGCGCGGGACCGAGCCAGAGGTTCCAGTCACATGTCTCCTGTGGCGGGGTGGGCTCCGCCGCCAGCCAGGCGTTTTCCAACCTGGGCTCGTAGACCGACGCCCGCAGGGTATGGAGTGTGCCGAGAGCACCCTCGCGGGCGAGTCGCACGGCGTACTGCACCAGCGGGACGCTGCGCCGCTGCGTGCCGGCCTGAAAGATCCTTCCCGTGCGGCGGAAGGTCTCGGCGACCTCCTGGCAGTCGCGCATCGTGATGCCGCAGGGCTTCTCGCAATAGACGTCCTTGCCCGCTTCGGCGGCAAGGATCGCGGCTGGCGCATGCCAGCGGTCGCCGGTTGCGATCAGGACGGCATCGATGTCGGGCCGATCCAGCAGTTCGCGAAAGTCGCGGTAGACGGCACAGTCGCCTCCGCCCGCCTGTCCGTCAACGAGCGCCTTGCCGCTGGCGCGCCGCGTGGACTGCACGTCGGCGATCGCCAAGCAGTGGACGTCGGCGAAGGCGAGTACCGGCGTGAGGACGTAGGTGCACCGCGGGCCGATCCCGATCACGCCGAGCGTGATCCGTTCGCTCGGCGGCACGGCGCCGTCGAGTCCCAGCGCCCGGGAGGGCACGATCGCGGGAAAGGCCGCCGCCGCGGCCGGGCCTGCAAGCCGACGGAGTGCCGCCCGCCGGGTGATTCCCGGGATGCGCTCGCCGGATCGCGCAGCGTCTGCTCCATCGCTGGTGGTCACTGGGATCCTCCTGCTGAAAGCCGGACTCTACCGCGCTTGCACCGCGGGCCCAAGATCATGGTCCGGTGTTCGTCGGGCCGCGCACGTGGGCGCCGGGAGAGCATCCGAGGGGGGCGTCAGGCGAGGATGCCACGCACCACGGTGCCGTGCACGTCCGTGAGCCGGTAGTCCCGACCCTGGACGCGATGGGTGAGCTTGGTGTGATCGAAGCCGAGCAGATGAAGGAGAGTGGCATTGAGGTCGTGCACGTGAACGGGGTCGGCGACCACGTTGAAGCCGAAGTCATCGGTGGCACCATGGACGTGCCCTGCCCGGACGCCCCCGCCGGCGAGCCAGACGGAAAACGCCCGGTTGTGGTGGTCGCGGCCATCCTTCCCTCCCTGGACCATCGGGGTCCGCCCGAACTCGCCCCCCCACACCACGAGCGTGTCATCGAGCAGGCCCCGCTCCTTCAGGTCGGCCACGAGAGCAGCCGAAGCCCGATCGGTCTCGCCGCTGTTCTTCTTCACGTCCTTGGCGAGGTTGTGGTGCTGGTCCCACGCCTCGTGGAAGAGTTGGACGAATCGAACACCGCGCTCGAGCAGTCGGCGGGCGAGCAGGCAGTTGCGGGCGTAACCGGGCCGATTGGGATCGTCGATGCCGTATCGAGACAGCACGTGTCGCGGCTCGCTGCTCAGGTCGAGCAACTCGGGTGCACTCGTCTGCAGTCGATAGGCCATCTCATAGGAGTGAATCCGCGCGGCGATCTCCGGATCCCCCACCGCATCGAGCGCCAGCCGGTTGAGCTGGTTGACCGTGTCCAGCGAGGAACGCTGCGCCTGGGCGTCGATGCCCTTGGGGTTCGACAGGTAGAGCAGAGGATCGCCCCCCGAGCGGAGCGGAACGCCTCCGTAGGCCGTCGGCAGGAATCCGGCTCCATAGTTGCTGGCGCCGCCACTGGTCCCCTTGGCACTCGTCAGCACGACGAATCCCGGCAGGTCCCGGGTCTCGCTGCCCAGGCCATAGAGAGTCCAGGCACCGAAGCTCGGCCGGCCGAACTGCTGCGAACCGGTGTTCATCATGATCTGGGCCGGGGCGTGGTTGACGGCATCGGTCCGGAGCGAGCGGATCAGGCAGATGTCGTCGGCGACCCCGCCGAGTGCAGGCAGGAGCTCGCTCAGCTCCATGGAGGACTCGCCGAATCGGCGAAACGAGTACTTCGGGCCGAGCAGGGCCGAGTTGGGATTGATGAAGGCGGCGCGGTAGCCGGCGAGGAGGTCCGGAGGCGGCAGCGTGCCGTCGCGTTTGGCGAGCTCCGGCTTGGGATCGAAGAGTTCGAGCTGGCTCGGCGCCCCCGCCTGGAACATATAGACCACCCGCCGTGCCCGTGGGGCGAAATGCGGGCGTCGGGAGGCAAGCGGATCCGGCGCGAGCCGCTCCTCGGCGAGCAGCGAGCGGGCGGCAATGCCCGCCAGCCCCAGGCCGCAGCCGCCGAAGAACCAGCGGCGCGACAGCGCCTGGGCGCGGGCGGACTGCACGACGGAGAGGGACACTGGCAGCGGCATCTCGGGGCCTCAGTTCTTGGTGAGAGTCTCGTCGAGGTTCAGCAGCACGCGGGAGGCGAGCACCCATGCGGCGGCGTCCTGGGGGGTGACGCCGGGCGGTAGCGGGGGCAACGCTTCTGCGCCCCCCGAGAAAACGACCTGCGTGCTCAGCCAGCCATCCGCGAGTCGCTGTCGCTGCAGCCGCACGTACTCCGCGAGAACGGCGGCCTCGGCCGCCGTGGGCTCGCGTGACGTGCAGAGCACGAAGCCGAGCCGTCCGCGGCTGGCGTCGTCGGGCGCGGCTTCGCGGAGCAGGCGGATCGCCAACGCCCTGGCGGCCTCGACGAACACGGGTTCGTTCCACGAAGTCAACGCGGCCAGCGGCGTGTTCGAAATCGGGCGGCGGGCACAGGACAGATCCCCGTTCGGGGCGTCGAAGCTGGTGAGCACAGGGTCGGGCATCGACCGCTTGCGGAACAGATACACGCCGCGACGGTAGCGATCGGCATCGGTCGCCGGTCGCCAATAGTCCGGGTAGAAGAAGTTGTAGTCGAGCACGTTCTGCGGCACGGGGGGAATCACGCCGGGACCACCGAGGCGGTTGGTGAGCAGGCCCGCTGCCGACAGCATTCCATCACGGACCACCTCGGCCTCGACGCGGCAACGCGGGCCGCGGGCCAGGAGCCGGTTGCGTGGGTCGCGGGCCAGCGCCTCCGCGGAAACCCGCGAGGATTGCCGATAGGTGTCACTCATGACGATCGTGCGGACCAGTCGTTTCTGGCTCCAGCCGCCGTGCATGAAGTCGACGGCCAGCCAATCGAGCACGTCGCGGTGCTCGGGCAGCGGTGCGCGCGTCCCGAAGTCGTCGGGGGTTTCCACGAGTCCGGCTCCGAACAGTGCCTGCCAGGCTCGATTGACCGCCACCCGGGCGGCCAGGGGCGAGTCGCGGGCCACGAGCCAGCGGGCAAAGCCGAGCCGATTCAGCGGCGCATCGGCCGGAAACGCGTGCAGCACCGCCGGGACGTGGGGCGTCACCTCGTGCCGCGGCTGATCCCAGCCACCCCGATCGAGGAACCGTGTCCCCCGACGCACCTCCGGCGGCCGTTCGGCCAGATGCATGACCGTGGTGAGGTGGCGGGGCACGCGGCCCCAGAGCGCCGCGAGTTCGGCATTCACCGACGCGAGTTCCGGGACCGTGCGTCGCCAGGCCGTGAACAGCGCCGCCTTGTCGGCCGCAGTGCGCTCGGAGGGTGAGGTGCGCATGGCGAGCACCGCCGCATGATCGACAGCCGGTGCCACGGGTGCGGGGGCCGTCGTCAGACTGATCCGGCAGCAGCCGAGTACCGCGGTGTCCTCGTGATTGAAGTCGGGCCGAAGGTTGAGGTTCTGGAGCGACACCCGCAGCCTCGTGCCCGTCGGCAGGTCGAGTGGCGCCTCGAACTGCACCACGGCCGCTGCCGGTTGGTGACGGAGCAGTTCACCACGATCGGCCTCCCAGGCGGTGTCGCCCGAGTCGTCGATCAGTGCCGCGACCGGCCCCAGGGTGAGACGCCCGTCTTTCGCGTTCGGCTTCGGTGCGGTGTGCTCGGGGCTTTCGAAGTCGGCACTGGCATGCACGAGTTTCAAGGCCTCCCAGGTGTCGCTCCCGGGTCGGCGCACCTCGACCTTCAGATCCGACAACGCCCAGGAGCCATCGCGGCCCGGGCCGCCCATGGTGAGATCGCCGTGGGGCAGGGCCTCGACCTGGATCCCGGTCGCCCTGCGGAGATCGGGGACGGACTCGAAGACCATCGACTGATCGCGATGGCCGAGCATCAGGATCGCCGCATTCTCGACGTGGGCGGGATGCGTCAGCAGGCCGGCGCTGTGCATTTCGTCCATCACGACCGGTGTCCACGACGGAAGCGTTGCGACGACGCCACGTTCCCAGGTCGCGAGTTCCCCCTCCCACCCGGGCCGGAGTTCGCGAGTCCGCGATTCCGCCGCCGCCACGGCACGCCGAATGTCCTCCAGTTCATCCAGTTGAGCAGGCTCGTAGACGAACGACTTGGCCTCGTATGAGTTGTTGAGAAACGCGAACATCCCGTAGTACTCGTCCTGGCTGAGCGGATCGAACTTGTGGGAGTGGCACTGCGCGCACTGGGTCGAGATCCCGAGCACCGCCCTACCGAGGCAGTCCATGCGGTCGAACATCTCGACCATCCGAAACTCCTCGGGAATGATCGCTCCTTCCTCGTTGAGCATGCTGTTGCGGAGAAAGCCGGTGGCGATGATCTGGTCCTGCGTCGGGGACGGCAGCAGGTCGCCGGCGATCTGTTGGATCACGAACGCGTCATAGGGAAGGTCGCGATTGAGCGCCGCGATCACCCAATCGCGCCAGACCCACATCTCCCGCTTCAGGTCCTTCTCGTAGCCGTTGGTATCAGAATAGCGGGCCAGATCGAGCCAGTGCCGCGCCCAGTGCTCGCCGTATGCTTCACTGGCGAGAAGACGGTCGACCGTCTTCTCGTAGCCGTCGCTGGTGAATCTGGCGAGGTCGTCGGGCGACGGGGGCAGCCCGACGAGGTCGAGATGGATTCGTCGGCAGAGCGTGGCCGCATCGGCCGGCGGCGCAGGCTCGAGTCCGCTGCCGCAGAGGCGATTTCGCACGAACGCGTCGATCGGCTGGGGGGCGTCGCCCGGTGGAGACGCGGCGCGGGGAGGCACGAACGCCCAGTGGGTCGAATACTCGGCCCCGGCGGCGATCCAGGCCTCCAGCGTCCGGATCTGTTCCGGCGCGAGCGGTTTCTTCGCGTCGGGCGGCGGCATGACGACGTCCTCGGCGGTCGAGGTGACGCGCCTGATCAGTTCACTCCGCCCAGGATCCTGCGGCACGATCGCCGGGCTGCCCGAATCACCGCCGGCAAGCGCCGCGATCCGGTCGTCGAGGCGCAGTCCCCCCTGACGCCCCGCCTCATCCGGGCCGTGGCAGTGGCCGCAATGCTCCGCGAGGATCGGCCGCACGTCGTGCTGGAAGTCCGGGGCGGCCGTCGCGGTCGCGATGCCAACCGTGAGGAACGCGATCCCGAACGAGGCGCGACACCGGAATCGACTCATGGCATCTACTCGGCCGAGGGCGAAGCTGAACAGGGTCGGGGCCGCAGCACACCTCAATAATAGCCTTGCGAGCCTCTTCCGGAGGCCGGTCGTGCGCCATCCAACCGGGCCTGCCGGCTGTCCCGGAAATCCGGCAGATCCGGAAGCGCCGGCGTCGCCGGCTCGCTCAGGGGGTTCCCGTGAGGGTCGACACCAGGCGGGGCACATCCGCCACGCTCTCCACAACCGCGTGCGCCCCCGCCGCAAGCATCGCCTCCCGCGCGGCGGCGAGGCGTGCCGCCCGCTCGGCGGGAGCGAGGGCGTCGTGTGCCTGCAGCGAGAGACCGAGCATGTTCCCCGTCGCCGTCACCCCGACCGACCACACCCCCGCATTGCGGCCCGCCTGGACGTCGGCGATCGTGTCTCCAACCGCGACCACGGCCGCCGGTGGCCAGACGTTCGTCGCCTCCATGGCTCGAAAGAGCATCCACGGCGCGGGGCGTCCGGCGGCGACGTCGCTGGCGCAGATCGCCGCATCCGGCACGAATCCCTGGCGGCCAGCGGCCTCGAGCACGACCTTCGTCATCGCCGTGTCGTAGCCGGTGGTCGCCGCCACGCAAATGCCCGCGGCTCGCAGGGCCTGGACAGCCTCCGCCGTCCCCGGAACCAGGTCGCCGAAGGCAGGCAACGACTCGAGCTGCAGCGGGATGAACTCGGCGTAGAGCTCATCGATCTCGGCCATGCCGGCCGAGCGGCCACCGTGCGCGTTCCGCCATTCCTCCGCGACCCGCGGGAGCGCCGCCAGCGCGGCGATGTGGTCGCGCTTCGCGGTGCCCATCGGCCCCCGGGCCTCGGCCTCGGACACCGTCACGCCGTGGCGGGCGAACAGCTCCACGAACACGCCGGCCGGCGCGCGGGAACCGAAATCGATCGTCGTGCCGGCGAGATCGAAGGCGACCAGCCGAATCTGGGGGGCTGCCATGACTGTCCTGTACCTCGGGGGGAAGGGAACGCTATGGGAGTTGCGGGCGCATGCCCGTGCGTGTCGCCACGCCCCGTCGGCTGCGCTGAGGGACGCCGATCACAGGGTCCATCCGCTGCGGTATTCCCGGGAGAGAAATGGCTCCGCCTCCGGGCAGCCGACCGGCTTGCCGGTGGCGGCATCCCAGGAGATCGTGCGGCCGCTGCGGTAGGCGACGTTGCCCAGCAGCACCGTCTCCGTGAGCCGCGACGAATAGGCGAAGTCGCAGGTGGTCGGTCCGCCCGTCTTGCAGGCATCGATCCACTCCTGCCAGTGGCCGACGGATTTCGGGATCGACTGCGGCGGAGCGACGAATCCGGCGAACTTGTCCGCAGGGAGCAGTTTCCAGCTGCCGTAGTCGGCGAACAGGCTCCCTGTCTCCCCCACGAACATGACGCCCATGGCCGGGACCGGATGTCCGGCCACCTCCTTCGGGGCTCGGGTGCCGTCGTGCCATGTAAGCGTGACGGGCGGGAGTTGCCCACGGGCTGGGAAGCGGTACGTGACGGAGAGTTCCGTCGGGGCCGTTTCCGGATCCGGCGGCGGCCCCTCCGCCGCGATCGACTCCGGCAGCGTCAACTCCAGCGCCCAGAAAGGCAGGTCGACCAGGTGGCACGCCATGTCGCCGAGCGTGCCGCCGCCGAAGGCCCACCACCGGCGCCACTGTCCCGGGTGATAGGCGCCGGCGGCGTAGTCACGGGCGGCTGCCGGGCCGAGCCAGAGATCCCAGTGCAGCGTCGCCGGGGGAGGAACGGGCTGGTGGACGCGGCCGTCGCCCCCCCAGGCCTTGTTGCACCAGACCACGACTTCCCGGATCGGCCCGACAGCGCCGCCGCGAACCAGTTCCACGACGCGGCGGTAGTTGTCGGTCGCATGGACCCCGATGCCCATCTGCGTCACGAGCCCCCGCTCCGCCGCCGCCGCGACGGTTCGCGCCTCCTGCACGGACCAGGTCAGCGGCTTCTCGCAATAGACGTGCTTGCCCATCTTCAGCGCCATCATGGTCGCCGTAGCGTGGACGTGATCGGGAGTGGCCACGAGGACGGCGTCGATGCGCCCCGATTCCAGTTCGAGCATCAGCCGGAAGTCGTGATACCGTTCTGCGCTGGGATAGAGGGTCGCCGCCGTCGCCAGGGTCTTCTCGTCGACGTCGCAGATGGCGACGATCTCCTCGCCCGCGAGGTTCTTGAGGTCGGCGGCAGCCATGCCGCCCGTTCCCACGGCCGCGATGGCGAGCTTTTCGTTCGGCGAGACGGCTGCCCTGGCAGGCAGCCCGCTCCAGACGCCGCCGGCCGCCAGTCCAGCCGAAGCAGCACCCAGAAACTGCCTGCGCCCCACCCCAATGCCCCTTGTTCTCATGGCAGCTCCTTGATGCGGATCTTGCGGAAGGCAAGTGGCGACCCGTGGCCGAGGAAGCCGATATGGCCCTTGGTCCGCTGCAAGCCGGGATGCTTGGAGAGGATCGCCGGATCCTTGACGGCGTCGAGATCGGCATCGACGATCACCGTGCCGTTGAGCGTGACCGTGACATGGCGGCCGTCCGCGACGACTTCCTGCTCGTTCCATTCGCCGACGGGCCGCTGGTGGCCCGGTTTGGCGGCGACGACGTGGTAGATCGAGCCATGCCGCTGCCACGGCTGCACGGTGCGGTACACCTCGGCGCCGTCGTCCAGGATTTGCAGCTCCATCCCGACGTAGGCGGCGTCGCCTTCGAGTGGAGCTCGGATGCCCAGGCCGTTGTTGGCTCCCGGGGTGAGTCGAAACTCGAAGCGCAGGACGAAGTTGGCGTACTCACGGGCCGTGTAGAGGTTGCCCTGGCCGCGGCCGGGTGAGCAGACGAGCTTGCCGTCGGCCTCGGGCACGTAGCCGGTGACGTTGCCCACCCATCCGGTCATGTCGGTTCCATTGAACAGCGGCACGAAGCCCTCCTCGACGACCGCGGGCACCGGCGGATCCGCCGCTCCTGCCCGCCCTGGACGCACCGAGACCGCCGCGAGGCCGACGGCTGCGGCAAGCAGGGAGCGCCGCCGCAAGACTGCCGCTGTGTTCGAGACACCGTCACCCATGCCACCATTCCTGATAGTCGCCTGTGGAGCACCGCCAGACGATGCTCCGCGAAGAGCGTCGAGTATATCCCCCCGCCTCCTGTCGCGTCAGGCCGGGAGCGTGCGGCGGACGTTTCCTTTCACGTGGTTCCGTCGGACATCGCGACCGGCGCGGCAACGGGGGTCGCGGGTGATCGATTCCGGTCAGGTGGACGAGCGTGGCGCTGCGTGAGCAGGTGCCCGTCAGGTCCGCTCGCGAGTGCCCCGACGATCGGCCGTGCCGCCTCGAATCCGCGGTGGCGGAGCTCGCCGAGGTGCGCCAGCGGGCGCGCGACGGCCGGTAGCAGAACTGTTCCGCAGTCTGCTATCGTGCTGCCCCGGCCTGATCGGTGGCGGTCGTCGCGGCGGGTGAGGAGCAGCGCGTGGATTTGCAGTTGCGGGACACGGTCGCGTTCGTGACGGGGGGTGGCCGGGGAATCGGCGCAGCCATCGCCCGCACGCTCGCCGCCGAGGGCGCGCGGGTGGCAGTGGCCGATCTCGATGGATCCCGCGCCGGCGACACGGCGGCAGCCTGCAAAGGCATGCCGCTGACGGTCGATGTCACCGATGCCGCAGCTGTCGCGGAGTCGCTGGCCACCGTGGCCGCGAGGTGGGGTGCCGTCCACGTCGTGGTCAGCAACGTGGGCATCACGCGGGCGGGACTGCTGGCAGCGGTTTCCGACGACGACGTCGACGCCACGCTCGCCGTCAACGTCCACGGTCCCCTGAACGTGACGAGAGCCGCGGTTCCACACCTGCGGAAAGCGGGCTGGGGGCGGCTGATCTACATCGGCTCCTCGTCGGGGCTCAAGGCGAGTGCCGGCCTCGCCGTCTACTCCGCGAGCAAGTATTTCCTCCATGGGTTGAGCGTTGCGGCCGGCCTGGAGTTGGGCCGAGACGGGATCACCGCCAACATCGTCTGCCCATCCGACGTCTATCCCGGCGACGGCTCGACCGCCGGCTCGTGGCTCGACCCGGAACTGGTGCGGATCAGCTGCGAGAAGGAGGGCGTCGGCGGCCTCGAGGAGCTCAAGGCGCGGCGGATCGCCCGCTCGCCGGCCGGACGCAGCTGCAGTGAGGACGACATCGCCACCCTCGTGGCCTTCCTGGCATCGCCCCGCGCGGGTTACGTCAACGCCCAGGCGATCGGCGTCAACGGCGGTGCCGTCCCGACGTGACGCCCGACCGGCCATCTTCCCACGGAACTCGCCATGAACCTCGTCACCCGCCGCAGCGACGTGCTGGCCATACTCCAACGCCTCCGCGCCGCTGGCACCGCGCTGTTCAGCCCCAACGGTGAACTGGCCGCGGAGATCGAGGGCCTGTTGATCGGCGCGCAGCGATTCGCCGACCGCCACGGCCTGGCCGAGGTGCCCATCGCCGTCGGCATGACGGGCATCTATCCCGACAACGCACAGTTCCGAAAGATCAGCACGTCGTGCGTCACCCGTACGGATCTCGGAGGCTTCGACGGGGGTGACGTCCGCGAGGGGTGCGAGATCTGGCTGCGAACGCTCGGCGTCTACGAGTCGCTGGCCGGCGCCGATGGGCGGCCCCGGTTTCCCGCCGTCGGCATCCTGCCGTTCATCGATCACGGCTGGGCCACCGACCCGGAGGATGCGGCGATGCTCCACGACCCTTCGGTGGTCGAGCGGATGGCGATCATCATGCACGACGCCTCGAAGCTCGACGAGGCGGAGAACATCCGCCTGACGGCCGCCTACGTCGCACGATTCGGCGACCAGGTCGTGGTGGAGGGAGCGGCCGACAAGATCTACGACCCGGCCGACATCGCACGGCTGAAGCTCAGCCGCGACGATCAGCTCTCGACTCCCGGTGCGGTGGAGGCGTTCGTCCGCTCGACCGGCGTCGATCTCGTCGTGCCGAATCTCGGCACGGAGCACCGCAGTGTCGGGGCCGGGCGGGCGGAACGCCGCTACGAGCGGGAACTGGCCAGGTTGATCCGCGACCGCGTCGGGCCGATCATGGCGCTTCACGGAACCTCGTGCCTGGAAGGCCGCGTCGGAGACACCGCAGCGGACGGGATCTGCAAGGTGAACTTTTACACGGCGATGGCGGTGGGTGCCGGCCAGAAGCTCTATCGAATCCTCCGGGAGCGCGAGGCGGACGTGATCGACGGCAACAACCTGTGGATCAACTCGGAGAGTTTCGGCCACGACGTCCGCCGCCGACATGTCGCCGACGTCTGTGGCGAGATGCTCGATGCACTCGGGTATGGGCGGCTCGCGGAGGGATCGCGGTCATGACGTCCGCGACGTGCGGGTTTGACTGGCCCGACCGCCGGTTGGGGTGCGATGCCGATGGCAGCCCGATCGAGATCTCGGGGCGCATGCATGCCCTGGTGTATTTTGGCAAGGGCGACTATCGGGTCGTCGCGGACCGGCCGATCTTCGGGACGGCCCACGATCTGATCGGACGGGTGCGCGTGGTGCACCGCTGCGGCACCGACGTGAAGATCTACCAGTCCGGCCGCCGCGATCAGGCGGAGGAGAGCCTGCTGGAGGAACTCGCCGCCCTCGTGGGCTCCGCCGCCCGTGGTGACTCCGGCCGGTTTCTCGACTACGTGCGTCTCCTCGAGACCGGCACCCCGCGGGCGGACGTTCATGACGACGGGCTGTACGCGGATGTCGCCGCGTCCGCGGCTGGCCTGGATGAAGCGGCCCGCCGCGACGTGCGGCGGCATCTCGAACTTCATTGGGGGCGGATCTTCGGCCACGAGGCGGTCGTCCAGTTGGTGTTCGTCGGCAGCCGGGTGCACGAGCTCACCACCGGCATCGGCTATCTCGCCGGCGAGCGACTCACGGGGGAGCAGTTCGACTTCCGCATCGGCCGACGCTATTGCCTGCAGTCGCGGATCGCGCACTACCAGCCGCCTGCCCCGGGCCTCCACGGTGCCAGGGGCGTGCAGTTGCTCGGGGGCAACATCACCGACCTGGCGATGAACCAGGCGGGCGCCTTCGCCCAGTACGTCCGCATCCGTCCGGAGGTGATCCGCTCGGGGTCGGTGCTGCCCGTGCCGGATGGGATCGACGACACGAGTGCCGCGCTCGTCGAGCCACTGGCCTGCCTGCTCGACTGCCTGCAGAAGTCGACCCACGAACTCGGCCAGGATGCCCGCGGCAGCGTCCTCAAGAAGGGCGTCATGCCGGGGGGCGTGACGCTCGTCGTCGGCTCGGGCTCGATGGCGGTGATGACGGCCAAACTGGCGCTCGTCGAGGATCCGGTGCTCGACGTCGGAGGCGCCCGGCAGGTGGTGGTCGTCGTCCGCTCGGACGCGAAGAGGGCCCTCGTCGACAGGGTGCTGGCCGATCCCCGTGCGACCTGCCACGTGGCGGAGGACGATGCCGCGCTGGCAAGGCTCGCCGCCGGGTTCACGCCCGCCGCGGTCGATCCCTACGGTCGCCCATTCAAGGGTTTCGACGACGTGATCCTGGCGGCGGGCAGCGGTGATACTCTCGCGATCGCCCACGGCCTGATCGCCCCCACCGGGGGCCGCGTGCTGGCCTTCGCGGGCACCCGCGGACCGTGCCGCATCGAGAGCGGCGTCTGGCACTACGGCAACGCCGCCGTGATGGGGACCAGCGGCTGCAACACCAAGATGATGGAGTTGGCGATCGGTCTGCTCGGCCGCGGCAGTGTCGACGTCCGGCCGTTGTCGGGTCGCGGATACACGTTCGCGGACCTGGAACGCGAGGGCACGGCGGCGTTCTTCGAGGATCAACTCCTGCGGCCCAAGCTCCTGCCCAACGAAGGCGTGCCTGATCGGCTGCCCGATCCGACGACTCCCAGGAGGACGACATGACGACGCGACGAGGCCGGTCGACCGCGGGAATCCTGCTCCTGGCGGCGACAGCGCGGGTGGTGGCCGCCGCCGGGCCGTGGGACGACGCGGTCGCCGTGTGGCACATGGCAGGCCCCGACGACTCCGCCGGCGACAACAGCCGGCTCAGCGTCCATGGGGATGTGACGCTGGGAACGAATCTCGACGACCGTGATGCAGCGGCATCTCGGGCCCGGGGTGGCGACGGCGTCGCCGCCGACATCCGAGGGGGGTGGCTGGCGGCGGGTTCGGGGGTGAACGGCGAGCTCGACCAGCGGGATGAAACGATCAGCATCCTGATCCGGGTCCGCGATCCGTCGGGCCGCTGGGCCGGCCCCCTCGTCACGAAGTCGGGAGGCCCGGCCAGAGTCGCCTATGCCCTGCGGTCGGTCGCACCGGCATCGGGAATGCTGTTCAGCGCCGAGATCGGCACGACCAAGAACGCCAAGCCGATGGAGGCCCGCGTGCCGGCCGATCTCGTCGATGCCGCCGCGTGGCACGACGTCGTGCTGGTCTGCGACGGCGCCAAGATGCGGCTGTTCGTCGACGGGCTCTGGCAGGACGAGGACTTCATGCTCGGCACGCTGCGGCCTGCCGAGGCGGTGGAACTCCTGATCGGGGGCGATACCGACGCGGAGGGCAAGGTGACCGGGGGGCTGACGGCACTCGTCGACCATGTGGCGATCTGGCGCCGGCCGCTGGCCGCCCGGGAGATCGAGGCGCTCAGCGGCGGCCCCGCCGCGGTGGAGGCCGGCCGCGCCAGCCTCAACGAGAAGCTCCAGGTGCCGATGCAGTATTACAAGCCGCACCACCCCGACTGGCACGTCGGCGACTGTCTCCCGATGTGGCACGACGACACCTTCCATTTCTACTACCTGGGCGACAAACGGCATCACGGCAGCAAGAACGGGCTCGGCGCCCACCAGTGGGCCCACGTCTCCAGCCGTGACCTGAAGCACTGGACGTTCCATGACTTCGCCGTCCCGGTCAGCGAGCAGTGGGAGGGTTCAATCTGCACCGGCTCGATGTACTGGTATGACGGGTTGTTCCACGCCTTCTATGCGACGCGGCGGACCGATACGCGTGCCGAGGAGCTGAGCCACGCCACGAGCCGGGACGGAGTCGCGTTCGAGAAACTGCAGCCGAACCCCTTTGCCGGTCCCGAGCCGCCGTATGTCGTGGGGCCGTTTCGCGATCCGACGGTGTTTCGCGATCCGGCCACGGGGACGTTCCACATGCTCGTCACGGCGGCACTCGAGAAGCCGGCCCTGCATCGGCGGGGCGACTGCCTGGCCCACCTCACGTCGCGGGACCTGAGGGAGTGGAAGCAGGAACCGCCGTTGGTCGTGCCCGGAATCCCGGGTGCGCCGGAGTGTCCGGACGTCTTCGAGTGGAACGGAAACTGGTATCTGGTCTTCAGCAACGGGGGCACCGCCCGCTATCGCATGGCGAAGAGCCCGCTGGGCCCATGGACCAGGCCCCGGGTCGATACCTTCGGCGGCAAGGCCGAGTGGGTGATGAAGACGGCCGCCTTTGGCCCCCGGCGGCGGCTCGGCGCGGCCTGGATCGGCAAGGGCGGATGGGCCGGCAATGCGGTATTCCGCGAACTCGTCCAGCACGAGGACGGCACCCTGGGCACGAAGTTCCCCGCGGAAATGGCCCTGCCGACGGGTGAGCCGCTGCCCCTGGCGTTCGAGCCGCTCACCCCCGGCGCGACGGCGACCGGGAAACGGGTGCACGTTGAGTCCCTGCCCGGAATGGCTGCGGGCTTCGTCGCCGGCGTTCCCCAGGAGGTGCGGATCACCGCCCGCGTCGTGCCCGGCCCCGCCGTCGGCTGGTTCGGTATCTGCGTTCACGGGACCGGCGAATACGCCTCGGGCACGGAACTGCGGATCACCCCGAATCTCGCCCGTGTCGAGGTCCGCGATCCGCTGGCCGGCGGCAACGACCTGGTTCCACTCCAGGCCATCGACGACGTCGCGGGACTCGATCGGCCCTTCACGCTGGAGATGGTTCTCAAGGAGGACATGGTCGACGTCTGCATCGACGACCGGAGGACACTCATGTGCCGACCGCGTTACGCCCAGGGAGACAGGCTGTTCTTCTTCTGCCAGGACGGCGACGTGACCTTCGAAGACGTGGAGGTGCGGCCGCTGATCGATCCTCGAACGACGCGCTGACGGCGCCCTTGCCAGGCGCCCTCATACGGGTCACACGTGAGCCTCGCGCGTTCGCGAGGCTCGGGGCTGCCCGTGCTCGTCACCGAACGCTCGTTCCGGGCAGGATGCCAATCCTGTTCGGCACGGCAGTTGCGGGGCAGGGCGACGCACGTCTGCATTGGGTTCACGGCAACCCGCGGCGCACCCCCCCGGACCCCGCATCGGAAGCCCAATCGCGTGAGCGATGGGGACTGGGTCACGAGTGGCTTGGGCTCGGGGTCGCCCGTGCACCCTCGCCGGACGCTCGCCTCGGGCATCCCGCCCTCGGCTCACTGCGTGTCCGCGGCGTTTCGCAGTCCTTGCTGCGCCTGCTCCCACAGCCCGCTCGAGGGCACGGGCAACCCCTCCCGAGAGAGCGTCACGGAAGGACTCGACGGCGCAGCAGCGAACCCCGCGTGCCCATGAGGCCGTGGCTCGGCTGACGCCGGCTGCTTTCGTGTTCTGATGGAGGCCTCGAGTTCCTCGAGGCTCGCCAAGCCGACGAGGTAGTACGTGTCCTTCCGGCAAGCCTGCAATTTCTGAACCGAGATTCGCCTGGAGACGAATCACGACTCAGGGGCCGCAGTGGCTGCCGTCGCTGGGCCGTCTAGCGGGCTCGAGGCGGACACGTCGAGTCAG
>VGYR01000064.1 GCA_016872925.1 Planctomycetota bacterium
ACTGGCATCTGCGTGGGAGGAACTGAACCCTATCCCGAAACTGGCCTCTGGTCAGACGCTCCTGTTTGACCTGTGAGACCGGAACCCAAAGAGCCGGATGTGGGACCCACAAGTCCGGTTCTGTGAGAGGCCTGGGGGCGAAAGCCCCCGGGCCTACTCGACAGCGTCCGGCGACGGGGCACGGGCGACCCCGAGCCCGCGCCGGGCGTCGCCCCGCCCTTGCATGCCACCATGAAGATCGTCCGTACAAGCCTCCCGGCCCGGAGGACATAATCACGGCATGGCGACCGACTCCACCATGCTGCGGCGGACGGCCAGCGACCCGTCCACCCAACTGATGCTCCGCGTCCGCGACGGCGATGCCGACGCGTTCGCCGACCTCGTCGTGGCCTGGCAGGATCGCCTCGTCACCCTCTTTCTTCACCACACCGGCGACCACGCGACCGCGGAGGACCTCACCCAGGAGGTGTTCCTGCGGGTCTACCGAGCGCGGTCCACCTATCAGCCGACGGCCAAGTTCACCACCTGGATCCACACGATCGCCAACAACGTCGCCAGCGACCTGCGGCAGCGGGCCTACCGCCGGCTGGAGCGGGGCGTGCCCGCCACCGCATCCGCGTCGTCGTCGGCGATCGGCCTGGATCAGCTCGCCGTCGCGGCGAGCGGGTTCCTGCCGGCGCGGCTCGCCGACCGCTCGGAACTGCAGGCGGTCGTCCGCGCGGCGATCGCCGGCCT
Organism: Planctomycetota bacterium; assembly: GCA_016872925.1. Lineage (GTDB taxonomy): Bacteria > Planctomycetota > Planctomycetia > Pirellulales > UBA1268 > QWPN01. Next base: position 736 of record VGYR01000064.1, read on the forward strand.
CAACGAGCGGCAGCGGATGGCGGTGCTGCTGGCGAAGTTCGAGCAGTGCTCCTACGAGGAGATCGCGACGGCGATGGGGCTCACCGTGCCCGCCGTGAAGTCGCTGCTCTTTCGGGCCCGAGACCAGCTTCGTGTCGCCCTCGAGCCATATCTCCAGGGAGACGCGTCGTGAGCCACGAACCATCCGATGGCACGGGCAAGCCGGCCGACGACCTCCACGACGTGTGGGAGGCGCTCGACGTGCTGCCTCGCGCTGCGGCGTCGGTCGACATGGCGGCCACGACGGTGGACCTGGCCGCCGTGACGGCCGACCGCCGGGGCGTCGGCGACACGCTGCGTCGCGGGATGCGGCTGCCCGTCTCCCCGCGGGGCTGGCTCCGGCCGGCCCTGGCCGTGGCGGGAAGCCTTCTCGTCGGCGTCGTGCTCGGACGCGTCACGGCGCCCGATCCCGATCGGATCGTTCTCGAGTCGCTGCCGCTGATCCGCCACCTCGGCCTGCTGCGGGAGGCCGGCAGCGTGACGTTCCTGAAGTCCCTGGCGGCCCGCCGCAGCCAGCTCCCGCTGCGGCAGCCGCCGGGATTCCTGCAGGACGACGCCGCCGAGTTCAACGCGGCGCTCGCCGAACTGGAGCAGGACCATGCACTGGGCGCGGCTGCGCGGCCCCATCTCGACGAGCGGCGGGAAGCGATGGCGGCGCTCGCCGCCGACGAGCTCGACGCGATCGAACTTGCGGCCACGACGTTTCAGGATCTGCCCATGGCGAAGCGGGGCGACCTGGCGGCGGTCGCGGCCGTGCTCGCCAATCCGGCACAGGACGAACTGCGGGCGGCGGCCCGGCTCTGGCACCTGATCATCGCGGCGAGCGACCCACCCGACCGGAAGAACATCATCGACTTGGACGCCGACGAGCGGCTCGAGTGGCTCGAGCGACGATCCCGCTGGCGGGAGTTGATGAGCGAGCGGCGCGGGCTTCCACCAGCGGGCGAGGGCGTGCCGCCACGTGGCCCCGGTCCCGCCGGCGGGGGCGGCGGAGGCGAAGGCCGGCCGCGATGGCAGGGCCCGCGCGGAGAACGGGGCGGTCCGAATGGTCCGCCTCCCGGTGAACGCGGTCCCCGCGGCGATGGATCCCGGCCCAGGCCGCAGCCGCCCGAGCGCCGTGAGCCACCGACACCGCGGGATTCAGACGCGTCGTAGGTCCGCCAGGAACTCGAGCAGCGCCCGGTTGAAGACCTCGGGCGCCTCCAGCGGCACGAGGTGGCCCGCCCCCGGCGCGATCAGGAGCCTCGCATCCGGAATGATCTCCTCGGCCGCCTCCAGGCAGGCCGGGGGAGTGATCTGGTCCTCGGCGCCGACCACCAGCAGCGTCGGCACGCGGACGTGCCGCAGCGCCTCGGTCATGTCGGGCCGGTCGCCGAGCGCCGCCAGGGCCGCCTGGATCGTCGGCACCCGCTGCCGCTCGATCAGCGCCTGCACGAGCGACCGGTTCTCCGCGTGCCGGGCGACTTCTTCTGCGCGAGCGTCGCTTCGCGGCGCCGCCAGGAGCCGGGGGAGCATCGCGTCGGCGAGGATCGACTGGCCGAGCCGGCCCACCTTGCCGGCGAGATCGGTCCGCGCGGCCCGGGCCTCCGGCGTGTCGGCCTCGAGCTTCGTGTCGACGAGCACGAGCGCGGCCACCCGCTTCGGATGCCGGGCCGCCACGTGCTGGGCCACGTAGCCCCCCATCGACACGCCGCAGATCACGGCCGGCTGGGAGACGTGCAGGGCGTCGAGCACCGCGACCACGTCGTCGGCGAAGTCGGCGATGCTCGCCGGCGCCGACTCGCTCGTGCCGAAGCCGCGGAGGTCGGGCACGATCAGGCGGAGCGACTCGGCGAGCGGCTCCTGCCGCCGCCACATCCCGTGGTCGAGCGGAAACGCGTGCAGGAGCACCAGCGGCAGGCCGGCGCCGGCGGTGTGCACCGCGAGCCGCGTGCCGCGGGCCGCGACCGGATGCGTCGTCGTCGGGGTGGGGGCGGCCGTCATGGCTGCTTTCTCCGGCGATCCTCGAACCGCTCGAGGTTCAGGCGGAGCATGCGGTTGTGGGGCTCGAGTCGCACGGCGACCGACTGCGTGCGGATCGCCCCGTCGAGATCGCCTTCCGCCGCCAGGCAGTGGGCCAGGGTGTCGAGCAGGCTCGGGCTCTCGGGCGACAGTTCGACCGCCTTCCGGGCAAAGGCGGTCGCCTGGCCGAAGTCCCCCTCGGTGTTGGAGACGAGCCAGGCGTATTCGTTGTAGCTGGCGGCGTCTTCGGGCACGGTGACGAGTGTCTCCTCGATGCGCGTCACCGCCCGCTGGATCCGCGGCCTGACCGCGGCGAGCCGCTCGGGGTCTTGGCCCGCGAGCCGGTAGAGGGCGATCAGCGAGTCGACCTCCTGATCCTGGGCCGCGAGCGCCTCGTCGACGAGCCGTCGTTCGGCGGCCGTGTCGCCCCTCTGGGCCGCCGCGCAGGCCGCGAAGTAGTGCATCCGGGCCCGCAGGTTGGCGGCGTCGTTGCCGATCTGGGAGATGGCCTGCTCGATGCCCGCGCGGCGGCCGGGACCGTCGAGCAGCTTGCCCAGCAGGGCCGTGGCTTCCTCGTCGCGGCCCTGCTCGTGGAGATACTCCGCACAGGTCACCCCCGCGGTCGCGAGCATGCCGACCGACGACTCGGCATCGTCGATCAGCGTGGCGTGTTCCGCGAGGCACCACTCGACGGCCCCCCAGCGGGCCAGCAGCTGCGCGGCCTGGAGCCGGGCCGCTGCCGACACGTCGGCCGCGTCGAGGGCGGCACTGGCCCGGGCCGCGAGTTCGGCGGCGGCGAGGTCGTCGCCGGTTCGCCGGCGGGCGACTGCGGCGGCGTACGCGACCAGCGGAGAAACCCCGTCGCCGTCCAGCGGGACCAGGTCGACCGCCTCGGGCAGGCCGTGTTCGGTGAGCCATGCGAGTTCGATCGCCAGCATCGCGTCGCCGTCGTGCTCCCGCGCCGCGGCGAGGAGCCGGCGCGCCTCCGCGAGTGCCTCGTCCTTCTGCCCGGCGGTCATCCGGAGCATGAGCAGGGCCCGGCGAAAGATCCGCACGGCCGCCGTCTCGTCGAGCAGCGACTCGTCGTCCAGCAACGCCCGGTCGGCCGCCGGGCCGGGCTCGGTCGTCGCGAGTGCCGCAAGGGCCGCGGCAGCCTCGTCGGCGGCGATCCGTTTCTCGTCGGCAGACGCGGCCTTCGAGCCGCGGACCAGGCTGCGGAGCAATGCCGCCGCCGGCCTGCGGCTGGGGCCGATCCCGGTGATGATCGCTTCGGCCACGGGGGGCCAGAACCGGTCGTCGGGCACCCACTCCCGGGCGAGCAGGGCGGCGGCGACCGTGGCCGCGAACGTCGACCGTTCGAGGAGCACCATCCGCGCCAGCGGCTCGACGCCGATGTCGCCGTCGAGCCGCAGGAGCACCTGCATCTGCCGCAGCCGCTCCGCCACCCCGAGCCGCGGCAGCCGCTCCAGGATCGCGACCACCCGCGGCGGATCGCCGTCGGCCACCAGCGGCAGCCGGTCGACGAGCCACCGCGCCCGCAGCGCCACTTCGAGGTCGGCACTCGACTCGGCCGCCCGAATGAGTTCGTCGGCTGCAAGGCTGCCAAGCTCGGTGAGCTGCTCACTCGCAAGCTCCCGCACGGCGGGCCGCTCATCACCGAGTTGCGAGATGAGGGCCACCACATCACGCCCAGTTTCGACAGCGGCCCGCAGGGGCGTCATCATGGCCATGATGGTCGCAGCCGCCACGAGCACGGCTACGGAAGACGATCGAACTTGCCTCTTCGCGGCCTGAACTCCGCTCGGGGTCGCCCGTGCCCTCGAGCGGGCTGTGGGAGCGAGCGAAGCCAAAGTTTGTACGCCGTGCTGCACGCGGCGTCTGGAAGCTGGAGCCGACGCCGGGACGGCGGCGAGAGCACGAAACTCGCCAGGCGAAGCGCCGCGAACACGCAGAGAACGGAGGCCTGGAGGGCCGTAGTGAACGTCCAGCGAGAGGGTACGGGCGGACCCGAGCCCCACGGATGATCCTGCGTCCCAGTCGCCCCGCAACACCAACGCAAACAGCGTCATGGATACCACCAGGCCACGGAGCTGCGCGACTCGAGATCCAGCCTACGCGCCTCGCGCCGACCGAGGCAAGCACCCGCTCACGTCGCGTCGGGATCGATGCCGAGGTCGCGAATCGTCACCAAGGACTCCAGGGGAATGCCGCGGGCGGCGAGGGCCTCCCGGCCTCCCGCGAGGCGGTCGATCACCGCCACGAGCCGCTCGACGACGAGCCCGAACTCGACCGCCCGATCGATCGCCAGCAGCGACGAGCCGCCCGTGGTGACCACGTCCTCGACGATCACGACCCGCTGCCCCGGCTCGACGGGCCCCTCGACGTATTTCTGGAGGCCGTGCCCCTTCGCCTCCTTGCGAACCATGAACCCCTTGAGCGGCAGGCCTTCGACGCCCGCCATCGTGACCACGGCGCCGGTGACGGGGTCGGCCCCGATCGACATGCCCCCGACGGCATGCGGCAGGGGACCGCAGTCCTGCAGCCGCCGGAGGATCGCCCGGCCCACGAGCATCGCTCCGTGGGCGTCGAGCACGACCTGCTTGGCGTCGAGGTAGAAGCTCGCCTCGCGGCCGGAGGCGAGGCGGAAGGTGCCCCGCTTGAGGGCACGGGAGGCGACCAGGTCGACGAGTTCACGGTCGGCGGCGGAGGTGGTCATCGCCGCAGTATAAGAGGAGGGGCAGTTCCGCCGGTTTTTTGACTCGCTGCCGGGGCGTTCTAAAATTTCCCCCGTGTCTCGCGCTCCCTGCCGGAGATGTCCGATGCGGCCCGTCGCCGTCTTCCGCCGGATCATGGTTCCCGTCGTGGCGTGGTGCGCCGCCTGGTGCGGCGGAGCGGCGGTCGCTGCGCCGCCGACGGTGGTGGTGCCGATCCGCCTGCCGATCACGGGCACCCGCGACACCGAGGTCGAAGCCACGGTGCTCCGCAACCTCGATCGGCTCCGCTCGAGCCCCGCCGAGCGCGGCCTGCTCGTGCTGAGGTTCATGGCGGGCGACGGCGAGGCGGCGGGCGGCAGCGACTTCGGTCGGGCGCTGGGCCTGGCGCGGTTCCTCGCCGACGAGCGGCTCGCGGGCGTGAAGACGGTGGCCTGGTTGCCAGAGGGGGCTTCGGGCCACGCGGTGCTCGTGGCCCTGGCCTGCGAGGAGATCGCGATGGCGCCGGACGCCGTGCTCGGGCCGGCTGCGGAGGAGGGCCGGGGCGTCGATGCGGCCACCCGCGCGGCCTACGCGGAGGTGGCGGCGCGGCGGCGGACCGTGCCGGCCGCGATCGCCGTCGGCATGGCCGATCCCGCGGCCCGGGTGCTCAAGCTCTCGACCGAGGATGGTGAACGCTATGTCGAAGAAGCGGAGGCCGCGGCCGTCCGCCGCCGCACGACGGTGCTCGACACGGAGCCGCTCGAGCCCGCGCCGCTTTCGTTCGACGGCCGCAAGGCCCGGACCCTCGGGATCGTGCAGCTGCTGGCGGCGACGCCGGCGGAACTGGCCCGCGGACTGGGAGTGTCGGAGCGGGCCGTCGCCGGGGATCCCTCGCTCACCGGCGGCTGGCAGGCGGCGCGGGTGACGCTTTCCGGCGCGATGACGCCCCAGGCCGTCGAGCGGACGCGGTCCCGGATCGAGCGGGCGATCGCCGACGGGGCGAACTTCATCTGGCTGTGGATCGACAGCCCCGGCGGCGCCCCCGAGCAGAGCCTCGTGCTGGCCAACTGGCTGGCGAGCCTCGACCCGGCGGCCGTGCGGACCGTGGCGTTCGTGCCGGAGCAGGCGCGGGGCGACGCGGCGCTGGTGGCGCTGGCCTGCGACGAACTGGTCGTCCGCCCAGCCGCGGTGCTGGGCGGCCCGGGGGCCGCGGCGATCCGGGAGCGGCAGGGAGACGCGATCGCGGCGGCGTGGCGGGGTGGGGTGGCGAAGCGCCGCAACCGGAGCTGGTCGCTGCCGGTGGCGCTGGTCGTGCCGGGCATCGACGTGAACCGCGCCGAGGAGGCGGCCACGGGCCGGGTCGACCACTTCAGCGAGGCCGAACTCGAGGCCCGCGACGATCGCGAGCGGTGGCGGCTCGGTGCCCGGGTCGGCGTCGGGCCCTTGGAACTCGACGGCCGGCGGGCGGCGGAGCTCGGCCTTGCGGCCCACTCGGTCGCCGACGCCGCGGGGTTCCGCGAGGCCTACGGGCTCGACGGGACGATCGCCGCCGCGGAGCCGGGGTGGGCCGACGACCTGCTCGAGGCGCTCGCCAGCCCGAGCCTCGCCTGGCTGCTGCTGCTGATCGGCGGCGCGGGGCTCTACATCGAGCTCAAGACGCCGGGCGTGGGCTTCGGCGGCTTCGTGGCGATGGTGGCCTTCATCGTCTACTTCTGGAGCCAGCACCTCAACGGCACGAGCGGCTGGCTCGAGGTGATGCTGTTTCTGGCCGGCTTGGTCTGCGTGGCCGCCGAGATCTTCGTCCTGCCGGGCTTCGGTGTGCTCGGTCTCGGCGGCGGCCTGCTGGTGATCGCGGCCCTCGTGCTGGCCAGCCAGTCGTTCGTGCTGCCGACCAACGCCTACCAGATCAGGCAGATGGAGCGGTCGCTGACGGGCATCCTCGCCGCCGCGGCCGGCGTCGCGGTGCTGGGCTTCGCGATCCGCCGCTGGCTGCCTGCGACGCCGTTTTTGCGCGACGTGCTGCTCGAGCCCCCCGCGGCTGCCCTCGACGCCCCGGCCCTCGCCCTCGACGACCTCCTCGGCGCGGTCGGCACGACGACGACGCGGCTGGCACCGGCGGGCAAGGCGCGGATCGGCGACACCGTTCGCGACGTGGTCGCCGACGGCACGCTCGTCGAGCCCGGGGTCGCCGTGCAGGTCGTGGACGTGCGTGGCGGCCGGCTGCTCGTGAGGCCCTCGTGACGCCGCTGGCCTGGATCACGGCACTGGTCGCCCTCGGCTTGGCGCTGGTGGTCCTGGAGGTGTTCGTGCCTTCGGGGGGAGTGCTCGGCTTCTTCAGCATGCTGGCGATCGTGGCCGGGGTCGTGATGGCCTTCGTGCAGGAGGGGCCGGCGGTCGGGATGATCGTGCTGGGGGCGACGGTCGTCGCCGTGCCGATCGTGCTGGCCGGCGCCTTTCGAGTCTTCCCGCACACGCCGCTGGGGCGGCGGGTGATCGCGGCCCCGCCGGATCGCAGCGCCGTCGTGCCCGACGCCGACCGCCGCGGGATTCTCCGCGGCCTCGTGGGCCATTCCGGCCGGGCGACGACCGAACTGTTGCCGTGGGGAAGCGTGGAGGTGGAGGGGGGCGTCCACGAGGCGATGAGCGAGAGCGGCCCGATCGGCTCCGGCTGCGAGGTCGAGGTCGTGGGCGTGCAGGCCGGCGGACTCGTGGTCCGGGCCGTCCCGCCCCGGCCGCCGGCGGCCGGACCGACACCGGCGCCTCCGTCGCGGGCGGCGCTCGAGGAGTCGCTCGAGACGTTCGATTACGACTCGCTCGCCCGGCCCGGGGAGAGGGCCCGGCCGGGAACGGGGCCGAAATTTGACGGGGACGCCGCCGCGAACAAGTCTTGAGGGTGGAGAATCGTCGTCCCGGAGCCCCCCGATGCCCCTCCTCACCCTGATCGTCCTCGGCGTGGGCGTGTTCGCCCTCGTCGTCCTGTTCGCCGTGCTGGCCCGGTACCTGCGGCTCTGGATCCAGTCGGTCGCCTCGCGGGCCGGCATCGGCCTGTTCGATCTCGTGGCGATGAGCTTCAAGAAGGTCAATCCCACCGTGATCGTGCGGAGCAAGATCATGGCGGTGCAGGCGGGGCTCGGCGACTCCACCGGCATCACGCGGCAGGCACTGGAGGCGCACTACCTGGCCGGCGGCCGGGTGCCGCTGGTGATCCAGGCGCTGATCGCGGCCCACAAGGCGGGCATCCACGAGCTCGACTTCAAACGGGCCGCCGCGATCGACCTCGCCGGCCGCGACGTCCGCGAGGCGGTGCAGACGAGCGTCTACCCGAAGGTGATCGACTGCCCCGGCAAGAACAGCGGCCGCGAGTCGCTCGACGCCGTGGCCAAGAACGGCATCCAGCTCAAGGTGAAGGCCCGCGTCACGGTGCGGACGAACCTCTACCAGCTGATCGGCGGCGCCACCGAGGAGACGATCATCGCCCGCGTCGGCGAGGGGATCGTGTCGGCGATCGGCTCGGCGGAGAAGCACTCCGACGTGCTGGAGAATCCCGACGTGATCTCCAAGACCGTGCTCGCCCGCCGGCTCGACGCCAACACCGCCTTCGAGATCGTCTCCATCGACATCGCCGACATCGACGTGGGGGCCAACATCGGCGCCCGGCTGCAGGCCGACCAGGCCGAGGCCGACACCCGCGTGGCCCGGGCCAACGCCGAGGGCCGCCGGGCGATGGCCGTGGCCAAGGAGCAGGAGATGATCGCGAGCATCGAGCAGAGCCGGGCGGCGCTCGTCGACGCCGAGGCCGAGGTGCCGAAGGCCGTGGCCGACTCGCTGACCAGCGGCCAGCTGGGAATCTTCGACTACTACAAGCTCCGCAACCTGCAGGCCGACACCGACATGCGGCGGAGCATCGCCTCGGGTCCGTCGACGGCGGTCGCGGCCTCCCAGTAGCCGCCCGGAGAGGGATCCGATGCACCTGTCTCTCGCGGCCCCGGTGCTCGCCGCCGGTTTCGACTGGCTCGACGGGCTCGTGCCGCTGTTGCTGGCGATCTTCTGGATCGTGTCGCAGGTGGTGAACCTCGTGCGGCGGCTGGGAGGTGATCCCGCGCGGCCGCGGGTGGAGCCGGTCGCGGCTCCGCGGCGTCGGCCGCCGGTCGTGAATCCGGGGGGCGAGGCGGGTGATGCCCGGGTGCAGCTCGAGCGCCAGATCGAGGAGTTCCTCGCCCGCTCGCGGTCGGGTGCGCCAGCCGTGCCGAACACCGGGCGACCGCCGCGGCCGGAGCCTCCGCCGCTCCCGATGCAGCGGGCACGGCCCCCTGCGCCGCAGACTGCCCGCCGTGCGCCGCACCGGCCGCCGGCGGCAACGCGGCCGAGCGTCGCCGCGCGGCAGTTCGATCCGCTGGGCGCGGCGGGCGATGACGTGGCCGAGCACGTGCAGGACGCCTTCAAGCGGAAGCTCAAGCACCTCGAGCCGTCGCTGTCGGGCGGCAACGCGTTCGATGCGGCGCCGCCACCGCCGGCGGGGGCGAGCGGCGTGGCCGACGATCTCGCCCGCGCGGTCCGCGATCCGCTGGAGATGCGGCGCCTGATCCTGCTCCGCGAAGTGCTCGAGCGACCGGTCGAGCGCTGGGAGTGAGGCGGGTCACCCGTGACCCTCGCGCGTCGCCTCAATACCGCCGCCGGACGTTCGTCTCTCCTACGGAAGCCCCAATCGCGTGAGCGCTGGGGGCCGTGCCATGGCCTGCGTTGCTCGCGCTTCAGGGGCGCAGACTCAAGCGGCCAGGCGAAGGGCTGCCCGCGCCACGCGCGGCTCAGTCCCCATCGGTCACGCGATTGGGGCTTCCGGTGCGGGGTCTGTGGGGGTGCGCCGCGGGTTGGAAACCCGCGCTACGAGGGGCATGAACTCAGCCGCCGGTTGAAAACCCGCGATTCTCTCAGGCTCGGGGTTGCCCGTGCCCTCGAGCGAGCTGTGGGAGCAAGCGCAGCCCCGACCAATCCGCCTGTGGCGGATCGGTGCCCGGCGAAGCGCCGCGGACACGCAGCGAGCCGAGGGCGGGATGCCCGAGGCGTGCGTCCAGCGAGGGGGCACGGGCGACCCCGAGCCCGCGTTACGCGAGGCTCACGTGGAGTCCGTATGAGGCGGTCGGACGCCCGGCACGCGACCCGCTCGCCGGGCCGATGCTGGCGCCGCCCGCTGGCGCGGTCCGGAGCGTCGCGGTGAGGTCCCCCTGGCTTGCCGAGGAGCCCTCAATCCACAGGTTTGGCGGGCAGCGGCCGGGCGTCGGCCAGGGTTTTTCCGGGGCTGGCGGCGTCCCGAATTCAAGGCTTGAGCGCTGGCGGCGGCTGGTCTACAAGAGGGTCGGCAGGGTCGCCGCGGGCGGCCCGAACGCAGCGCGTAGACGAGGTTGCCCAAGCCTCGTCTACGCGCTTTTTTCAGCGGCTGCCTCGGGCCAGTGTCCACGGATGGATGCGCCGCACATGTCGTTTCCGTGCTTCGTTCTGCGGTCGGCGGCGGCGACCCTGCTCGTCGTGACGGCCGCCGTGGCGGCGGCCGAGTCCGCCGCGTTGCCGCTGACGGTGCGCGTCGCGGCCGACCACGCGTATCTGCGGTGCGGTCCCGGCGACGACTTCTACCCGACCGAGCGACTCGTCGCCGGCGACACGGTCGAGGTCTGGGCGGTGGACGAGGCCGGGCTGTGCGCGGTCCGGCCGGTGGCGGGCAGCTTCAGCTGGGTGCTCGCCCAGGACGTGCAGCGGGAGTCGTCAGGTCCGGGGCCGGAGACCGCCCGCTCACAAGGACCCTGCACGGGAGTGATCGTCACCGACCACGCCGTCGCCCGCATCGGATCGCAGCTCAACGACCTGCGGCACGTCAGCCAGGTGGCGCTCGAGGCGGGCGAGCGGGTCACCGTGCTCGACGAAGTGCATGTGCGCGACGGCCGGCAGGCGGGGCGGTGGGTCAAGATCGCGCCGCCGTCGGGGGAGTTTCGCTGGGCGCGGGGCGAGGATCTCGCGCTGCCCCCCGGGCTCGCGCCCCCGCCCGCCGAACCCCAGGAGGCCGCGGCCGGAGGGCTTGCAGCGGCCGGTGACGCCATCCGCGACGCGGGCACGGCGGTGACCCAGGCGGTCGCGGAGTTCGAGGCCGCGACCGTGCCCGAACCGGAGCCCCAGGGAGGCATGGTGCGGCTGCTCGCCGGCTGGCTGCCGCGGGGCACGAACGTGTTCGAAGGGCCCGCCACGCCCCCGCCGGCGGTGAGCGCCGGCGCGACCGCCGCTGCCGGCGACGAACTCTCCGACATCGACCTCGCGCTGTCGCTGGCGGTCACGGGGCCGAGCCAGTCCTGGAACCTCGCCCCGCTTCGGGATCGGCTGCGCGTGGCCGCCACCCGGGCCACCTCGCAGGGCGAGCGGACGCGGGCGCAGGCGATCGACGCCCGCCTGGCCCGCTTCGAGGAGATCCAGGCGCGGCAGCAGGGCCTCGCCGCCGCCCCGGCCTCCCCGGAGCCGCTGCGGCTCGGAGGCATGTGGTCGAGCCTCGCGGAACTCGGGTCGCGGCCCGTCCGCCCCGGCGTCCTTCCCGGCGGGAAGCCTGCCGGCGGCCAACCGACCTGGACTCCCCCCGACCAGATGGAGGCGACCGGTCGGCTGGCGACGGTGATCTCGCGGCGGCCCGACGCCCCGCGGTGGGCCGTCGTGGACGACCGCAACAACGTGCTGGCCTTCGTCACCCCCCAGCCCGGCGTCGACCTCGGGCCGCTCGTCGGCCAGCAGGTGGCGGTGCGCGGCGCCCGCGGCTACATGCCCGAGTACAAGCGGCCGTATCTGGTCGCCTCGGAAGCGCGGGTGCGGATGGCCTCGGTGCCGTCCCCGACCGTTCGACCCGACGGCACGCAGTAGGCCGCGCCCGTCGGGGGCCGCTCACGGCCGGCCTGCCTGCTCGAGCTGGTCCACCGTCATCCACCGCGCCGCCAGGTCCTGCTGGACGTCGTCGGCCGAGACGCCGGCGCGACGAACCGTCGCCGGGCCGCCGGCGAGGCTGACGAGGGTGCGGCGATCCTCGGGCGGGATCCGCGTCATCCGGTCGGCGATCCGCGACACCGCGGCCGGATTGCGGGCGGCAGCGGCGGCGAACTGCGACACGAACAGGCTGATCTCGTGCACGTTCACGGCGGCGGAGCGGATGATCAGCGGCTGGAGCGTGCGGGTGACGAGTTCGAGCCCCATCCCATCGACGTCGAGGAAGGCGTCGATCTGGACCGTCTGCCGGCGCCCGTCACCTTGATCGCCCGGCGCCGGCGAATGCCTCACGACCACCAGACAGGATCCGGTGAGCGGCTTGGGCGCGAGCGGGCCGTCGTACCCGCCGCTGCCGAAGTAGACGTGCACTCCGCCCTGGGGCGTGCGCTCACGATGCAGCAGGCGGACGGTGCCGACCGTCCCGTAGCCGTCGGCGAACCGCCACGTCTTGGGCCCGGTCGGATCGAGGGTCAGCCGGCTGATGCCCAGCACCCGCCAGACGTCGACGAGCGCCTCGGGCTTCGAGAGGATGAAGTCGAGCAGCGCGGCGTCGCAGGTGATGCTCGCCGCGGGCAGCCGCCGGGAGAGCGTGCAGCGACGGATCGCCTGCTCCGCGACCGCCCGCTCCGCGGGAGCCATCCGATCCAGGGGGACGGAATCGATGGTGCGGCGCTGTGCGTCGCGGGACGACTGCCCGAACGCCGCGACGATGCCGGCCGCCGAAGGGGGATCGCCCGCCGCCCGGGCCGGCGGCGCGAGGCCCGCAGCCACCAGCAGCGCTGCGGGAAGCAGCGCGGAAACACCGAATGCATGACGCCCAAAGCCCATGTCCAAACCCCCCGTCGTGCCCTCCCCGGCATCGCGAACGATGCCGCCCGCGGAGAGTCTTCGGATCGGGCGGGGCGTCGCGGCCAGAGTTTTTCGCCGTCCACGGTGGGCATCGGCCGCGGACCGGGCAGGGTCGTGGCCCGGTGATTTCCCCGCCTGCGCACCCTGCCCACGCGACCTGCTTTCTGGCTTGGCCCGCCGCCGCACTTCGCCTACCATCCCGCCCCGGTCCGGCGGACGTCCGCCCCCGGGGACCGCCAGGGCTGACGTGGATGAGAGTTGCGCGACACACCACCGGCGACGATGCCGGCCCGGACGACGATGCTTCCGCGCAGCAGCCGCACGGGCTGATCGGCCGCTGCCTCGTGGCCTGGACGCGGCTGTGCCTGCGGCACCCGGCGGTGATTCTCACGGCGGCACTCCTCTCCGCCGTGGCGTCCGGAGCCTGGACGGCGCGGCACCTCGGCTACAAGGTGAGCCGCGCCGATCTCATCGACCCCACCAGCGAGTACAGCAAGCGGTGGGTCGATTACATCCGCGAGTTCGGCGAGGACGACGACGCCGTCGTGGTCGTCGAGGGGGAGTCTCGCCAGGCGGTGATCCCGGTGCTCGAGGAGATCTCCCGCGAGGCCGGCCGCGAGGAGGGGCTCTTTCGGGCGGTGCTCCACGAGGTGGACCTCTCGAGGATCCGGGCCAAGGGGCTTCACTATCTCGCCCCCACCGACCTGACGGCGATCGACCGATTCATCGAACAGACGCAGCCGATCATCGCCGGAGGCTGGGCGCAGCTCCGCGTGGGCACCATGGTGGGAGGCCTCGCGAGCCAGGTGGTCGCCGGCTCGGCCGCGCAGGACCCCGCTGCGGAGCCGCCCGACGCTTCGCTCGAACGCTACGTCGAGAGCCTCGTGGCAGGTCTCGAGGCGCCGGCCACGGCCGACCTCCGGCCGGGCGAATACGTCTCCCCCTGGCCGGGCATGCCCGAGTCGCTCGGCATGCTCCGGGATCTCTCCAGTGAGCAGCTGCTCGCCAAGGACGGCCGGCTCGGCTTCGTGCTGCTGCGGCTCACGAAGGAGAAGGGGGGGTTCGCCGGGGCGTCCGCGGCGACCGACGCGCTCCGCCGCATCATCGCGACCGTGGCCGCCCGCCATCCCGGCGTCTCGATCGGGCTGACGGGCATTCCGGTGATGGAGGACGACGAGATGCGGGCCAGCCAGACCTCGATGGTCTGGGCCAGCGGCCTGTCGATGGCGGCAGTCGTGCTCGTGATCATGGCCGGCTTCGGCGGGGTGCGGCATGCGTTCCTGGCCAACGGCGTGCTGGCGATCGGCATGGCCTGGGCGTTCGCCTGGGCGACCGCGAGCGTCGGCCACCTCAACATCCTGAGCGTCACCTTCACCGTGACGATGATCGGCGTCGGCATCGACTACGGCACCTACTACGTCGGCCGCTATCTCGAACAGCGGCGCAGCGGCATGGACTGCGCCGCGGCCTTGCTCGAGACCAGCGGCCGGGTGGGCCCGGGGATCCTCACCGGGGCCATCACCACGGCGGTGGCCTTCTTCGCCGCGGCGATGACGAGCTTCGTGGGCGTGGCCGAACTGGGGATGATCGCCGGCGGCGGAATCCTGATGTGCTGCGCCGCGGAGCTGCTGGTGCTGCCGGCCGCGGTGGCCCTCGTCGACCGCAGCTTCCTCGGCCGCCGCATCCCGCAGCCCGTGCCGGTGCACGCCTGGCTCGCGCCGGTGTTCCGGCATCCGCGGATCGTGCTGCTCGCGGGGATGGCGGCCACGCTGGCGATGGCCGGCGGGCTCCACGAGCTCACCTACGACCACAATCTCCTCAACATGCAGCCCGAGGGGCTCGAGAGCATCGCCGTGGAGAAAAAGCTCCTCGAGGAGTGCGACCAGAGCGTCTGGTACGCCCTGTCGATCGCCGACTCCCGGGAGCAGCTCCTGGAACGGAAGGCACGGCTGGTGGCGCTGCCCTGCGTCGAGCGGGTGGACGAGATCGCGTCGCTGTTGCCGGTGGACGAGGAGGTCAAGCAGCCGCTGATCGAGAGGATCCGCGGGCGGCTCGTAACGCTGCCGGAGCGGCCACCGGAGATTCCGATCGACCGACTCGACGCGCTCGGCGAGACGCTCGGCTGGGCCCAGGCCGAGGCCGCGAAGCGCCCCGGCGGCCTGCGAACCGCCTGGCATCTGGAGCGGGCGCGGGAGAGCCTGCGCCGCAAGGGACCGGAGGAGTGCTACCGCGCGCTGGCGGCCTTTCAGCAGCGGTCCGCCGGCGACCTGCTCAGTCGGCTGCACGCGTTGGCCGGCGTGGCCGATCCGCAGCCACCCGCGCTCGCCGACCTGCCGCCGAGCCTCGTAGAACGGTTCGTCGGCTCCAGCGGCCGGCACCTGCTCAAGATCTACGGCCGGGGCGACATCTGGAACTTCGAGTCGCTGGAGCGGTTCGTCCGTGACGTCCGCAGCGTCGATCCCCACGTGACCGGCAATCCGGTGCAGGCCTTCGAGGGCTCGCGGGAGATGAAGCGGAGCTACGAGCAGGCGGGGCTGTACGCGTTGATCGTGATCGTCGCGGTGCTGTGGCTCGACTTCCGCTCCATGAAGCACGCCTGCATCGCCGCCCTGCCGCTGGCGGTCGGCATGCTGCAGACCTTCGGCCTGATGGGGCTGGTGGGCATCGATC
This sequence comes from Planctomycetota bacterium, assembly GCA_016872925.1. Classification (GTDB taxonomy): domain Bacteria; phylum Planctomycetota; class Planctomycetia; order Pirellulales; family UBA1268; genus QWPN01. Next base: position 15,999 of record VGYR01000064.1, read on the forward strand.
TCAATGCGGCCAACCTGATCGGCATCCCGCTGATCCTGGGCATCGCCGTCGACTACGGCGTGCACATCGTGCACGACTTCCTGGAACGGCCCGGGCCCTACCGGATCAGCGCCTCGACCGCCAACGCGGTGCTCGTGGACGCGCTGACGACGATCCTCGGGTTCGGCGCCCTGATGGTCGCCAGCCACCGGGGCCTGGAGAGCCTCGGGCGGGTGCTGACGCTGGGCGTCACGACCTGCACGGTCACGTCGCTCGTCCTTCTCCCGGCCCTGCTCTCGATCCTGCGCCGGGACGCGGCGGTCGCCGACGACGAGGCGGACGAGGTCGACGACCCGCCGGCCCTGGCGGCCTGAGCCGACCCGCGAGGAGGCCCGCGGATCGCGATTGTGCCGGGATGTGTCGGCGTGGTACTTCCCTGCTCGAGTTCCTTCCTCCCACCCCTGCAGCCTGTCCCATGATCGACCTGCGCTCCGCGATTCTCGCCTCCGCCCCCCTCGTCTTCGGCCTGGCCTGCGGGCCGGCGGCCGCCGCCGACGCAGCGGCGGACCGGGTGGTGAACATCGCCCTCGAGGACCAGTTCAAGAACCGGCACGAGACGCTCCGCTATGGCGGGGACGTGGTGGTGCTCGTGTTCGCCGAGCGCAAGGGCGCCGAGGCGGCGCTCGAACTGGGCCGGCGGTTGCACGTTCGCTTCCATCCGACAGCGACCGCCGCCCCGGCGACCGAATGGTCCCGGCAGCCGGTCGTCGGTCCGGTCGGCTGGCCCACCGGCATCGCGCCCCCCGACGTGCACGTGATTCCGATCGCCTGCCTCCCGGAAGTTCCCAAGGCCCTCGAGGCCGTCGCCCGGTCACGGTTTCGCAATGAGTCTCCCTTCGTGCCCGTGTGGCTCGACTTCGAGGACGTGATGCGGCAGCGGTTCGGGATCGTGCCGGACGAGCCGAACGTCGTGCTGCTCGACACCGCCGGCCGTCCGCGAGACGTGGTCTCGGGACATCTCGACGAGGTGCGATTCGCCGAGGTGGTGGCCGCCGTCGACCAGTTGCGGCTGCAGGCTCTCCAGGCACGCTCCGCCGCGATCCCCGCCGCGGCGACGGCCGTGCGGTAGGCCGCCTCCGCGCGGGGGCGACGACCCGCCCCAAGGGTGTGCGCACACCACAACCACTCTTGCATCCCCTGATAGCTTCGGCCGGTGGACCTTTTTCATCGGCAACGGAGGTAGTTCATGGGACGCAGAGTGGATCGGAAGAAGCTGGCGGAGTGGCAGCGG
>VGYR01000065.1 GCA_016872925.1 Planctomycetota bacterium
CGCTCACGCGGTTGGGGCTTCCGGTGCGGGATCCGGGGAGGTGCGCCGCGGGTTGAAAACCCGCGCTCCGAGGCGAGCAGGGATGTGGGTTGAAAACCCGCGCTCCGAGGCGAGCAGGGACGCGGGTTGGCAAACCCGCGATCCGGAGGGAGCGGGGGTAGCCGCGACGGCCTCACCCGAGGCCGCGGAAGTTGGGCCGCAGCCGCCAGGCTCCCGATGCGTGCGGGCGGAGGATCCCCACGAGGTCTCCCGCCTCGTCGATCGCCGCGGCGGCGGCTGCCGCCACATCGCACGGCACGAGGGCTCCGCGGATGGCGCGGTCGAGCAGGTCGCCCGCGAGCGTGATCCGCGGCAGGTGCGGCACGGCGGCGATCGCCGGCGCGAGTGCGACGCGGGCCGACTCGGGCGAGATCGCCGCCAGCGGCACGGCCGTCTCGCGGGCGAACGGGCCGACCGCCGTGCGGACCAGCGACTCCATCACCGCCCTCGTCCCGAGCGTCGCGGCGAGATCCCGGCCGAGCGCCCGCACGAACGTGCCCGACGAGCAGACCAACTCGACCGCCAGCCGCGGCCAGTCGTACGCCGTCACCTCGAGCCGGTCGATCCGCACCGGCTTCTCGGCCAGCTCGAGCGGTCGGCCGCGTCGCGCGAGCCGGTAGGCCCGCTTGCCGCCGACGTGCACGGCCGAGTAGGCGCACGGCCTCTGGAGGATCGCCCCCCGAAAGGCCGGCAATGCGGCCTCGACCTCATCGCGGCTCGGCCGGCGGGGATCGGCCTCCTCCTCCAGCGGCGTCTCGAAGTCGTCCGACGGGCTCGACCGCCCGAGGAGGAAGGTTGCGGCGTAGTGCTTGGGAAGCTCGTGCACGAAGTCGACCAGCCGCGTGGCATGGCCGACGCAGACCACGACCACCCCCTCGGCGAGCGGATCGAGCGTGCCGGCGTGGCCGACCGCCTTGGTGGCCAGCGCCCGGGCCACCACGTCGACGACGCCCCGCGACGTCACGGCCGGCGGCTTGTCAACCGGGATCACACCCGACGATGGGAAACGCATACAGCTCCGCGATCTCGGCCGGGGTCCGTGCCGCCAGCGACATCCGCTCGCGGATTGCCCGCGGGTCGGCCCCGGCCCCGGCCACCAGCCGATCGAACTTCAGGTCGACGACGGCGGCAGTCTGGGCGGCGTTCGCCCGGGCGTGGCCCAACGGAAACGACACCAGCGCCCCGCCCACGCGGCCGAGCGCCCCGTGGTCGATCGCCACGCTGGTGGGGATGCCCTCGGGATAGCGGGCGTCGTAGTCCGGCCCGCCGTGCTCGATCGCCATCGTGCCGATCAGCCGGGCGATCGCCGGGTCGGCCAGCGCCGTAGGCGAGTAGTCCTCGGGGAGCAGCATCAGCGACTCCCAGCCGATCGGCCGGCCCGACCGCACCGCGGCGCGGGCCTTGAGCAGCGTCTTGGCGAGGATGTAGGGAAGGGAGTGGTCGGCCGACTGCCGCGTGGTCGGCGTCCGCTTGGCCGGGTCGGCGATGATCGAGAAGGCCGGCTCGTAGATCCGCACCGTGATCCCGCGGATGCCGTCGAGGTCGGCGGCGAGCCCCGGATGGGCCGCGAACAGGTCGACCAGCGACTGCAGGGCCCCCGCCGACTGGTGCTCGTAGAGCCCGAGCTTGAAGTGCATCGAATGGATCGCGAAGACGTCGCCGCCGACGCCCAGTTCGAGGTCGAAGGGGCTGCGGCCGTCGGGGCAGGGCTCGTTGCGCCGGTAGATCGCCAGCGGGTTGCGGAACACGTCGAGCGGCCCCACGAAGCCGGCGAGCGCCCGCCGCGCGGCCATCACGGCCACTTCGGACGAGAGCGCCGCCGACGCCCCCTTGCTGTCGGAGAGCTGGTGGCCCGCCCGGATGGCGCGGAAGGGGACGTAGTGCGCCACGACCATCCCGATCGCCGACTCGATCTGCTCGGGGGTGCCGCCGAGCGCCGCCGCCCAGGCGACCGCCGCGGCGACCGCCCCGTGGTGGACATGGTCGATGGCGTAGCGCCGCAGCGCGAACACCTCGGCCAGCCGGCCGCGGATTTCGTCGATCAGGAGCATCAGCCGCAGCGTGTCGCCCCCTCCCAGGCCCGCCTCCCCCGCCGCCGCCACGGCCACGGGGTAGTAGTCGTTGTGGCCGAACTCACCCGCGGTCCGCCCCCTGGCGGCGTCGTGGCCGAAGTTCGTCCCGTTGGAGTCCCACTCGCGGACCGCGGCGGCGTTGGCCGCGACGGCCCGCTCGACGAGGCAGCGTTGTGCCGAGCCGAAGCAGACGGCCCCGCGGCTCCCCGCCATCGGCGGCGTGGCCAGGGCCTCGCGGCGGAGCACCGTCGGCGCGTTGGCGGCGGCGGCGATCGCCGACACGCCGCAGCCGACGCTGTCGAGGTGAAACCGCTCCAGCAGCGCCAGCGTCGCCGCGCCGATCGGCCGTGGATCGCGGACCAGGAAGTCGACGGCGTAGTCGGCCAGGCCGCGGGCCTGGTTGGAGTCGGCGGGCAACAGCCGTGTGGTGCCTCGGTCGGTGGGCATGCGTTCCTCGGGACGTCCGGCGGCGTCGCCGGGGCGGTTGTTGTACCCGAATGGATTCCCGGCGGCTTGGGGGGGCCAGCGGTCGGCAGGTACACTCCGACAGATGCAGCCGACGCAGTTGGGCCCGTACACGATCACCGGCACGCTCGGCAGGGGCGGCATGGGGGCCGTCTACGAGGCGAGCGACGGGGGCACCGGCGGACCGGTCGCGGTCAAGACGCTGGCGGCGCACCTGGGCGACGACCCGGCGATGCGCCGCCGGCTGCTCGCCGAGATCGAGGCGCTCAAGGGCCTGCGGCACCCCGGCATCGTCCGGCTGCTGGCGTTCGGGGAGCAGGACGGCCTGCCCTATTTCGCGATGGAGCTCATCCGCGGCCAGAGCCTCGAGCAGCTGCTTCGCGCCGGGCAGCGGTTCGACTGGCGGACGACGGTCGACGTGGCGCTGGCCATCACGCGGGCGCTCAAGTCGGCCCACGACCATGGGGTCGTCCACCGCGACCTCAAGCCCGCGAACCTGCTGTTTCCCGATGATCCAGCCGTCGACGGGCCGGTCAAGCTGGCCGACTTCGGCATCGCGCGGCTGTTCGGCGACTCGGGGCACACCCTGGTCGGCACGGTCGTGGGGACGGCCGAGTACATGGCGCCCGAGCAGGCTGCCGGCGGCCCGATCGATCATCGAGTCGACCTCTACTCGCTGGGCCTGGTGATCTACGCGATGCTTGCCGGCCAGCCGCCGTTCCGCGGCGGCGCGCCGTCGGAGGTGCTGCGGAGGCAGCGGACGGAGACCCCGCCACGCCTCTCCGCGGCGGTCGCCGACGTGCCCCGGGCGCTCGACGGCCTCGTCGACCGACTGCTCGCCAAGGATCCCGGACGCCGGCCGGCCAGCGCGCTAGCGGTCGGCCGACTGCTCTCGGCCATCGAGGGCCCGGCCGCCGACACGGCCTCCGCGACGGGAATCGACACGTCGACGGCCGGAGCCGCCGCGGGGCGGGGAGACCACGACCACGGTGTCGACCTGCTCGCCCCGACCCTGGCGGACGGGCTCGAGGGCGGCGTCGCCCCGATCGCAGGAACGCATCGGGTCGACGGCCGAGCCGCCACGCTGCCCAGTTGGCCGGTGCCCGCGGCGGACGGCGCCTCGTCCGGCAGCCTCGCCCGTCAGCCCACGGCGCCGGATCGTGAACGCGTCATGCTGGAGACACTCCCCGCAGCGAGCCGGTTCGTGACGCTCGAAGACCTGCACCGGGCGGCCCGCGAGGCGGAGCGCTCGCGCTGGTGGCGGGATGCGGCTGTGCGCATCGCGTCGGGAATCGGCATCGCGGCGGTGCTCGTCGGCGGCGGCCACGCGCTGCTGCGGCGGCCGACCGCCGACGAACTGCACAAGCGGATCATGGCGCTGGCAGGTGATCCCGACGCCGATCTGCGGGATGCCCGCCCGCTGATCGCCTCGTTTCTCGAGCGGCACGGCGGCGATCCGCGGGCTGCCGGGATCCGCGACGTGGGCCATCGGCTCGACCTCAACACGCTCGAGAAGCGGGTGCAGCGGCAACGGTTCGGCGGCGGGCCGCTGCCGGGGGTGGAGCGGGAGTACCGGGCCGCCATGGAGCGGCAGGCCGACGGCCCGGAGGCCTGCCTCGCGGCCCTCGAAGCGGTGCTGGCCCTGCACCCCGACGTCTCCGCGACGGCCGCGGAGGCCGCCCTGCCTCCAGAAGAGCGGACGTCGCTGTGGCTCGATCTGGTGCGCCGCCGGATCGCCGAGCTGCAGGACCGGATGCAGCGCGACCGCGACGCCGACCTGGCAAGCGCGGTCGCGACGCTCGCCGCAGCGGCTGGTCTCGCGGAGCAGGCCGACGCTGCCGAAGACGAGCAGGCCCGGGCCGACTTCGACCGCCGGCGGTGGCGATTGCTCACGGGGCTCGTCGACCTCTACGGCGACAAGCCCCACGTGGCCGAGCAGGTGGATCGGGCACGCGCCCTCTTGTCGGAGATGCCGGCCGCGGCGGAGGATACCCCGCAGCCATGAAACCGACCCCGCCCGACCGCACCGCCGACCGGCGCCGCAGCAGCCACGCGGCCTTCGCCCGCGCCCGCGCGGTGATCCCCGGCGGCGTGAACTCCCCGGCCCGCGCCTTCGGCGGCGTGGGGGGGGAGCCGATCTTCTTCGCTTCGGCGCAGGGTCAGCACCTCACCGACGTCGACGGCAACCTCTACCTCGACTACATCGGCTCGTGGGGCCCCATGATCCTCGGCCACCGCCATCCGCGAGTGGTGGCCGCGATCGGGAAGTCGCTCGCCACCGGAACCAGCTACGGAGCGCCGACGGAGGGGGAGAGCAAGCTCGCCGAACTGATCATCGCCTGCGTGCCGTCGATCGAGAAGGTGCGGCTGGTGAGCTCCGGCACGGAGGCGGCGATGAGCGCCGTGCGGCTGGCCAGGGGGTTCACGGGCCGCGACGTGATCGTGAAGTTCGCCGGCAACTACCACGGGCACGTCGACAGCCTGCTGGTGGCAGCCGGATCGTCGGCCGCCACGCTCGGCGTGCCGAACTCGCCGGGCATTACCGCGGGCACGGCCCGCGACACGGTCGTCCTCGAATACAACGAGCCGGAGGAACTCGAGGCGCTGTTCCGGGCGCGCGGGGGCGAGATCGCGGCGGTGCTCCTGGAGCCCGTGGTGGGCAACATGGGGCTCGTCGTGCCCTCGGCCGAGTTCCTCACGGCCGCCCGCGACCTGACGCGCCGCCACGGGGCGCTGCTGGTCTGCGACGAGGTGATGACGGGGTTCCGGCTGGCGCTCGGCGGCGCGCAGCAACTGCTCGGCATCGAGCCCGACCTGACCACGCTCGGCAAGATCGTGGGGGGCGGGCTGCCGCTGGCCGCGTACGGCGGCCGGGCCGACGTGATGGACCACGTGCTGCCGGCGGGGAAGGTCTTCCAGGCCGGCACGCTCTCCGGCAACCCGCTCGCCGTCGCCGCGGGCACCGCCACGCTCGAGCAGCTCCGCGATCACCCGCCCTATGCCCACCTCGAACGGCTGGGCGGCCGCCTCGAAGCGGGTTTTCGGGATGCGGCCGCCGCGGCGGGGATTACGGCCTGGATCGCCCGGGTCGGCAGCATGATGACGATCTTCTTCCAGCGCGGCACCTCGCCGGTGCCGGTGACGGGCTGGCGGACCGCGGCGGCGAGCGACACCGACCGCTACGCGGCCTTCTTCTGGGGCATGATCGACCGCGGTGTCTACCTGCCCTGCAGCCAGTACGAGGCGCTGTTCATCTCGGCGTGCCACACCGAGGCCGACATCGACCGCACGACCGCCGCCGCCGCGGCCTGCCTCGCCGACGTGGCGAAGCAGCCCTCGACCGCCCCGTAGCGCGGGTTTTCCAACCCGCGTCCCACCGCCCCCGTAGCGCGGGTTTTCCAACCCGCGTCCCACCGCCCCCGTAGCGCGGGTTTTCCAACCCGCGTCCCACCGCCCCCGTAGCGCGGGTTTTCCAACCCGCGTCCCACTCCCTCCGGCCGCCCCGGCCGCGTCACCGCCGGACGCCCAGCCCCACCCCGGCGTGCCGTCAGCTCAGATGAAAGTCGAGCACGAGCGGCAGGTGGTCGCTGGCGACCTTCGCGAGGCTCGTGCGCACCACGCGGGCATGGCGGACGTCGATCCGGCCGCGGACGAAGGCCTTGTCGAGCGCCCCGATCGGCAGCCAGGCCGGGAAGGTGCGAAACCGCGAGATCGGTGCGGTCACCTGCTGGAAGCCTCCGGCCGCCAGGGTGCCGGCGGCGAGGGAGTTGCGCCAGTCGTTGAAGTCGCCGACGAGCAGCGTGGGGTGCATGTCGGCGGAACGGAACAGCATGTGGCCGAGAAGGCGGTCCACCTGCCACCGCCGCTCCGACTCCGCGAGCCCCAGGTGCGTGTGCACGAGGTGCAGCGGTCCCTCCGGCGACTCCACCACCAGGAGCTGGGCGCCCCGCGGCTTCCGGCTGCCGTGGCGCAGGGTGATCCGGTGCCGGCTCGACACCGGCCACCGGGAGAGCACGAGATTGCCGTAACCGCCCCCCGCCACGGCCACGGTGGGCTGAAAGACCGCGTGGCAGTGCAGCTGGCGGGCGAGCATCCGCGGCTGGTCGTGGTGGCCGCTGCGGCGCACGTGGCGGTCGACCTCCTGGAGGCAGATCAGGTCGGGATTCTCGGCCTCGATGCAGTCCACGATCCGCGCGAGCGAATACCGCCGATCACGGCCGCCGATTCCCTTGTGGATGTTCCAGCTGAGCAGCCGCATCAGCCGCCAAGCTCCTGCCGCCGCCGTACGAACAGCCGCTGCACTCGGGCCGCGCAGGGCCGGCCGTCCGCGGCGAGCGTGCCGCAGCGGGCGTCGGGGGCCGTGGCCGACGTGACCACCGCGCGGACCTTCGTGAGGTCGCCCGATTCGATCGCCGCATCGACATCATCCGGCGAGAGGCCGTGGCAGGCGCACAGCGGCGCCTCGGGATCCTTGGGCCAGAACAGTCCGCGGGCCAGCGACGTGGGAATCGACCGTTCGAGCAGGTCGAAGTAGGCCACCTCGCAGGTGTCGGTGCCGCAGAAGTAGGTCGGCTCCGCCAGGCTGTCGGCGGAGCCGGCATGCGCGGCGAGCGTGTCGGAGGTCACCTGCACACCGACGACGCTGCACCGCGGGCAGCGCGGCGGCTCGGCGGAATCGGGCTCCCGACAGAAGGCTTTGTTCACGCCTCTCATCGTAGCTCGTCCGCCCCGGCGGGATGCCCGGCCGCGACGCGTGCTCCGCTGGTAGACTCCGGTGGCATGCAGGCCCACGACGACATCCGGATCGGGACGCTCGTGCCGGCCCACGAGCGAACGGCGGAGGTGATCCGCGGGCTGCTGCCGCTCGGCTTCGAGAGCTTCCAGGTCAGTTTCGGCCGCAGCGTCGGCGAGTTTCCGGTCGAGCGGCTGGCCGACTCGATCCGCGGCGTGCTCGAGGGGCACCCGGCCCCCGCGGGCGAACCGGCGCCGCGAGTCAGCGCCGTCGGCGTCTACGGAAACCCCCTGACGAGTCCCGAGACGGTTCGCGACTGGGAGCGGCTGATCGACGCGGCCGGTCGATTCGGCTGCGACGTGGTGGCGGGATTCGCAGGCCGGATCCCCAACCGGCCCGTGCCCGACTCGCTCCCCGCGTTCGCCGCCACCTTCCGGCCGCTCGCCCGGCGGGCCGAGGACCGCGGCGTGCGCATCGCCTTTGAAAACTGCGAGAAGCGCGGCACGTGGCTGACCGGCGACTGGAACATCGCCCATGCCCCGGACGCCTGGGACGCGATCTTCGCGACGGTCGAGAGCCCGGTCCTGGGCCTCCAGTGGGAGCCCTGCCACCAGCTGCTGAGCTTCGCCGATCCGGTCTCACAGATTCGCCGCTACGCCAACCGGATCTGGCACGTCCACGGGAAGGACGCCACGATCCTCTGGCACGTGGTCCGCGAGCGCGGCATCCGCGGCGCCGTTCCCTACGCCGAGCATCGGCTGCCCGGATTCGGCGACACCGACTGGACCAGGCTGATCGGCACGCTCCGCGGAGCCGGCTGGCGGGGCTCGATCGACATCGAGGGCTACCACGACCCCGTGTTCCGCGACGCCCTGGAGACGACCGGCCAGGTCGCCGCCCTCAGGCATCTTCAGGGCTGCCGAGGGGGGACCTTCGTGCCGAATCCTTGGTGACGGCGGCGATCCGGCGACGCCCGCTCCGTGGACCGGTCCGCGTCGCACGCGGAGCCGATCAGCCGATCACCAGCACCGCGATGGCCACGACGACGGCCCCGATGCTCACGGGAACCGCGGCCCACGAGCGACCGGTGGCGGCAAACCGCTTCCGTCGCTCCTCGATCGGCAGGCCGAGGAGTTGCTCCAGGTCGGCCACCGAGATCGGAGCGGAGAGCACGGCGTTGGCGCCGGCCTCGCGAGCGGCCTGCTCCGCGACGGCATGCTGCCGGGTGCCCGAGCCCCAGTCGCTCATCAGGGCCATCTTCGCGTCACCGCGCCGAGCCTGCAGGAGGCCCGCGAAGTCCTCTCCGGACATGTCGTCAAGTTCCGCGGCGATCAGCCACGCGTCGACGTCGATCCGGTCAGCGATCTTCAGGGCGGATGCGCCGGCGGAGCGGAGATGCAGGTCGATGCGGCCCCTGCGAGCGCTCGCTGCCAGAGTCGTGTAGGCGTCGAATCGGGGATCGACGACGACCACGCTCGGAACGCGAGACGACTCCACCTTGGCGCACAGCGGACTGACGGAGCTGACGGCAGCGACGACCATGACTGGATTCCTTCGTGGAAAGCGGTGACGAACGATGCGTTGTGAAGGTGAGTGGTGCGTCTCGTCGGACCGACCGACTAGACGAACGACACGATCGAGATGAACAGGCCGATCGGGACCAGGCAGAAGACGACGTCGAGCATCGTCAGCGTCCGGGCGACGGCGTAGCCGGGGAGTCGACTCACGAGCGGTCCTCCGCAGCGGCCTTCTTCACCGACTTGCGACGGAGCAGCGACCGGCCGCAGAGCACGCCACCGAGGGCCATGCCGGCAAGCACGATGGCGGGGGGTTCCGGGGCCACGAGCGCGGTCATCATTTCGACGTTGACGTCCTCGACCACGATGACGGCCGGACCGAGATCGACGCCGAACAGCGATTCATTCTCGCCAGCCCAGGCCAGTGAACCCGGAGCGGTGGTCGCCAACGGAGCGGTCAGCACCGAGTCGGGGTGGATCGAGGCGAGAACCGGGGAAGCGTCTGCGGATCCGCAGGCGAAGAGGGCCGAGGCGGCCGAGACGAGGCCGATGGTGATGAAGTTCATGCTAGTTCTCCTTGCGTAAGGCTTTGACGGTGAAACCCGGCCGGGCTGGCCGGCATCCCGCGACGCCCTGAGCGTCCCGCGACGACATGAAGCAAATGCAAGCACCGTGCCAAACGGGTCGAGCTTTTTGTTTTTCGGGCCGCCGGCGCCAAAAAAACCGGTTTCGCCCGGGTGTTATCGACTTTTCGCTCTGTGCGGGCCCCGGGGGGTGCCAGCCTGCGGGTGCTGCGGGGTGGAGCGATTCGCCCCACCCCAGCCCCCGGGGGTGGAGCGATTCGCCCCACCCCGACCTCACAAGTGGGGCGATTCGCTCCACCCACATCGCCTGCCGGACGCCGGGTCCCAGCCCCCGGGGACGCTGGTGCTACCCTGACCTTCTATGGACGCACTCTCGTCGGGGACCCTGTGGAACGATGCCTGGCGGTGGCTTGCCGCCGCCTGGCCCCATCTGACGGCCGCCGCCATCGCCGCCCTCACGATCGGGGCCTCGGCGCACGCGATCCTCGTCAAGCGGGACACGCGGTCGACGATCGGCTGGGTGGGCCTGATCTGGCTGTCGCCGGTCTTCGGGGCCATTGCGTATGCCGTCCTGGGGGTGAACCGGATCCGCTCCCGGGCCAGCCAGCTGCGGGCCGGCCAGGCCCGGATCTCCCACTTCCTGGCGCCTGCCGTGGCCCCGGTCGATCGGCTCCGTGAGGCCGTGGGACCCGACGAGTCGCCGCTCCGATCCCTTGCCACGCTGGTCGGCAACGTCACCGACCGCCCCCTCGTCGACGGCAACGCGATCGAAACCCTGGCGGGTGGCGACGAGGCGTACCCCCGGATGCTGGAGGCGATCGAGCACGCCCGGCACAGCGTCGGCCTCGCGTCCTACATTTTCGACAACGACCCCACCGGGCGGATGTTCGCCGAGGCGCTCGGCCGGGCAGCCACGCGGGGCGTGGCGGTGCGGGTGCTCGTCGACGGGATCGGCGCCGCCTACACCTTTCCGCCGATCACCGGCGTGCTTGCCGCCCAAGGCGTGACGGTGGCCCGCTTCCTGCCCACCACCGTCCCCATCTACTTCGCCTACGCCAACCTGCGGAACCACCGCAAGATCCTGGTGGTGGACGGCCGGGTGGGATTCACCGGGGGCCTCAACATTCGCGACGGCTGCTGGCTGGCCCACCAGCCCCGCCATCCGGTCCGCGACACCCACTTCCGCCTCGAAGGGCCGGTCGTCGCCCAGCTGCTCGAGGTGTTCGTCGAGGACTGGGCCTTCGCCGCCGACGAGACGCTCGACGGTCCGGCGTGGCGTCCGGCACTCGACCCGGCCGGCGGCATGCTGGCCCGGGGCATCCGCTTCGGCCCGGACGACCCCGACATCGGCCGGATCAAGCTCGTGCTGGTGGGCGCGCTGGCGGCGGCCCAGAAGTCGGTGCGGATCATGACGCCCTACTTCCTGCCCGACGACGCCATCTTCCAGGCCCTCGACGTCGCCGCGATGCGGGGCGTGGAGGTCGACATCGTGCTGCCGGAGGACAACAACCTCACGCTCGTGAGCTGGGCGAGCGACGCCATGCTCTGGCAGGCCTTGGGGCGGGGCTGCAACGTCTGGATGTCGCCCCCGCCGTTCGAGCACACGAAGCTGATGGTCGTCGACCGCGGCTGGGCGATGTTCGGCAGCGGCAACTGGGACGAGCGGAGCATGCGGCTCAACTTCGAGTTCAACGTGGAGACCTACGACCGCGACCTTGCGGGCCGACTCGACGCCCGGATCAGGGGCGTCATCGCCCGCTCCCGCCGGCGGACGCTCGCCGACGTCGACGGCCGCAGCCTCCTGGTCCGGCTCCGCGACGGCATCGCCAGGTTGTTCAGCCCCTACCTCTGACACGGACTCCACGTGGGATCCCGCACCGGAAGCCCCAATCGCGTGAGCGATGGGGACTGAGCCGCGCGTGGCGCGGGCACGGGCAACCCCGAGCCTGGGTTCCTGCCCTTCGGAACGCGGGTCTCCAACCCGTGCCGAACGGCAAACCGTCATCCGTCACCGCGTCAGCAACGCGCCCGAACCACGCCGCACACCTGGTCGACGCTTCCGCGAACGGTCCGCGAGCCGGTTTCCCCCGACGGGCCGACCGCCGCGTTGCCAACGGGGGCAGGGCGGGGATATAGAGTCAGTGATGACCGGAGCCGCACCGCCGATCCCCGCCGCAGCCGACGCCGTCGACCAGCTCCGCGCGGTCGGCCGCGAGTTCCACGGCCGCTCGTGGTCGCTGGGCACCAGCAGCAACTACAGCGTCGTCACGGCCCGCGAGCCGTTGGAACTGCTGGTCACGGCCAGCGGGAAGGACAAGTCGGCCCTCGGCCGCGACGACTTCGTCCGCGTCGACGCCGCCGGCCGCGTGGTCGACGGCTCGAGCCGGCGGTCATCGGCGGAGACGCTCCTGCACTGCACGCTCGCCGGCATGATCCCGTCGGTCGGCGCGGTGCTCCACACCCACTCCGTCTGGGGCACGATCCTGTCCGCGGCCGACCTGCCGCGGGGCGGCCTGCGGATCGCGGGCTACGAAATGCTCAAGGGCCTCGAGGGCATCGGCACGCACGACACCGTCGAGGAGGTGCCGATCTTCGCCAACACGCAGGACATGGTCGACCTCTCCGTCCGCGTCCGCCGCCACTTCGCCGGCGTCGATTGGACGCAGCCGGGACGCCCCGCCGCCCACGGTTTTCTGCTCGCCGGCCACGGCCTCTACACCTGGGGCGGCGACCTGGCGGAGGCCCGGCGGCACGTCGAGATCTTCGAGTTCCTGTTCGAGTGCGTCGCCCGGGCGCGGATGCTGCCGCCGGGCGACCGGTCGCCCGCCGCGACCGGCCACCGGCAGGTGCAGCAGCAACAGCAGCAGTAAGGCCGCCGCCCCCACCCGGCTCCGGAGGTTTCCATGGCCATCGTGACCGTGCCCGTCGAGAACCGGCGGCTGACCGATCCCGCCGAGATCAAGGCGTTCCTCGCCGACCGCGGCCTCCGCTACGAGCGCTGGCCGCTCGAGGACCGCGTCGACCCGGCGGCCCCGGCCGACACGATCCTCGCCGCCTACGCCCCCGAGATCGACGACCTCAAGCGGCGGGGCGGGTTCGTCACCGCCGACGTCGTCGACGTCTACCCCGACACGCCGAACCTCGACGCGATGCTGGCCAAGTTCTCCAAGGAACACACCCACACCGAGGACGAGGTGCGGTTCATCCTCCAGGGCCGGGGCGTGTTCCACATCAACCCCGGCGACCGGCCCGTGTTCGCGATCGAGGTCTGGGCCGGCGACCTGATCAGCGTGCCGCTCGGCACGCGGCACTGGTTCGACCTCTGCACCGACCGCCGGATCCGGGCCATCCGCCTGTTCCAGGACACGAGCGGCTGGACGCCCCACTATCTCGTCGACGGCGTCCACGGCGGCTACGAACCCCTCTGCCTCGGCCCGGCCTGGGTCGCAGGCGACGGAAGGACCGGCTCGTGATCGTGTTCGACGGCCGGGGCATCCTCCTCGACGTCGAGGGAACGACGTCGTCGATCTCGTTCGTCTACGACGTGCTGTTCGAGCACGCCAAGCGGAACGTGGCGGCGTTTCTCGCCACCCGCGCGGCCGAACCGCAGGTCCGCGCGGCAGCCGGCGGACTCGCCGCCGCGGTCGGACTGCCGCCCGAGGTCCTCGACGACCCGACGGGCGTCTCGCGGCTGGCGCTGGCCGCGATCGACCTGATGAACCGCGACGTCAAGGAGACCTCGCTCAAGGCCCTCCAGGGCATGATCTGGCGCGGCGGCTACGAGTCGGGCGAGATCGTGGCCCACGTGTTCGACGACGTGCCGCCGGCACTCGCCCAGTGGGGCGACTCCGGCCTCGACGTGCGGATCTACTCGTCGGGCTCGATCGAGGCGCAGAAACTGTTCTTCGCGCACACCGCGGCCGGAGACCTCACGCCCCACCTGCGCGGCCACTACGACACCACCACGGGCCCGAAGCGGGAGGCGGCCAGCTACGCGGCGATCGCCGCCGACATGGGCCTCGAGCCCCGCCAGGTGCTGTTCGTGAGCGACGTGGGGGGGGAGCTCGACGCGGCCCGCACCGCGGGCATGGCGACGGCCCTGGCCGTCCGCCCGGGCAACCGCGAGCCCGGCGGCATCGCGGAGCACGAGCCCGTCGCGTCGTTCGCCGAGATCGTCGCATGAGCGGTCCCCGCTGCGGGTGCGGCACGTCGACCCACGCCGACCTCGGCAACGCCCTGCGTGAGGCCACCGCGGCAGCGTTCGGCCAGCTCGGCGACGAGGCCGCCGACGTCGGGGTCGTGTTCGTGTCGTCGGCCTACGGCGACGGGATCCGGCCGGCCCTCGAGTCGCTCGCCGACCTCGTGCCCGCCGGATCGCTTCTGGGCACGACCTCCGAGGGCGTGCTCGGCGGCGGCGCGGAGTACGAGCGGATGCCGGCGGTGGCGGTCTGGCTCGCCCGCCTTCCCGGCGGCTGGATCCGCACGCTGTCGCTCGACTACCGGCAGACGCCCGACGGCGGCATGTTCGTCGGCTGGCCCGACGACCTCGACGGCGGCTGGCCCGCCAACGCCGCGGTGATCCTCGTCGCCGATCCGTTCTCGTTTCCGGTCGACGCCTTCATCGCCAGGCTCGAGGCGGAGCACCCCGGCGTGCCGATCGTCGGCGGCATGGCCAGCGGCGGCACGGAGCCGGGGGGCAACACCCTCGTCGTCGGCTCGCGCACGGAAAACTCCGGTGCCGTCGGCCTGCTCGTCGGCGGCGGAGTCCGCGTGCGGCCGGTCGTGTCGCAGGGCTGCCGCCCGATCGGCAAGCCGATGGTCGTCACGAAGGCCGAGGCGAACCTGATCGTCGAACTGGGCGGCCGGCCCGCCATCGAGCGGCTCCGGGAGACCTACGGCCAGCTCGACACCGCCGACCGCGAACTCGTCCGCTCGTCGCTCCACGTGGGCCGGGCGGCGACGGAGTATCGCGACGAGTTCCGCCGCGGCGACTTCCTGGTGCGCAACGTGATCGGCGCCGATCCCGAGTCGGGCGTGATCGCCGTCGGCGACGTCGTCCGCGCGGGCCAGACCGTGCAGTTCCACGTCCGCGACGCGGTCAGCGCCGACGAGGATCTCCGCGGCCTGCTCGCCGCCCAGCCGGCCCCGCGGGCCGCCGGAGCACTCGTGTTCACCTGCAACGGCCGCGGGCTGCGGCTGTTCGACGAGCCGGATCACGACGCCCGCTGCGTCCGCGACTGCCTGGGCGACGTCCCGACGGCCGGCTTCTTCGCAAAGGGCGAGATCGGACCGATCGGCCGGCGGACGTTCCTGCACGGATTCACAGCGAGCATCGCCGTCTTCGAAACCGCCCCGAACGCTGATGACCAAGCCTGACACGCCGGCGCGCGGCCACGCTCCGGAACCGGCACGGGTGGAAAGCCCGTGCTCCTCACCGGTTCCTGCCGGTCGTGGCGCGGGTTTCCAACCCGCGTCCTCCGTGCCGACCCCCAGCACGTGCGCGATGGGGGCCATGGTTCCGCGTCCGAATCCGGCTTGCCACGACAGCCGAGGCCCCCTAGTGTCCCGCTCCCGGAGGCGGCCGGGGATGCCAAACCCCACGCTGCGGAACCGGAGAAACCGGATGCACACCCTGCCCCTGAACCCGACGGCTCTCGCCCTCGTGGCCGCCTGCGTCGCGGGCTGCGCGGCCAGCGGACAAAACCAGTACGCCTACGCGCCGCCCCTCGCCCCGCCCGTCTACCCGCAGCCGCAGTCGCCCGCGCCTCCTCCCGTGACCCCGGTCATGGACGCGCCCGCCGCGGCCGTTCCCATCTCGGGAGCCGTGATCCCGGGAGCGGTGCCGCCCAACGCCATGCTGCCGGCCGGGGCTGTCGTGACGGGCCAGCCGATCGTGAGCCAGACGGTGATGGCCGACCCGTGCTGCCAGCCGGTCGAAGGGGGTGCGATGCCAGTCGTTCACGAGTCCATCGATCAGTCGCCTCAGTGCCCACCGGGACCGTGATGCCGGAGACCGCCGCGTGACCGCCCCCGATCCTCTCGGCCGCCGCGCCGCCGGCGTGCTCCTCCATCCCACGTCGCTGCCGGGGCGGCACGGCATCGGCGAGCTCGGCCCGGAGGCCCACCGCTGGCTCGACCGGCTGGCCGGCATGGGGCAGCGGCTCTGGCAGGTGCTGCCGCTGGGCCCCACCGGCTACGGCGACTCGCCCTACCAGACGCTCTCGACGTTCGCGGGCAACCCGCTCGTGATCTCGCTCGACGAGCTCCGCGAGGCGGGGCTCGTCGATTCATCCCGCCTCGACGCGCTGCCGCGGTTCCCGCTCGACCGCGTCGATTTCGGCAGCGTGATCCTGCCGCGGACGAGCCTCCTGCACGAGGCTGCCGCCGGCTTTGCACGCCGCGCCCCGCCCGCTCTCCGCGCGGGCCTCGAGGAGTTCACCGACACGCAGCGGTCGTGGCTCGACGACTACACGCTGTTCGCCGCCCTCAAGGCCCACTTCGAAGGCCGCCCCTGGACGGACTGGCCTGCCGACGCCGCCCGCCGCGACGCCGCCACGCTGGCCGCCGCCCGCCGGACGCTCGCCGAGCCGATCGACCAGGCGCGAATCCTGCAGTTCCTGTTCGTCGAGCAGTGGACCCGTCTCCGCCGCCGAGCCGCCGAGTTGGGCATCGCGATCGTCGGCGACTTGCCGATCTTCGTCGCCCACGACAGCGCCGACGTCTGGTGCCGCCCCGACCTCTTCGAACTCGACCCCGCGGGCAGGCCCACCGTCGTCGCCGGCGTGCCCCCCGACTACTTCAGCCAGACCGGCCAGCGCTGGGGCAACCCGCTCTACCGCTGGGACGTCCACGAGGAGCGGTGCTTCGCCTGGTGGATCGCCCGCCTCGGCCATGCCTTCGCGCTCGTCGACGTCCTGCGGATCGACCACTTCCGGGGCTTCGCCGGCTACTGGGAGATTCCGGCCGACCAGCCCACCGCCGAGCATGGCCGGTGGATGCCCGGACCGGGCCGGAAACTCTTCGACGCGGCGGCGGCGGCGCTCGGCCCGCGGCCGATCATCGCGGAGGATCTCGGCGTGATCACGGCCGACGTCGACGAGCTGCGCGACGGCCTCGGCTTCCCCGGCATGCGAATCCTGCAGTTCGCCTTCGGCGACGACCCGCGGGGCCCGCTGTTCCGGCCCGAGAGCTACCCCGCCAGCTGCGTCGCCTACACCGGCACCCACGACAACGACACCACCGTCGGCTGGTATCGCAGCGAGGCCGGCGGCGACTCCACGCGGACGGCCGAGCAGGTCGAGCGGGAGCGGCACGCGGTCCGCGTGGCGCTCTCGAGCGACGGCACGGAGATCCACTGGGACCTGATCCGGACGGCGCTCGCCTCACCCGCCAACACCGCGATCTACCCGCTGCAAGACGTGCTCGGCCTCGGCAGCGAGGCGCGGATGAACGTGCCGGGCCGGGAAGGGGGCAACTGGACGTGGCGGTTCCGCTGGGACCAGCTCACGCCGGCGATCGAGCGGCGGCTCGCCGACCTCACCGCCGCGAGTGGCCGGGTTCAGGCACGCCCCGGGTTCGGCACGGGTTGAAAAACCCGTGCTCCTCCTCGAGGCGCACCGGTCTCGACGCCGACGGGAGCCCCAATCGCGTGAGCGATGGGGGCGGGCGCAACGCCACACGCCGCC
>VGYR01000066.1 GCA_016872925.1 Planctomycetota bacterium
GGCGCCAACCGAAATCAAGCGATTCGTCGGGGATTTCGAGTTTTTTTATGCGCTCAGCGCGAATCGCGCAAGTCCAAATTCGCTTGGATAAGGACTAGACTCGCGTCCATGCTGCCTGATCGCGTGCTGGTGTTCCTGCCATGCCACTCGCTCGACGACTTTCCGACGTGGCTTGACGACCGTGAGGCCGACGGGCTGCTGGCCGCCTGGACGGCCGCGTGGCATCCGGCCCTGATCGCGGCCGTCGGCTCGCCGCCGGCGTGGGCGAGCGTCGATCTGCCCGTGCCGCAGGCGCCGGTGCTCGGCATCGTCCCGGCCGAGTGGGACGACCGCTTCGCCGCCCAATTCGACGCCGCGTCGGCGTCGGAATCGCGGTTCGTCCGCCGGGCCGCCGGCGGCGACGGCATCCAGCGGGAGGCGGCCGAGCGGCTGTCGATCGCACCGCACGAGCTGGCGGCGGCGGCGCTCGTCCCCGACTTTCACGCCCTCGGCCTGGCAGCCCTGCTCGCCGACCTGCTCGCCCGCCGGATGAGAATGCCCATCGACCTCGAGTCGACCGGCTTCTCGGCAGCCGTCGTGGCCGCCGCCCGGGCGGCCGCGGCGGGCGACGAGGCGGCGGCGACGGCGGCCCTCGAGGAGGCGTTCGGAGCGCTGTCCACGACGCGGGCCCGGTATTACCCCGTCGACTCGTACATCGTCGACCTCGTGCTGCTGGCGCCGACCACCAACGGGCAAGCGCTCGCCGCCGCCGTCTCCTCTCCCGTGCCGGTTGCGGTCGCGGGCGCGGGCCAGGCGATCGAGGCCCTGGCGCGAACGTGCCCCGTTGCGGTCGAACAGCTCCGCCGGGCGGTGGCCGAGTTCCGCGCGGAGCTCTGTGGCGGTCGCGATGCCGACGATCCGCTCGATCTCGCGACCCCGGAATCGGTCCTGGACTCGCTCCACGCGGGACTCGACAGGTTTCGCCATCACGTCGGTGCTCCCCCTGCCTCCTTCGCCCGCGTCAGCGGCGGGGCCGTTCCGCTGCTGGTGCCCCTGATCGCCGGCCTGGGTCTCGAGGGAGGCGTCTGGTCCGCGTTCGACGGCTCCAGCCTGCCGGACGTGGGCGGTGGCCTGATCCGCTGGCGGTCGGGGCCTGCCGCGGTCGACCTCGTGGCGGCGACGCCGATCGACGCCCGCTCCGCCGCGGCGGTGCTGGCGATCCCGGCGACGCTCGGCGCGACGCTCGACCGTGATCACGTCGCGGTGATCCTGTTCGCCCACTACGCGGGAACGGCCAGCCAGTGGCATGGACTCATCCGACGCATCGGCCGCTGGACCAACCTCCTGGGCACCTTCGTCACCCCCCGTGAACTCTCCCGCCGGGCCGGCGGATCGGGCGTCCCGGTGTCCCTCGAGCCGGATGCCTTTCCCCCGACGCTGCCGAGCGAGGCGGCCGGGCACGACGCGATCGCGCAGGCCGTGGAGGCCGCCGCGGGCCAGGCGGCTGCCATCGTCACCGCCGCCGCGCCGTGGAGGATTTCCGGGCCGCGTCCCGAGGCCGTGCGGCCGACTCGCCCCGAGCCGCCATCGGTGCTCCGCCGGCTCGGGTTCGCCATTCCACGACGCCACGCGAGCGATGCGGGTCGGCTGTCCCTCGACAACGGCCTCGTCCGCGTCGAGATCCACCCGCAGACGGGCGGCGTGCTGGCGATCCGTCGGGATCGCGAGGCGGCCAATCGTCTCACCCAGCAGCTGGCCGTCCGCCGTTCGACCGCCGCCGCGACTCGCGGCGGGCCGCAGGATCCGGCCGAGGACACGGTCGTGTCGACCCGCATGGTCGCCGACGCGGTGGAGCGGGTCGTCGGGTCGGACGGGTTCGACGAGGTCGTCTCTTCGGGCAGGCTCGTGGCCGCCGACGGCGGCACGGCCGCCCGCTTCCGGCAGCGCGTCCGGCTCGCCGCCAGCCTGCCCCTGGCCCTGCTCGACGTCGAGATGCGCCTCGAGCGGCCCCTCGTCGGTCCCCTGCTCACCAACCACGTCGCGGCGCGATTTGCCTGGCACGAGAACGAGCACGTCGAAATCCGCCGCAGCCTGCTCACGCAGTCGGTCGCAACGGAGCGGACGCGGTTCACCGCCCCGCACTTCATCGAGGTTGTACCCGAGGGATCGCGATTCGATCCCGCCGCCGATCGGGTGGTGATCCTCACCGGCGGCCTGCCGTGGCACCTGCTCTCGACGCCGCACGTCGTCGATTCACTGCTGGCGGGGGGGACGGCCGCGACGGTGACTCGACGCCTGGGCATCGGAGTCGGGCTGCGGAGTCCCTGGGATGCCGCCCTGGCCGTCACGGCGGGCGTGGCACCCGCGGCGCCGGTGCCCGGTCTGCCGGCGAACGTCCGCCTCATCCTGCGGACGCCCGGCGGCCCCGGTGGTTCGCCGGCTGACGTCCGCGTGGGCCTGCTCGAGTCGGATGGTCTGGCGGGCGAGGTGGTGGTCGACTGGTTGCGGCCGGTCGGGCGGGCGACGGCGGTCGACTTCGCCGGCGCCCCGCGGTCGGAGCCGGCCGTTGCGATCGACGGCACCCGCACCGTAGTGTTTCTCGACCGCTACCAGTGGCTGCAGCTTGACGTGGGGTTCGCGGGATGATCATCACCCTCGACGGTCCTGCCGGGGCCGGCAAGAGTTCGACCGCCCGGGCCCTGGCCCGTCGCCTGGGCTGGTTCTACATGGACACGGGGGCGATGTACCGCGCCGCCACGCTCGTGGCCCTGGAGCGGCAGGTGCCGCTGGACGATTCCGCCGCCCTGGCCGCCCTGGCCGAGTCGCTCTCCATCGTCTTCCGGGACGACCGCGTGTTCGTCGGCGACCGCGACGTGTCCGGCGAGATCCGCACGGAGCGCATCACGGCCGCCACGCGCCGCGTGGCCGACGCGGCGCCGGTGCGCGACGTGATGAAGCGGATGCAGCGGAGGCTCGCCGAGGGGCTCGACGTGGTGACGGAGGGACGCGACCAGGGCTCGGTCGTGTTTCCGCAGGCCGAACTGAAGGTGTTCCTCACCGCGTCGGCCGAGGAACGGGCGCTGCGCCGCCATCGGGAGGAGGCGGCCCGCGGCGTGGCGACGTCGCTCGAGGCGATTCTCGACGCCCAGAATCGTCGTGACGAGGGGGATCGCGTCCGGGAGGTCGGGGCGATGCGGGCTGCCGACGATGCGGTCGTCGTCGACACCGGCGGCCTGACGCCGGACGAGGTCGTCGAGCGGCTGGCGCAGCTCGTCGAGGAGCGGCGGGCATGAGCGACCGTGCCGCGCGGAGCGAGCGTGGCGTCCTCGGCCGCGACGGCGTCGGTCACGGCACCTTCGGCAAGGCGCTCTACTCCTGCCTCTGGGTGCTGTCACGGACGCTCGCGGTGGCGCTGTTGGGCTTCCGCGCACGGTTCGCGGAGCCGCTCCCGAAGACGGGCGGCCTGATCGTGCTCTCCAGCCACCAGACGTTCCTCGACCCGGTGCTGCTGGGCCTGGCGACCGACCGCTGGCTATCGAGCCTGGCCCGCAGTTCCCTGTACCGGTTCAAGCCCTTCGCCGCCCTGATCACGGCCCTCGATGCCGTGCCGATCGACCTCGAGGGTTCCGCGCTCAAGGCGATGAAGGCGGTGATCGAGCGGCTCGAGCGGGGCGCGGCGGTGGTCATCTTTCCCGAGGGTGCGCGAACGCACGACGGGCAGCTCGGTGAACTCAAGAGCGGCTTCGCCCTGATCGCCAAGAAGGCGGCCGTGCCGATCGTGCCGGTGGCGATCGTGGGGGGATTCGAGTGCTGGCCGCGGACGCGGCGCCTGCCCCGCCCCGGGCGGATTCGACTGGAGTTCGGCGAGATCCTCACGGCCGAGCAGGTCGCCGCCCTCGGTGACAAGGAGATTCTCGAGATCTGCACGCGGCGGATTCGCGACCTGGATGCCAAAGCGCGGGCCGCCCTCGGCGGTCACTGGGCCGCCCCGCCGCGGCGGCTCGGGACTGTCCGCGCCTGGTCGTAGCGTGGGTTTCCAACCCATGCCTGAGAGGAGCGCGGGTTTCCAACCCGCGGCGCACCTCCGCAGACCCCGCACCGCAAGCCCCAATCGCGTGAGCGCTGGGGACCGAGGCCGAGTCCAGCTTGCGGCAGCCGTACCGCTCACGCGGTGACGCTTCCGTATCGCCCTCACGCACACCGCCCTCCGCAAGCCCCGATCGCGTAAGCGCTGGGGACTGAGCCTCGCGTGGCGCGGGCTCGCCCGTGCTGAGAGGAGCGCGGGTTTTCAACCCGTGCCCGGATTCTTCCCCTCGTAGCGCGGGTTTCCAACCCGCGGCGCACCCCCGCATGCCCGCATCGCTCACGCGATTGCGGCTTCCTGACGCCCCGAGTCGCGCCCGACAAGGAATGACCAGTCCCGCATCTGCCGTGCCGAACAGGATTGGCATGATGCCCGCAGCGAACGTCCGGTGACGGGCACGGGCAGCCCCGAGCCTCGCCAATCCGCAAGGCTCACGCGTGACCCGTATGACAACGCACCGCGACACGCCGCGGCGACGAAGCGGCAAGCCCGGAACCCTGACGCTACGGCGCGTCTCCCGTTGGCGGGGCACTGCCCCGGGACCGCTTGAACGGATCGATCGTGCCGCCGCCAGGACCGGGGGGCGGGTCGTTCGAAGACTGCCCGAAGGGCATGAGCTTGGGCCATTCCAGGCTCATCCCCGGCCAGGTGGGGGCCGGCGTGGGCGCGGCCTCGACAGGCCGGGAAGGTGGGGCCTGGGGTGCGGTCGGCTGAGCGAGGAGTTCGCCCGGGGTGGGGAATCCACGGCCGGCCGCCGGGGCGGCGGGCGCCGACACGGGCACGGCCACCACGGCCGTCGGGTCACCTCGCTCCACGACCCGGACCGACACGTCGTCGACCAGCGCCGTGCCCAGGCCGGTGAGTGCGAAGGTCACGGTGAGCGGTTCGCCGACGGCATCGGCCGGCACGATCCTGTGGAGCACCAGCCGCCGCCACACCTTGGTCGCCGCCACCCGCTCGCCGAGCGCGGGGCCGCCCAGCGAATCGAACACGAACAACCCGTCGACGCTGCCCGTGATCGCCTTGGGCACCATCACCTGCGCCGAAATCTCGATCAGCTTCCCGGCCGGCGCGGTGATCGCCGGCGTCGTGACCCACACGGGCGGCGTTTCCACCACCACGGGCGCCTCGTCGACGCTGGCGGGCTTCGCCGTCAGCCGCAGGCATCCTTGACCCGACGCGGGCTGCGAGCGGCCGATCTCGACACCCGTCTGGATGTCGCCGTCGGTGCGGGCAAAGTGCCGCCAGCCGCCGGCGGCGAGATCCTCGATCCGTTCCATGCCCCCGCCCTGGAGCAGCTCGCCGCCCGGCACCGTGGCGGCGCGCGCGGCCACGAACTGCCATTCCTCCCCGAGGGCGGTGTCCGATGCCAGCAGCGGGCTCGACACCATCGAACCCTCGGCCTTCACGCCGTTCTCCCAGACGCGCCGCTCGAACTGCCCCGCGATCGCCGCGGCCCGGCGGAGTTTGACGGTGGCTGCGGCCGGCTCGGCCGCGGCGATGGCCTCCGCCTCCGCCGCCAGTCGCCCCGCCTCGGAGAGCATCGGCACCGCCGCCACCGGGGGCGGTCCGCTGAGCGCCTGGGGGGGCAGACGGCCGAGCAGGTCGCCTGCGGCCGCAAGCGCCGTCGCCGCCGTCGCCCGCGCCGAGGAGAGCTCCGCTGCCGCCATCCCGCGCACGCGGGCCTGCACGTGCGCCGTGACGGCCGGCTCGCCGCTGAACAGGATGATCGCGTGGGTCATGAAGTCGTCGAGCGTCACCGACACGCCCCCGGTCACCCGCTGCTGCCGCAGCGGCCTCAGGCCGCCGGGAGCGACCTCCCAAGCCTGATGCGCCTCCGGCACGCCGGGAACGAGAATCGTCAGCGGCATCTCGTTGGCGGGGATGTCGCCGCCGGCATACCGCCGGGCGACGATCTGGGCTCCCTGGACGCACCTCCAGGCGACGACCGTGCGCGCCCGCGCGGCCTCCATGACGAACGCCTGGACCTCGTTGCTGCTGGTCTGGGCGCGGGCCGCGAAGCGGCCGGCGGCGCCCCACGGCTCGAGCACCTGGAGGCGGAGGTTCATCTCGCGGGCGGCGGCGGCACGCGCCTTGGACTCGCGGTCGTCGCCGTCGAGCCGGCGCGTGGACGTGAACAGGATGCCCCGAGTCCCGGCCGCCAGCGCGGAGAAGGCGGCCAGGGAGAGGCTCTCGCCGTCGACTGCCAGCCCCCGGCCGCCGACGCCGGCCAGTGCCGCGGCCTGCCGCGCCGCCCGCGGGTCGATCTCGGTCGAGATCGTGGCCAGGAGGGGGGTGCCCGGGCGGGCGAGCCGCGGTCGTTCCCGCAGCCACGTGAGGTAGTCGACCAGTTCCAGGCTCGTGCCCAAGACGGTCTTTCGGGCCACGAGCATGTCGACGTGGCGGGACACCACGCGGAGACCGGAATCAGCCGATCCGATCAGCGGTCGTCCGGCCCGCTGGTCGCAGGCCCGCACGCGCCGGCCGCGCTCGGCGAGTTCCTCGACGTGCGACTCGTCGAGGCCGGCGCCCATGTCCCACATCAGCACGCGATCCCAGTTGCGGAGGGCCGGCATCGAGGCCGGGTCGCGGAGGTCGACGTCGGGAATCGGCGGTGGCGGGCAGACGACCCACAGCCCGGCCCGCCGGGCGTCGGCCAGCTGGCCGTTGGTGGCCGGCTCCGCGAAGCGCACGCAGTTGAAGCCGAGCGCCGCCAGGGCTGCGAGGGGCTCGCCGTTCCAGTCGATCGATCTCGGAAAGAAAGGCAACCCGTCGACTTCCAGGACACCGCGGTTGAGCCCGGCCGGCGGATCCACCACGTC
The DNA here is from genome assembly GCA_016872925.1 of Planctomycetota bacterium. GTDB lineage: Bacteria > Planctomycetota > Planctomycetia > Pirellulales > UBA1268 > QWPN01. The sequence goes on from VGYR01000066.1 coordinate 6,886, forward strand.
GGCCACCGCCGCGGCCTGCTGGACGAGCGGGTCGGCCGCCCGGCCCGATGCCGGCGTTGCCGGGGAGGGGGGCAGGATGCCCGTGACGGCGACGTCGTCGATCGCCAACTCGAGCCTTCCGGGAGTGGGAGCGGCGTCGAGCACGAGATGCGTGACCCGGGCCCCCGCGAGCGATCCGGGGCCATGCTCCATTCGCAGGGGCGGCAGCCGGCGAGCGAGCGCCGCGGTCACGTCGGCGATCTCCAGCCGTTCCCAGCGGTCGACGTCGCGCGTGGCCGTGCCGGGCACGAGCACCTCGACGGTCCGCCCGCTGCGGGCCGAGACCCACTCCGGCAGGACCACGCGGACGGCCACCCGGACGTCCGGCCGGTTCGCCCGCACCCACAGACTCGCCCGCAGTTCGTCGATCACGACGGCCGGCCCGCACGCGGCCTCGACCCGGACCGGGCGGCCGCCCGGGACGTCGAGCGTGAGCCGCTCGCACGCCGCCCCGCGGTGCGGGGCTTCCCCGGAGCGGGCGTGCCGGACGGCCGGCGACGCATCCGCCGGCACGCTCCAGGAGGTCGTCGGACCTTCGCAGTCGTCCACGAAGTCGCCCGCCCCGGCGGGCCCGGTGAGGCTGCAGGCGATCGCCACGGCCAGCGGCCACGACACCCGGGTGGATGACCGGGGCGCACGCCGGGGCTGCCGCGGGGGTGCGGAAGGCGGGATGTCCATGAAAACCCGGGGAGAAGGGAAGTCGGGGCTTCTAGCACTCCACGGCATCCGGCTCCAGATGAGCTGGGGGAAATGGGGGGCGGTCGCAAACCGACGCGTTCCGTGGTTTGATGAGGGAACTCCTGCCGGCTCCCCGCGTCATGAAACCGTCGACGGCTGACAACCTGCTGCACGCTGTGGGCGATCTCGATCTCGCGCCCCTCGGCACGCTGGCGACCGTGTTCGCCGAGGCGGGCGGCCATGCGCTCGACGCCCAGGCGTTCGGCCAGGTGTTGGTGCGTCGCGAACTGCTCACGGGATTCCAGCTCGAGCGGCTGCTGCGCGGCGAGCGGTTGGGCTACTTCTACGGGCGGGCACGGATCCTCTACCAGATCGGCTCCGGCTCCTTCGCGCGGGTCTATCGGGCGATCCACCACGACACCGGCGCCGTGCTCGCGGTCAAGGTCCTGCGGAACCGCTATGCGTCGGATCCCGAGAAGTGCCGCGCCTTCCAGCACGAAGGAGAGATGGGCCGTCTCCTGCGGCATCCCAACATCGTCGCCATCGAAGACGTGGGGCAGCAGAACGGCGCTAGCTACCTGACCATGGAGTTCGTCGAGGGCCAGACGCTCCGCGAGCTCGTCAAGATCCGCGGCGCGGTCGACGTGCCCCGCGTGCTCGACCTGATCCAACAGGCGGCCTGCGGCCTGGAATACGCCCATCGCCGCGGCGTGACCCACCGCGACATGAAGGCTTCCAACGTGATCATCTCGTCGACCGGCCGGGCGAAGCTCGTCGACTTCGGCCTCGCCGGCGTCGACGACTCGGGCGACAAGGCGCTGGGTCGGGTGGAGAAGCCGCGGACGATCGACTACGTGGCCCTGGAAAAGGCCACGGGTGTTCGCGACGACAGCGCCCGCAGCGACATCTACTTCCTGGGGACGGTGACGTACCTGGCGCTCGCGGGGTCGGCGCCGCTCACCGAGTCCCGCGACCGCAGCGTGCGGGGAGACCCGCGGCGCTTCCAGCAGGTGGTGCCGCTGGGCACGAAGTGTCCGGACCTGCCGCGTGACGTCGTGGACGTCGTGTCGCGGATGATGCACTTCGATCCACTGGAGCGGTATCAGACCGCGACCGACGTGCGGCTGGCGCTCGAGTCGGCGATCGCGCGGCGGGCGTCCGGCGAGGCCACCCCGGCGGATGCGCCGGCGAAGCCGACGACGACTGCCGGGAAGGCCACGACCGCCGGCAGGGGGAGCGTGATGCTCGTCGAGGCCGGGGAGAAGCCGCAGCAGGCGCTCCGCGAGATGTTCGGAAAGCTCGGCTACCGGGTGCTGCTCACCGAGAATCCCCAGCGGGCCCTGGCGCGATTCACGGGCACGCCCGTGCCCGCGGATTTCCTGGTGATCAGCACCCGCGAACTCGGCGCCCCCGCCGTCGACGCCTTCAACCGGCTCTCCGCCGATCCCCAGTTCGCGACGGTGCCGGCGGTGCTGCTGGCCAGTTCGCGGCAGGCTTCCCTGATCGGCGCCGCGAAGGTCGACGGCCTGCGGCGGGTGCTGCCGTTCCCGGTGCAGCCGGGGGATCTCGACAAGGTGCTGGCCGAGATCCTGTCGCGCAAGGCCTGACCGCGCCGGGTGCGACTGCCGTCGGCGCTCGACCTGGGCCGCCGGACCGCGCATCCGCACCGCGGGGGCGGAATCGCTCCCGCCCGTTGCCCCGCCGCTCGAGTCGGGTATTCTCCGCGGAATCGCGACGGCCTGCGAGGCGGCCTGTCGTCGCGACAGCCGCCCCCTCCTTCCGCGCCGGCCGCCATGGATCTTCAGGCCTACAAGACCGAGGGCTTTCACGACGAGCTGTTCGACGGGGCGCTGCGGCCCCGGCCCGGGGCCGAACTGCTCGTCGGTCGGCTGGCCGCCGCGTCGGACGGGGAGCTCGCCGAGCGGCAGCGGGCCGCCGACCGGATGCTGCTCACGATGGGGATCACCTTCAACGTCTACGGCCACGAGGCCGGGACGGAGAAGATTTGGCCCTTCGACATCGTGCCGCGGGTGATCGAGGCGGCCGAGTGGTCCGTGATCGAGCGGGGCCTGACGCAGCGGATCCGGGCACTGAACCTGTTCATCGACGACGTCTACAACCGCCGGCAGATCGTCGCCGACGGCGTCGTTCCCGACTGGCTCGTCGATTCGGGCAGGTGCTTCCGCGGCCCCTGCGCCGGGCTCAAGCCGCCGCGGGGCGTGTGGTGCCACATCACGGGCACCGACCTCGTTCGCGGGGCCGACGGCGTGATCTACGTGCTGGAGGACAACCTCCGCACGCCGTCGGGAGTGTCGTACGTGCTCGAGAATCGGGAGGTGATGAAGCGGACGTTCCCGCAGCTGTTCACCGGCCAGCGAATCAGCCCCGTGGAGGACTACCCGGAGAAGCTCCGGGCGATGCTCGAATACGTCGCCCCGCCGCAGGCGCGTGATCCGACGGTCGTGGTGCTCACGCCCGGCATCTACAACTCGGCCTACTTCGAGCACAGTTTCCTGGCCCGGCAGATGGGCGTGGAGCTGGTGCAGGGCTCCGACCTCGTGGTCCAGGGGGACGTCGTCTTCATGCGGACGACGCATGGTCTCGAGCGGGTGGACGTGATCTACCGCCGGATCGACGACGACTTCCTCGACCCGCTCGCCTTCCGCGACGACTCGCTCGTCGGAGTGCCCGGCCTGATGCGGGCGTACCGGGCCGGCCACGTGGCCCTCGTCAACGCCCCCGGCACCGGGATCGCCGACGACAAGGCGGTCTACGCCTACGTGCCCGAGATCATCCGCTACTACCTCGGCGAGGACGCGATCATCCCCAACGTGCCCACCTTCGTCTGCGGGGAGCCGGCCCAGTGCGACCACGTGCTCTCCCGGCTGGGTGAGTTCGTCGTCAAGCCGGCCAACGAGAGCGGTGGGTACGGAATCGTCCTCGGGCCTCGGGCCACGCAGGAGCAGCTCGAGGAGTGCCGCGGCCGGATCAAGGCGAATCCCCGCAACTACGTCGCCCAGCCGATGCTCTCGCTCTCCCGGGTGCCGACGGTGGTGGGCGACTCGCTCGAGGGCCGGCACGTCGATCTCCGGCCGTTCATTCTCTACGGGGAAGACATCTTCGTGCTCCCGGGCGGGCTCACCCGCGTGGCCCTCGTGAAGGGGTCGCTGGTGGTCAACTCGTCGCAGGGGGGGGGCAGCAAGGACACGTGGGTCGTGCACGAGGGGAGGCGATAGCCATGCTCTCGCGTGTCGCCGAAAGCGTGTACTGGATGAACCGGCAGATCGAGCGAGCGGAGAACGTCGCCCGGGCGGTCGAGACCACGCTCGGGCTGGTGCTGGAGGGCACGATCAGCCCCGGACGCCTGTGGAGCGCCCTGGTCTGCACGTTCGGCGACGAAGCCGACTTCTGGGCCCGGTACGGCCTCGCCGACCAGGCCAACGTGATCTCGTTTCTGGCCATCGACCAGGCCAATGCCAACTCGATCGCCTCCTGCCTGCAGGCTGCCCGCGAGAACGCCCGCACCGTCCGCGACATGATCAGCACGGCGATGTGGCAGGAGATCAACAAGGCCCACCTCGCCGTGCGGGCCGCGGCGGCGGCGAACGTCGAGATCGAGCACCCGCGCGAGTTTCTCGAGGAGGTCAAGCGGGCGAGCCAACTGATCAGCGGGGTGGCCGACGCCACGATGTCGCACGGCGAAGCGTGGCACTTCGCGCGGCTGGGGCGGCTGGTGGAGCGGGCCGACAAGACCAGCCGGGTGCTGGATGTGGAGCACTACTTTCAGCCGGCCGCTGTGCCGCTCGCGCGGCCGGCAAGCGGGGCCGCGGCCTTCGGCTCGGGCCCCGGAGCGGAGATCGCAGCCTGGAACCAGCCGGCCGCTGTGCCGCTCGCGCGGCCGGCAAGCGGGGCCGCGGCCTTCGGCTCGGGCCCCGGAGCGGAGATCGCAGCCTGGAACCAGCCGGCCGCTGTGCCGCTCGCGCGGCCGGCAAGCGGGGCCGCGGCCTTCGGCTCGGGCCCCGGAGCGGAGATCGCAGCCTGGAACCAGCCGGCCGCTGTGCCGCTCGCGCGGCCGGCAAGCGGGGCCGGAGGGGACGGCGATGGCGATGCCGTCCGCTGGTCCGCGGTGCTCGAGAGTGCCAGTGCCCTCGAGATGTACCGCAAGGTGCACGGTGCGATCTCGCGGCGACGGGTGGCCGACTTTCTGATCTTCGACCGGGAGTTTCCCCGGGCGATGCACTTCTGCCTGATCAAGGCCGAGGAGTCGCTCCTCGCGATCACCGGCGGCGCCAAGGGCGCCTACTCCAACCCGGCCGAGCAGCTCCTCGGTCGGCTCCGCTCGCACCTCAACTACGGAGCCATCGACGAGATCCTCGGGGCGGAGCCGGGGCTGCACGGCTTCATCGATTCCTTTCAGTCGCGGCTCAACGAGGCGAGCGACGCGATCTACGCCACCTTCTTCGCCCTCAGGCCGGTGGGGGGCGGCGAGCCCGCGCCGGCCGCAGCCGCCGGGTCCGCGCGGCGCCCGTGAGGTCGCAGGCCGGCTGACGGGCCATGCCACGGGCCGCGGCGGCGGCTCACCGGCGTCGCGCTCGCGGTTTCCGCGGCCGGGGATTCGGCCCGCCGAAACCGACATAGCCGACGATGCCGCGCATCGAGAGAATCCTCCCGTTGGTGCGGTCGAGCAGCGGGCAGGGCCGCCCGCGCCGCACTGCCCCCGCCTTCCGGCGATGCGAGCTGCCCGCGACCGCGCCTCGCCCACGAAAGGGATGATTTGGTCCCATGGCGTCTCGATCCTCGGCGGTGATCGTGATCCCGGCCCGGCTCTCGAGCACCCGCCTGCCGCGGAAGATGCTCCTGGCGGACACCGGCCGCCCGCTGATCGCCCACACCTGGGAGGTGGCGTGCCGCGCACGGTCGGCCGGAGCGGTGATCGTGGCGACCGACAGCGAGGAGATCGCCGCGGCCGTCCGCGGCTTCGGCGGCGCGGCGGTGATGACGTCGCGGGAGGCACCGAGCGGATCGGCGCGGATCGTGGAGGCGCTGCCGCGCCTGCCGGCGAGCGACGTGATCGTGAACGTGCAGGGAGACGAGCCGGAACTCGTCGCCTCGGCGATCGATGCCGCGATCGACGCCCTCGACCGCTGTCCCGGCGCCGAGATGGCGACGCTGGTGACGCCGATGAGATCCCGCGTCGATCTCGACGACCCGGCCGCCGTCAAGGCGGTGCTCACCCCCTGGCGGCATGCCGACGGCCGTGAGGAGACCGGCTGCTGGCGAGCGTTGTACTTCAGCCGGGCGCCGGTGCCGGCCGCCCGCGACTGGAGCGACGATCTGCTGGCGGCAGCGCCGCCGTTCTACTGGCAGCACCTCGGCCTGTATGCGTACCGGCGCGGCCTGCTCGAGCGCTGGAACTCGCTGCCGGAATCACGGCTGGCGGCGCTCGAGAGTCTCGAGCAACTCAGGCTCGTCGAGGCGGGTGTGCCGATCGTGGCCGCCGTCATCGACCACGCGGCGCGTGGCATCGACACGCCGAAGGACTATGCGGCCTTCGTGGCCCGCTGCCGGCACCGTTAGACCGCCTTCGACGTCGGCGCATCGTCGGCTCGGAGGCGGCAAAAATCTCGTCGGCGCACCTCGCCGTCCGCCGCCCGGCTGCGGCACGTGCGGCCGCATGGGCGGGGGCTTTTCCGTCGGCAGCCCGCTGTTAGGATCAGAAGTCCACTCGCCCGAGTGGCGGAATTGGCAGACGCGCAAGATTCAGGTTCTTGTCCAGGTAACTGGGTGGAGGTTCAAGTCCTCTCTCGGGCACTTCCCTTCCCGCCGTGCGGGCGGGTCATGGCGGTGAGGCGACGGGCTTCGCTGATTCCGGCGCCACGGGCACGAGGCGGACCTGGCGAATGTCGCAGGCCGCGTGCGTGGCGATCCGCTCCGGCTTGATGCGGAGCACGTGCGTGCCGACATCGGCGATCGTGACTCGGCCAACGGTCCGCGGCCGGAACTGCTGGAAGCCGCCGGTGTCTTCGACCACGAACCGGAGCGTGGCGGCGATGCGGCCGGGATCGAGCGTGACCGCCATCTCGCTGCCCCCCTGCCCCGTGCCGCAGCCCTGCAGCACCTCGACCTCGAAGTCCCCGGGCGCGTTCACGGCGAACGTCCACTCGGCCGCGTCCTCGGCCTGCGTCCAGTAGCCGAGCGTGAGCTTGTGCGGCTGGGGCTCCCAGCGGAGCATCGTGCCGCGGACCACCGCATGGCTGCCGGAGAGCAGGATCGTGCCGTCGTCATCCTGCGGCACGATCACCGGCTGCCTCGACGCGGCGTTCCGGTCAACGCCTGCCGGCGATCCGCCGGACTGGCCGGCGGCGAGCGCCGGCGCCGCCAGCACGACGGCGAGTGCCAGCATCAGCCGGGCGGGCCCGGGGCCGGGTTCGTCGGCGTGCATGGCGGGGCCCTCGAGGTTCGCGTTGCCCGCGTCCCGGGCCTCGGTAGGATACGTGACGAGGCTGTAGCTCAGTCGGTAGAGCATCGGACTTTTAATCCGTTGGTCCTGGGTTCGAGTCCCAGCAGCCTCACTTGGGCTCCCCGGCCGCCGGCTGGCCCGCAACCTGCTCCACCGCTTCGGCGAGATCCCGGCGGACGCCGTCGAGCACGGCGGGATCGTCGGTGAAGTCGTTGAGGCTCGTGGTCACCCGGCGGATCAGCCCCTGCATCGCCTCGCGGCCGCGGACGCGCTCGAACAGCGTCAGATACTCGAAGTCGTCCGTGCCGTCGCGGAGCAGTTCGAGCCGGATCGAGCTCACCGGCCCATCGATGCCTACCCGCCCGCCGGGATACACCAGCGAGCCGTCGCCGTAGCAGTCTCCCTTGAAGGCATACGTGCGGATGTCGGTCCAGGGATCGGCCGTGTACTGCGGATCCCAGTGGGTGGCCGACCAGTACAGAAAGCCGTCGATGCCCCGCTGCTTCTGCTGCCAGAAGAGCGCTCGATGGGCGGTTCCCGGCCAGTCGACCATCAGATTGGCCCGCGGCTGCCGAGGCACGCAGCAGACATACCACCAGGAGCCCTCCCCCCGTGTCGCCCGGTTCGCCTGCTCGTCGACGTCGACGGCGCTGGACAGCGGGCACCACTGGTCCACGATTCCGTCGAGTCGCGCGTAGGTCGAGAGGCCCGTCGTCTCCCGCGGGTTGCCGTTGAAGGGCACCATGATCGCGGCCTGCGGCTCGAGTTCGCGGATCCGACGCGCCCGCTTCGTGAGCTGATCGAAGTCGTCCTGGGTCTGCGGCTCGTCCCAGACGTAGACGAAGCCCTTCTTCAGCCAGTCGCGGTCGCGGAGGTGTGCGGTGACCCGCCGGAACTCCGCATCTCGTCGCTCACGGGAATCACGAAGCTCGTGAGCCGTGGGTCGTCGAGCCAGCGGGCCGCTTCGGGCGAACACAGGTCGCAGGGCAGCGAATAGGGCGAGAGCCGGCGCTGGAGCAGGAACTCGTAGTAGTTTCGCTCCAGCGTGGCCGCCTCCGGCGTGCCGGCCTGCACTCCGTGGTGAGGCAGGACGAATCCCATCTGGTTGCCGATCGCGGTGCGGAGGGAGGGGTGTTCCGGAAGGCGGAACCCGAAGACCCGCAGCGTGAGCGGAACGATCCGCGCGGGTGCGGAGTCGAACACCAGCCGCAGCGTGGCCCGGTAGGTGCCGGCCGGCGCCGCCGGGGGCACCTGCACGCTCAGCCAGAGCGGCTGAGTCCGATCCGGAAGCAGCTGCAGCGGCCCGCGAAACGGCGGCAGCGGGTCGGGCCAGGACCGGTTCAGGCTCGGCAGGTGGATGAAAGCCACCTGGAACAGGCCGGTGGTGACGTCGGGACAGGCCTCGTCGCGTTCATTTCGGAACTCGGAAACCGCGGCATCGGTCAGCGTGCACGCCTCGCCCTCCGCTCGCAGCACCACCTGCGCCGACTCGGTCTCACCGCCTGCCGCCTCGAGCCGCAGGTCGGGGCCGACCCCGGCCGGGGGCGTGTCGTCCTGAAACACCTTCTGCGCGGCGGGTGCCGCCCAGACGTCGATCCCCGCCGCGGCCACCGCGTCGCCGGCCAGGGTCACCGCGCCGAGCATCACCATCGCGCATGCACGACATCGACGCTGAACCTGCAGATGCTCGCGTGGCATGCGATGAGTCCGACGGAAAGCGGCCAAATCCTGATCTTGCTGCTGCGGTAGAATCACCGGCAGAGCAGCGGGCATATGGGAATCCTACACGTTCGAGAGCGGTGCCAGGCCGTCCGGCAGCGCTGCGTAAGCGGCCTGCTGGGAATCGCGCTCGCAGTCAGTGCCCTGCCGAACGCCGCCCGGGCGAGCGAGCCACCGGCGCGGCCGAACGTGCTGTTCATCGCCGTCGACGATCTTCGCGATTGGGTGACCTGCTTTGGCCGCACCCCGCAGAGCCTCACGCCCAACTTCGATCGTCTCGCCGCCCGCGGCACCACCTTCACCCGTGCCTACTGTGCGGCGCCGGTCTGCAATCCCTCCCGGACGGCGCTGATGTCGGGGCTTCGCCCCTCGAGCACCGGCGTCTACGACAATGAGAACGACTGGCGGACTGTGATTTCGCCGGAACTCACGCTGACGGCGGCGTTTCGCCGCGCCGGCTACTTCGTGTGCGGCGCCGGAAAGATCTACCACGATGCCTTCAGACGACCGACGGACTGGGACCACTACCTGGAATCATCCGGCGGCGACCCGGGGCTCGCCCCCGGGCAGGATCCGGGCGTCGGCACGATCCGCTTCGCGTTACTCCAATGCCGTGACGACGAACTCGAGGACTGGCAGATCGTCGACTACGGCATCGAGCAGTTGGGCCGGCGGCACGAGCGGCCGTTCTTCCTCGCCGTCGGGATGCACAAGCCGCACATGCCGTGGTACGTCCCGCGGAAGTATTACGACATGTTCCCGCTCGAGCGGATCGAACTGCCGCCCCATCGGGCCGACGATCTCGACGACGTGCCCGATGCCGGCCGGGAGATGGCCAATGCCGAGGAGCATCATGCCCACATGCTTGCGTCGGGCCGGTGGAAGGAGGCCAGGGCCGGCGCGCACTCTGGGTAATCTGGGCTGGCGCGGCAAGCCCGTGTTTGCGATGATCGGCTTTGTCAGGATTTTTTGTCAAAGCCTTCGTTGGAGATACAGCTGTGCCAAAGGATACCGAAGCCGTTCTGGACATGGATGTCAAAGGCATTCTCGAGGAGTTTGCCCTCCTGCCGGACCCACGATCACACGTCAACCGCCTGCACCTTTTGAGCGACCTGGTGGTCATCTGCATCATGGCGGTC
>VGYR01000067.1 GCA_016872925.1 Planctomycetota bacterium
CGCGAGCAACCCCTCGAGCCCGCAGCCGCCCGGCGCCGACTGGATTTCGCGGGCGTAGGTCGGGCTCACGGTGCTCACCGCGTCCGCGAACACGATGCCGGTCTTGAGCAGGCTGAGCTGGCCGTGAAACTCCATCTCCCGCCAGGTGAAGTGGCTCCAGTCGATGCCGGTGAGCAGCATGTCCCAGTGCCAGAAGAGCCCCTGGTAGGCGAGGTTGTGGATCGTCATCACCGTGCTCGATCGCGCGACTGCGGGGTGCGCCCCGGAGAGCAGCCGGCGGTAGGCGGGCACCAGTCCCGTCTGCCAGTCGTGGCAGTGGAGCACGTCCCACGGCCCGCCCAGGCGGCAGGCGAGTTCGACCGCGGCCCGCGAAAAGAAGATGAACCGCTCGGCGTTGTCGGGATAGTCGCGGGCGCCGCCGTAGAGGGTGGGCCGGCCGAAGAGGTCGTCGTTGGCGACGAGGTACACCGCGGCCCGGCCGCCCGGGCGCGGGCAGCGGAGGATCCGGGCGGGTCGGACACGACTGCCGATCGGCACGTCGAACTCGATTCCCGTCGGCTCGACCGGCAGCCCCTTGCCGAGCGCCTCGGCGTGGGCCGGGATCACCAGCGACACGTCGCAGCCAAGGCCGGCCAGGGCGTCCGGCAGCGCGCCGGCCACGTCGGCGAGGCCGCCGGTCTTGGCGAAGGGAACCGCCTCGCTGGCGATTTCGAGAACCCGCATCCGTCACGATCCGCATCTGGTGCGGCGGGTGGCCAGCCCGCCGGCACTGCTACTATAGGACACGCCCGCCGCACCGGTCGTCGTTCCCCGACCGTCATAATCCCACCTTCGGCGTCCCCTCGCGATGAGCCCGCTGGTCAACCCCGCGTCGCTGTTCAAGTTCCGGCTGCGCTGCCCGCGGCGCGACGTGCTCTGGCCTCCCGCGCGGTGGGCGGTCGACGAGGCCTGCCGGCTGCCGTCCTTCGCCGATGTGGCCGGCGTGCCGGATGTGCTCGATCTCTGGCTGGCGTGGAACCCGGCAGGTCTCGCCGTCAGGGCCGTCGCCCGGGGCGTCGGCACCTCGCGGTGGTGCCATACCACTCGGCCCGAGGACAGTGACGGCCTGCACCTCTGGATCGCCACCCGGCCGACCGGCGACAGCCATCGGGCCGGCCGCTTCTGCCGCCGGCTCGCGCTGCTGCCGACGGGCGGCGGCCGGCTTGCCGACAAGCCCGCGGCCGTGGCCGCGGCCATCCCGCGGACGAGCGAGGTGCCCGCGGAACTCCCCGCCGACGCGATCTCGATCGAGTCGGCCCCAACGGCCGACGGCTGGCGGATCGACGCCTTCCTCTCCGCCGCCGCCCTGCCGGGCTGGGACCCGGCGGAGGTGCCGACGCTCGGCTTCTTCGCGGCCCTGGTTGATCGCCGCCTCGGCAAGGTCCCGTGTTTCGCGCCGCCGGAGTATCCGTGGGACGGCGACCCGACGACATGGGCCGAGCTGCATCTCACCGCGTGAGCGGCCGGCGCCGGCCGCACCGCTGCCGGCGGCGCGGCGGTGCATCGGGATGCATGCTCAACCGACCGCTCGGGGCTGCCCGTGCCCCGGGAGCCGGGCTCGGCGGCCAGCGGAGCCAGGATGGCGGAGCGCCAGCCGTCGTGCAGAGAGCGGCGGACACGATGCCCGCCGCGAGCGTCCGGCGACGGGGCACGGGCAGCCCCGAGCGATCGCGCGATCGAGTGTGCGGGTGAGCGACCAGCTGATCAGGTGATCAACCGGCCTCGTCCGCGAAGGGCTCGATCTCGACCGCGGCCGGCGGGAGGCTCTCGAGAAACACCTTGCCATAGGGCTTCGTGAGCATCCGCGGATCGAGGATCACGACCGTGCCGCGATCGGTGTGCGTGCGGATCAGCCGCCCGAAGCCCTGCTTGAGCTTGAGCACCGCCTCGGGAAGCTGGTATTCGGCGAACGCGTTTCCGCCGGCCTCTTTGATCGCCTCGATCCGCGCCGCCACCAACGGCCGGTCGGGCACGGCGAACGGCAGCTTCGTGATGATCACGGTCACCAGGCAGTCGCCCGGCAGGTCGATGCCCTGCCAGAACCCGTCGGTCCCCAGGAGCACGCTCGCCGGTCCCTCGCGAAACATCTCCAGCATCCGCGACCGCGGCAGGTTGTCGGCCTGGCTCACGAGCCGGTAGTTCCGCCGCACGCACCAGCCGGCGAGTTCCGTTGACGCCTTGGCGAGCGACGCGTGGCTCGTGAACAGCACCATCGCCCGCCCCTCGCTTCGGGCCACGTAGCGGCGGATCATCCGCACCACGGCCGCGTCGTAGGCGTCGCGGCTCGCCGGATCGGGCAGCCGGTCCACGAGCACGAGCTTCGCCTGTCGCGGATAGTCGAACGGGCTGCCGAGCCGCCGGGCGAGCGCCGTGTCGGGAATCCCGAGCCGGCGCCGCTGGAAGGCGAAGGCTTCCGCGTCCACCGCCCCGCCATGCGGCGCGTCGCCATCCCACGCCTCGTCGTCGCGACGGCTGTTCACAGCCTGCACGGCGAGCGTGGCGCTGGCGAGCACGACGGTGCCCATCCGGCCGAAGAGTTCGCGGCGGAGCGTCTCGCCCACGTCGATCGGGGCGCTGGCCAGCGTGATCCGCTCTCGGCCGCGGCGCGACCGCTGGGCCTCCACCCACCACACGCTCCCGGGATCCTTCTGGCCGAGCCAGGTCTCGACCGCGCCGGCGTGGGCGTCGAGCCGGTCGGCGAGCGCGGTGAAGTCGTGCCGCTCCGCGGGGTTGCCGATGCCGTCGGCCGCGGCACGGAGCTTCCGCGCGAGCGACTGGAGGTGCACGCCGACGGAGTTCGGCACGAGGCCGGGCCGCGCGATCCGCCACGGGGGCTCGCCCCGGTCGTCGACCGCCTCGCGCACCGCGCCGAAGAACTCCTCGGCCGCCCGCCGCGCCCGGCGGACGTCGATCTCGAGTTCGTGCATCTTGTAGTGGACGAGCAGGCCGCGGTGCGTCCGCTCGCTGTGGAGCTTCGAGAGCACGCGTTCGACGCCGCCGCTCGACACGCCGATCCCGAGATGTTCGCTGGCCACGGCCTCGATGGTGTGCGCCTCGTCGAAGATCACGATGTCGTGGGGCGGCAGCAGGCTGGCCCCCGAGCGCCGCACCGCCAGGTCGGCGAAGTACAGGGCGTGGTTGACGACCAGCACCTGCGCATGGCCCATCCGCCGCCGGGCGGCGTAGTAGTGGCACTCCTGGTACCGCGGGCAGGCGCGGCCCATGCAGTTGCCGGAGTCGCTGGCGATCTCGTCCCAGACGCCGTCGCTGGGCATGACGGGCAGGTCGGCGCGGGAGCCGTCGCCCGTCCGCCGCGCCCAGGCGGCGAGCTCGAGCAGTTCGGCCCGCTCCCCCTCCTCGGGAAACAGGCTGCCGGCCCGTTCGACCGCCAGCTCGAGCCGCCGCAGGCTCACGTAGTTGCTGCGGCCCTTGACGAGCACCGCCGAAAACTCCCGCGGCATGACGGCGGCCACGAGGGGGATGTCCTTGTCGACGAGCTGCTCCTGCAGCGCGATCGTGTGCGTCGAGATCACGACCCGCCGCGGCCGCTGGGCTTCCGGGGCCGGTGCGGGTCCGTCGTCCCAGTCGGGCTCGACCTCCGCGGCCGGTTCCGCCTGATCGGACGTGGCCGCGAGCACCGCCGGCACGAGGTACGCGAGGCTCTTGCCCACCCCGGTGCCGGCCTCGACGATCGCGTGCCGTCGGCCGGCGATCGCGTCGGCGACGAGCCGCGCCATCTCGAGCTGCTGCGGCCGCGACTCCCACCCGGCCAGCCGCGCGGCGAGCCGCCCGCCGGGCGCCAGAAACTCCTCGGGTGAGGTCATGCGGGAAGTGTAGCGGCCCTCCGCGTGACGCGAGTTCCCCGCCTGAGTGCCGGGAGGGTAAGGTTTCGTGATCGCGGCCCCTCCGGAAGACCGACCCGTGTCCGAAGCCGACAACCCATCCCCATCGCCGAGCCCGCACCAGAAGGCCTGGGGGGGCGTGTTCCGCGAGCCCACCGACAAGCGGGTCGAGCTGTTCTCGGAGAGCGTGTCGTTCGACAAGCGGCTCGCCGACGACGACATCGACGGCTCGATCGCGCACGCCCGGATGCTCGCCCACTGCGGGCTGCTCACGGTCCAGGAAGCCGACGCCATCACGCACGTGCTGGAGGAGATCCGCGGCGAGATCCACGCCGGCCGGTTCGAGTACAGCGTGTCGAAGGAAGACATCCACCTCCACGTGGAATCCGCGCTCACGGCCCGGCTCGGCGACGCCGGCCGCAAGATCCACACCGCGCGGAGCCGCAACGACCAGGTGGCCACGGACCTGAGGCTCTTCTGCCGGCGGGCGATCGACCGGCTCGACGCCGGCCTCGCCGACCTCCAGCGGGCCTTCCTCGGCTTCGCGGAGCGCGAGGCGGCGGTCGTGATCCCGGCCTACACGCACCTGCGGCGGGCCCAGCCGGTGCTCGCGGCCCACCAGCTGCTCGCCTGGTGCGAGAAGTTCGCCCGCGACCGCGACCGGCTGGCCGACTGCCGGCGGCGGACCAACGTGCTGCCCCTCGGCTCGGGCGCCGTGGCGGGGTCGAGCCTGCCGATCGACCGCGAGCACGTCCGCGAGTCGCTCGGCTTCGGGGCGGTGGCCGCCAACAGCCTCGACGCCGCCAGCGACCGCGACTTCGCCGTCGAGCTCGCCTTCGTGATCGCGCTGGCGATGGTCCACCTCTCGCAATGGGCCGAGGAGTGGATCCTGTACAGCACGCAGGAGTTCGGGTTCCTGAAGCTGCCGGAGACGTTCTGCACGGGCAGTTCGATCATGCCGCAGAAGATCAATCCCGACGTGCTCGAGCTCGTCCGCGGCAAGAGCGCGCGGGCGATCGGCAACGTGCAGGCGCTGCTGGTGCTCCTCAAGGGACTGCCGACGGCCTACAACCGCGACCTGCAGGAGGACAAGGAGACCCTGTTCGATTCGATCGACACCCTCGAGGCCGCGCTCGGCGTCGCGGCGCCGCTCGTGGCGGGCACGTCGTTCGACCGCGGACGGATCGCCGCCACGATCGACCAGGGACACCTCGACGCCACCAGCCTGATGGAGGCGCTGATCGCCCAGGGCGTGCCGCAGCGGACGGCCCACGAGACGGTCGGGCGGCTCGTCCGCCTGGCGATGACCCGCGGGCTGGCCCTGGCAGACCTTGCCGACGAGGAGTTCTCGCGGGAATACGCCGGCTGGAACGCCGCCCTGCGCGGGGCCCTGGGGGCCTCCCGGGCAGTTGAGCGGATGGCGAGTTTCGGCTCCACGGCGCCTTCGTCGGTGGCCGAACAGATTGCCGGCTGGCGACAGCGGCTGGGAGCCGCGGCCACGCCGTAGCGCGCCCCGTCCGGCAGTCTCATGGCAGGAAGTCCGCGGCCCGCCTCGCGCCGCCCGTTTGGTCGCGGCCTGCGCGTTGCCCTCGTGGCAGCAGCGACGGTGGCAGCAGCTGCGCTGGCGAGGGCCCGGGCCGACGAGGCGGCCGACGCACCGCTGGATCCCCTGCAGCGGGCGGTGGTCGACTCGCTCCAGTCCGCGCCGCGGACCACGCCCGAGGCGCTCCTCGAGGCTGCGGTGCGGGCCGCCGACATCGGAGCCGTGGCCGCCGCGAGCGACTGGTTCGGCAAGCTGTCGGAGGCTCTCGACGGCGCCGGCGACCGCCGCCCGGAGGCGCTGGCGGATCTCGGCGACTCGCCGGCTGCGGAAGGCCTCGGGCGCGTGGAACGGCTCCTCGCGCCGCGCGCTCCGGCGGCGGTCGAACTCGTTCGCGAGATCCGCCAGGCGGCCCGCGATCGCCGTCGCGATCCCGACCGGCTCGCGGCCGCGGTCGCCGAGTTGCGGAGCCCGCACCCCGAAGAGCGGGCCGCCGCCGTCGAGCGGCTCGTGCAGGGGCACGTCGATGCCCTGCCGGTGCTCGTGCCACTCCTCCAGTCCGCTGCTCCGGCGGAGGCCGGCCTCCGGGACACGGCCCGCCGCATCATCGGCATGCTCGGGGAGGACGCCCGCCAGCCCCTGCTCTCCTGGCTCGCCTCCGACGACGTGGACAGCTGGCCGGGGATCTGCGAGGCGCTCGACGCCAGCGGTGCAGCCGACGTCGATCTCGCGATGGTCGCGCCCGCCATCGTCGGCGACCTGCCCGCCGACGTGCGCCAGGCCGCCGCCGAGGTGCTCCGCCGCCGCGCCGACCGGCGGGCCGCAGCGGATCGGCCGCTCCAGGCGGTGCCCGACCGGGCGACCGCAGAGCGGCTCCTCGCCGACCGGCTCGATCGCGTGCTCTCGCCCGAGGGACTGCCGGAGCCCGACTGCCTGCTCCTGGAGCCGATCCGCGACCCTGCGCAGGCCGCAGCCGCGTTCGGCGGCGGACTCGAAGGCCTCGTCGAGCGGCCGGTCTGGAACCCAACGACCCGCAGGTTCGATCGCAGGTCGATGCCGCCGCGCACGGCGCGGGCCTTCGACGCGGCGCACCTCGCCCGCGATCTCGCCGCCATCGGACCGCGCGAGCCCCGCAGCCTCGCCCGCGTGCTGCTGGCGCAGGAGGAACGCCTGCTCGTGGAGCGCGGCGCGGCGCTCGACGTTCCGCCGGCGGACCTGCGGAAGGCCCTCGCGGGGCCGGATGGATTCACCGCCGACGTGACGGCCGACGTGCTCGACGCGGCGGTGACGCACGGCCTCTGGGAGGCGGCCGCGGGAGCCGCCGCCGCGCTGCCGCCGCCGCGGGACGCCGACCCGCCGGTCCGGCTCGCACCGCACCTCCGCAAGGCTCTCGTGCGCACGCTCGAGGTGCCCAACTCGGCCGTCCAGTTCGCGGCCGCCCGCACGCTCGCCCTGGCGGCCGGCCCGCCGCCGTTCGCCGGATCGAGCCGCGTGCTCGACGTGCTCCTCCACGCCGCCACCGCCCGAGGCGTCGACCGGGCCGTGGTCGCCCACCCCGACTCTGCCGTCGTCGACGCCCTGGCCACCGGCATCTCGCGGTTCGGCTACGAGCCCGTCCGCGTGTCGACCGGTCGCGAGGCGGTGTTCTCCGCCCGGGCGACCGCCGACACCGCGCTGGTGATGGTCGCGGCCCGGATCAACACCCCCTCGGCCTACGAGACCGTCCAGTACCTGCAACGCCAGCCGCTTGGCGACGTGCCGCCGGTGCTGGTGGTGGTCGATCCGCTCGACGACGACGCCCGCGGGCGCTTCCTCTCCCGCCTGATCGCCGACTTCTCGGGAGTGCATGGCGTCACGCTCGTCGACCGGCTCGACAGCTTCTTCGCCCCGACGCTCGACGCCCGCACCGGCGACGACGCCGCGGCCGCGCGGTTCCCCGACGCGCTCGCCCAGGCGGTAGGACCGCGATCGGTCGATCCTGCCGCGCGAGCCGCCGCCCGCAGCCAGCGGCTTGCCCGGGGCCGGGAAGCCTTGCGCCTGCTGGCCGACATGTCGCAGCGCGGCTGGGACGTGCGGCCGGCCTCGGCGACCGCCCTCGATGCCCTGTCGACGGCCGAACTCTACGCGCCCGCCGTCAGGCTGCTGGCCGTGCTCGGCCGGCCCGAGGCCCAGGCGGCGCTGGCCGCGGAGGCCGAGCGGGCCGACCTGCCCGATGGTCTGCGCGGCGCCGCCGTCGAGGCGTTTGCGGCGAGCGTGGCCGGCCATGGCGTGCTGCTCGATTGCGGTCACCTCCGCTCGATCGCCGCGAGGTACAATCCGGCGCACGCACCGTCGCGAGCCGCGTCCGGCGATGTCCTCGACGTGCTCGAGGCGGCCGGCCGCCCTCACCGCCTGACTCCCCGCGATGCTCCGCCCCCACGGCCAACACCCTGATCCCGCCCCGATCGCCGGCCTGATCGGCACGAGCGGCGCGATGCTCGACGTCTATGCCACCACGCGGAAGGTGGCGGCCTCCAACGCCTCCGTGCTGCTGCTCGGCGAGACCGGCACCGGCAAGGAACTCGTGGCCCGCGCCATCCACGAGCTGTCCCCGCGGGGCACCGGCCCCTTCGTGAGGGTCAACTGCGGCGCGCTGTCGGAGAGCCTCCTGGAGAGCGAGCTCTTCGGACACGTCCGCGGCGCCTTCACCGGGGCCGTGTCCAACCGGGCGGGACGGTTCGAGGCGGCCCACACCGGCACGATTTTCCTCGACGAGATCAACTCCACCACGCCGAAGCTCCAGGTGAAGCTGCTCCGCGTGCTCCAGGAGCGGGAGTTCGAACGGGTCGGCGACACCGAGACGATCAGCGTCGACACCCGCGTGATCGCGGCCAGCAATCGCGACCTCCTCGACGAGGTCGCCAAGGAGACCTTTCGCGAGGATCTCTACTACCGCCTCAACGTCGTGCCGATCGTGCTCCCGCCGCTCCGCTCCCGCCGCGACGACATCCCGCTGCTGGTCGGCCACTTCCTGGCCCACTACAACCTGGAGAACGACCGCGGTGTCGCGACCATCCACAAGGATGCCGCGGAGGCGATGGTCCGCTACCACTGGCCGGGCAACGTCCGCGAGCTCCAGAACGTGGTCGAGCGGTGCGTCGTGATGGCGCCCGGCGACGAGCTCACCGCCGACCTGCTGCCGCCGGCGGTCCGCGGTGACCGGGCCAGCGTGCCGCTGCCCGGCCGCGGCGGCGACCTCGACAGCCTCGCCAGGGACCTGGTCGAGCAGGGCATGACGACGTCCGGGCCCGACGACGACAACCTCTTCGACCGGATCGTCAGCCGGGTCGAACGGGAACTGATCTCGCAGATGCTGGCGGCCTGCGGCGGCGTGCAGCTCAAGGCCGCCGCCCGGCTGGGCATCAACCGCAACACGCTCCGCAAGAAACTGCTCGAGCATGGCCTCGAAGGGGGCGACGACGCGGCATGAACCGCCGCACGCTCCTCCAGGCGCTGGCCATGCCCGGCCTCGCGGTGCTGGGGTTGCCGCGTCGGTCGGCGACGGCCGGGGCCGACGACTCCCCGGCCGCCGCGCTCGAGGCCGACGCCGCCTTCGATCCCTTCCGCGACGTGACGTCGAAGAAGGGCCTCCAGGTGCAGATGGCCGACGACGCGATCGCCCTTGGCGTGCGGCACGCGACCCTGAACGTCGATCTCTGCGGGCTGATCGCCCCCGCGACCGCCGCCGACTCCGACGTGATCGTCCACCGCTGCGACGGCCACGAGTTCCGGTTCCGGCGGGCTGCCGTCCTGGAGCATGACCGACAGATCCGGCAGCTGTCGGACCACGGGGTGCTGGTCTACCTGATCCTGCTCGCCTACCGCCATGCCGACGAGCGGGTGAACCGGCTGCTGATCCACCCGCGGTACGATCCGGCGGCGCCGAACCGACTCGGAGCCTTCAACACCGTGACGGTCGAGGGCCGGACGTGGCTCGCGGCCCTCGGCGACTTTCTCGCCGGCCGCTGGAGCCTCGCCCACGGACCGCACGGCCGCGTGGTGGGCTACATCGTCGGCAACGAGGTGAACTCGCACTGGTACTGGAGCAACCGGGGCCGGGCGTCGTTGGCGGAGTTCGCGGCCGACTACGAGCCGGCGGTGCGGCTGGTGCACGCGGCCGTGCGGCGGCATGCGGTCTGGCCGCGGGTCTATCTCTCGCTCGAGCACCACTGGACCATGCGCTTCGCGGCGGCCGACGACGACCAGGCTTTTCCGGCGCGGCCCTTCCTCCACGAGTTCGCCCGCCTGGCACGGGAGCGGGGCGACTACGACTGGCACGTCGCCTTCCACCCGTACCCGGAAAACCTGTTCGAGCCGCGATTCTGGCTGGACCGCACCGCGACCGACGCCGACGACACGCCGCGGATCACGCTGCGGAACCTGCCCGTGCTCGTCCGCTTCCTCGAGCGTGAGGAGATGCTCCATCAGGGACGACGGCGACGCGTGATCCTGAGCGAGCAGGGCTTCCACACTTCCGACGACCCGACCGGCGAGGAGGTGCAGGCGGCGGCCTACTGCCTCGCGCACCGGCTCGTCCGCAACGACCCGGGCATCGACGCCTTCATCCTCCACCGCCACGTCGACCATGCGGAGGAGGGGGGCTTGCGGCTGGGACTCTGGACGCGGCGTTCCGACAGCATCGCGACGCCGGATCGGCCCAAGCGCAGCCACGCGTGCTTTCGGGCCGCCGACACGCCGGCAGAAAACGACGCCTTCGCCTTCGCACCGCCGATCGTCGGCCACGACGCATGGGCCGCGGCCGACTGACGGCGGCGGGGCGTCAGGCGACGCGGCCGTCCTCCGCCATCTCGCGGGCGTGGTAGCTCGACCGCACGAGCGGCCCGCTGGCCACCCTCCGGAACCCGATGCCGCGGGCGAGCGTGCCGAGTTCCTCGAACTCGTCGGGGTGAACGTACCGCTCCACCGGCAGGGAGTCGGCGGTGGGCTGCAGGTACTGGCCGAGGGTCAGGCAATCGACGCCGTGTTCGAGCAGATCGGCGAACACGTCGAGGAGTTCGTCCCGCGTCTCGCCGAGGCCGAGCATCAGGCCGCTCTTGGTGCGGGTCGTGGGCACGAGCCGCTTGGCGTCGGCGAGCAGCTGCAGCGTCCACGCATAGACGCTCTTGCGGCCGCGGACGGTGCGGTAGAGCCGCGGCACCGTCTCCGTGTTGTGGTTGAAGACGTCCGGCCGGGACTGCATCACCAGCTCCAGCGCACCGTCCTTGCCGATGAAGTCGGGCACGAGCACCTCGACGGTGGCCGACGTCGCCGCCCGCACCGCATCGACGGTGCGCCGGAAGTGGTCCGCACCGCCGTCGGGCAGGTCGTCGCGGGTCACGCTGGTGATCACGACGTGCGCGAGCCCCAGCCGTCGCGCCGCCTCCGCCACCCGCTGGGGCTCGTCGGCCTCGAGTTCCTCGGTCTTGCCCTTGGGCACGGAGCAGAAGCCGCACGGCCGCGTGCAGACGTTGCCGAGGATCATGAAGGTGGCGGTCCGCTGCGACCAGCACTCGAGCCGGTTGGGGCACTTGGCCGACGAACAGACCGTCTCGAGGCCGAGTTCGGAGATCAGGTGGGCCGTTTCGGCATGGCCGCCTCCCGGCGCGAGGTTCTGTCGCAGCCAGGGCGGCAGCCGCCTGGGCTGCCGGGCCGCAAAGGGCTGCGGAACCTCCAGGATCGGCAGCGCGACGCCGCTGGCGAACGATCTCGAGTCATCCGACACGGCTGACGAACTCCGACTGGGTGGGGGGCTGGAGGCGGATCGGAAACCCGGCGTTGACGTGCGTCCGCGGAAACCCAAAGGCGTCGGTGAACCCCTGCACGACGGCGGTGCGGGCGTCCTGCAGACGCACCCGCCGCTGCACGTCGGCCTCGAGGGAGCCCATCGTCGCCGGCAGCCGCAGGCCCGCGGGCTTCAGCCGCTCCGGAATCGTATCCACCCGGTGAAACAGGTCGAGCGCCGGACAGACGTTGAGAAACGCCCCGTGGCAGGCCACTCCCCGCCGAAACGCCAGGCCGACGGCGGCGAGCAGCCCGGTGCGGCCGAAGATCCCGTGCACGCCCTCGGCCACGGTGCCGCTGCCGCAGTCGACCGCGGTGATCGCCGCGGCAAGCCCCCCCTGAAGCCTGTCGACGAACGCGCCCGCAGCGTGCGATCCGAGCCCCAGATCGTCGAGCCTCGCGAACAGCGCCGCCACCACCTGCCCCGGGCCGTGGAGCACCGCGCCGCCCCCCCGCCCGACGAACCTCACGGGCAGCCGCCGGAGCCGCAGTTCGTCGTCGGCAAGCCGCACGTCGGCTCGGGAGCCCGCCCGGCCGATCGAGATGCAGGGCTCGAACTCACAGACGACCAACGTCGGGCTGCGGCCGGCCGGATCGGCCATCTCACCCGCCAACCGTTCGGCCATGGCGAGGTAGTCGTCGAGGCCGATCGTGCCGGCAAGCCAGACCGCCAGCGGCTTCCGCGGCGCGGCGTTCGGCACGTTGGTGACTGCCCCGGTCGGTGAATGCATACCGGAGTTGTAGCACGCCTGCCCGGCTCAGGCGTGGACGGCGGCATCGAGCTGCGGCTGGAGCACCACCAGTCGCTTGTGGCGGGCATACATCCGGTCGAAGGTGGCGGCTGCCGATGGCCGTGGAACGAACCGCCGCGCGCCTGCCACTGCGTGCCCGGCGAGGAACGACTGCCAGTCGCCCCGCCGGCCCGCGAGGCACTCGTCGCGATACTTCGCCATCAGCGCGGCGCCCCAGGCCGTGCCCTCCGCCGCGCCGGTGAGGATGGTGACGGGCACGTCGAAGGCGTCGGCCAGCAGCTGGGCGAGTTCGGGAGTCTTGGTGATGCCGCCGGAGAGCACGATCTCCCGCCGCGGAAAGCCCTGCTTGTCGAGGCCCTCGCTCCCCATCCGCAGATTGAAGATCGTGGCCAGGAGCATCGCCTTGGCGACGTTGCCGGCGGTGGCGTTCCGTTCGTTGAGGCCGATCACCAGGGCCGTGCCGCCCCGCGACACGCCGGCCCCCGGCTCGTCCTCCATGAAGGAGAGGGCCTGCAGGCCGCCGCAGTCGTCGGCCGCCGCGAGCACCTGCGGCATCACCGCCGCGAAGGCCTCCCCCCGGCGGTCACCGTGCGTCCCGCCGACCATCTCGACGGCCGCGTTCATCGCCGTCGTGCCGTTCCGCAGCCAGACCATGTTGATCGGCTTGCCGTCCGGAGCACAGAAGTGATCGACCGCCCGGTCGACGCCCCGGAAGGCCCGGTCGCCGACCGAGTTGGCGACGACGCTCGTGCCGAAGCTCATCGACACCGTCCCCGCCGCCGCGATCAGCGACCCGGTGAGGGCGGCGGGCTGGTCCCCCTCCGCGGCCGCCACCGGGATGCCCTGTGGCAGGCCGAGCAGCGCCGCACCGCGGGCGGACAGCGTGCCGCCGTCCTCTCCGGCGCGCCGCACCTCGGGCAGGAGGTCGCGGAGCGGCTTCACGGTCGATTCACCGCAGGTGCGGGCGACGAGGGCGTCGTAGTCGGCGAGCAGGCGGGCATCGAAGTCGAGCGTGGCCTGATCGATCGGAAACATGCCGGCCGCATCGCCGATGCCGAGCGCGAATCCGCCGGTGAGCACGTGGGCGATCCAGCCGGCCGGCGTGGTGATGCGCGCGGTCCGGGCCGCCTTCTCCGGCTGATGACGGATCGTCCACAGCCAGCGGGCGGCGGTCATCCTCTTGGGCACCTTGGTGTCGAGCGCCTGCGTCAGTTCATGCCCCTCGGCCTCGTTGCGGCCATCGCACCACAGCCGCGCAGCCGCCAGCGGCACACCCGCGGAGTCGACGAGCACCTCGCCGTGCATCTGCCCCGAAATACCGATCGCCCGGACCGCGGGGTCGACGCGGATGGCCGCCAGCCGCTCCCGGAGTTCCCGCACCGCCGCACCGAGCGCCCGCTCCCAGTCGGCGGGCTGCTGCTCCTGGCACTCCGGCGGCTGCCCGGCCACCATCGCGTAGTCGCCCGACCCCGTGGCGAGGATCCGCATCTCCTCGTCGGTGAAGATCACCGACAAGCCCTGCGTGCCGATGTCGATCCCGAGGTAGCCGTTGGTCTTCATGCCGCGCGTCTCCGGCGCTGGTTCGCGTTTGAACCAGTCACCAGGGGGCAGGATAGCCGAAGCCGCAGGGGCTCGAGACCCTCGATTCGGCTGCCGAAAGAGTACGGGTTTCAACGCGTCCGGGCCGGTGCCGCGGGCGGGAAACCCGTGCTCCTCGTCGGAAATCTGCACTTCTCCTGGAAACCCGCGACGCGACGTCAGCGATTCGGGCGGCGACGGAGAAACACCGGGATCATGGCGCACGCACCGGCACCGACGATCAGGACCGCATGGGGCTCGGGAACGGCGGCGATCTCGAGGTTGTTGAATCCGAAGTTCTGGCCTCCGCCCTGCCCGCTCGAATAAAAGCCCACTTCGTTGATCGCACTGGAGACGGGGCTGCCACCGGAGCGGAACGTGCCCGTCATGGTCTGCGTCGTCGCGTCCTGGGCCAAAGCCAGGGAGTAGCCGTTGGTCGAAAGCCGGACCAAATCCTGGCTCACCGAGCCGAAAGGAATCGATGTCGAGATCGCTCCATTGCCGTCGTTCCACGACCAGAACGAACTGCCGCCCGAAAAGAACAGCACACCACGCTCGACACTGTTATCGAAGAATGGGACGCCGTTCGAGCCCCCTTTCTGGATGCTCGTCGTACCGATGTCAACCGAAAAGGTGCTGCTGACGACCAGCGCGTTGTTGAACTGCCGGTACGCGGTGAACGAGTTGCCGACCCCACCACCGGCATAGACGCCGAATAACGGGTTCCCGAGGCCGGTGCCGCCCAGGTAGGAGCCCCCTCCGCCGGTGGCATTCGAGGTCCACGTCTGAAATCCCGTCCCGCCGTTGACCGTGATGAAGGAACCGCCGGAGTAGTTGGCCGCCGAGTCACTGGCGATGATCGTGGCCCGAGACGTCGCGGTCTGAAGCGATGCAGCCACCACGCACACGCCAACCACGATGCGAAATGCCGACGCCCACGGTTTGTCGCTGCCGTGCAACGAACGGGTCGACGATGCTCGATTCACGACTGCCTTCATGGTGTGCCTCCTGATCTCGATCTCGCTGCGTCCGGAAAAGGGGGTCGTTGGTTGAACCACTCTGGCGGGCGCAAATGCCGTGCCATGCTCTCCCTGAGTTGCGGGCAGGGCCTGCCTCCAGGTCGTCATGAAGCCGAATTCTTCGACGCCGACTCCATTTTCAATCCGCGTTTCTCAAGGCCGGCGGGCGCAGCGTGGCCGCCGGCAGGTGGGGCGATTCGCTCCACCCCGTCCGGTGCGGTGGGGCGATTCGCATCAGGGCCTCTCAAAGGCCCGAACACCCAGGGAGCCTCGGGCGTATCCTCGGACTCGGCGGCGAGACTCCCGCAGCCCCGTGCGGGCGATTCATGCTTTCGAGCGTGAGCGCGACATCCCCTGATCGAACCCACCATCGCATGAACCCCTTGATGAAACCCGTGGCGATCTCGCGCTGGCTGGCCCGCGAAGTCGACGCCCTCGTGTTCCGCCCGCCCACGGCCTGCACGTACAACCCGCTCCTCTACGCCCGCAAGCCGCACGAGGCCTTCCTCACCCGCTACGCGCGACAGGGAGTCGAGGCCATCCTCCTGGGCATGAACCCCGGGCCGTGGGGCATGGCCCAGACGGGCGTGCCCTTCGGCGAGGTGACGCTCGTCCGCGACTTCCTCGGCATCGAGGATCGGGTCGGCCAGCCGCCACGGCTGCATCCCGCGCGGCCGATCCAGGGCTTCGCCTGCACGCGCCGCGAGGTGAGCGGGCAACGCTTCTGGGGATGGGTGAAGGATCGCTTCGGCTCGGCGGATGCGTTCAGCGACCGGTTCCTGGTCGCCAACTACTGCCCCCTGGTGTTCATGGAACCGTCGGGCAAGAACCGCACGCCCGACAAGCTCCCGGCCACGGAGCGGGAACCGCTGTTCGAGGCCTGCGACGAGGCCCTGCGACGGCTGGTGGCCTGGAGCGGCGCCGGGCTCGTGATCGGCGTGGGCGGCTTCGCCGCAGGTCGAGCCCGGGCGGCCCTGGAGTCGGCGTGTCGCGGCCTCCCGATCGCGAGCATCCTCCATCCGAGCCCCGCCAGCCCCGCCGCCAACCGCGGCTGGGTGACGCATGTGGAGCGACAGTTGCGGGCGCACGGCATCGAGTTGCCGCGGGGCCCGCGCGGCGGGCGACCAGGTCGCGGGGCTGTGCGCCGCCTGCGCGAGCCGTGACAATCTCCCCGACGTTCGGCCGATGGTCGGCCCGAACATGACCTGGTGGATGCACGATGGCCCAGCTCTACTTCTATTACTCCGCGATGAACGCCGGGAAGAGCACCACGCTGCTCCAGTCGGCGCACAACTACGAGGAGCGGGGCATGCGGACCCTGCTCTACACGCCCGCCATCGACGACCGCGGCGGCGCCCACCTGATCCACTCCCGCATCGGCCTGACGGCGGAGGCGATCGCGTTCGGCGCGGACTACGACTTCCACGACGCCGTGGCGCGTGCCCTGCAGGCCGGGGCGGTGCACTGCGTGCTGATCGACGAATCGCAGTTCCTCACGCCGCTGCAGGTCCTGCAGCTGACGCAGGTCTGCGACCGGCTGGGCGTGCCCGTGCTCTGCTACGGGATCCGCACCGACTTCCAGGGGGAGCCCTTCGAGGGGAGCAAGTACCTGCTCGCCTGGGCCGACAACATCATCGAGATCAAGACCATCTGCCGCAGCGGCAAGAAGGCCACGATGAACGCCCGGCTGGACGAGCACGGACAGCGGGTCACGGAAGGCGCGCAGATCGACATCGGCCACCACTACGAGGCCATGAGCCGCAAGGAGTTCCGCCTCGAGGACGTCTCGCCGGTCAGCCATCGCCGGGCGCCCTGATCCCGGCACCCGCCGCGGGGCCGCCCGTGCCCCCTCGCTGGACGCTCGCCTCGGGCTTCCCGTCTGTGGAGATCAGGATCAGCATGCAGACGATCATGGCGCACCACGCCCGGATCTCCACGCCGTTGTGATCGCAGGAGAACAGATGCCGGCAGCCGAGGAGTTCCTTGAACGTGCGGAAGAACATCTCGATGATCGGTTCTTCGGGACTTTTAGTGGCACTGCAGCCGGGGCCTGAGATCCAGTTTGCCGCAAAAGAACAGGATTCGGGTGCGGTAATTCGGGAATGAGCGGAAGCCCCGAGCCGCGTATTTCAGGGCCT
>VGYR01000068.1 GCA_016872925.1 Planctomycetota bacterium
ACGTCACCTTCGGAGAGGACAAGAGCCGAATCCGCCGCGGCAACGCCCCCGAAATCGCCGGCGCCTTTCGGAGGCTGGCGCTCTCGATTCTCAAGCGAGACACTTCCGTGAAAAATTGCTCGATTCGGGGCAAACGACTCCAAGCAGGCTGGTGTAACGATGTCTTGGAAGGAATTCTGACGGGAAAACAGGCCGATTAAGCTGCGATTGCCCTGACCGCAGCGGTCGGCTGAAGGCGGTCAGCGGGGGGCGACCACCAGGCGAAGGATCGCCGGGAGGATGCCCCGCAGGGCTCGGCCACGATGGCTGACGATCCCCTTCACCGCGGCGGGAATCTCACCGAACGTCCGCTGGTACTCGGGCACGATGAACAGCGGGTCGTAGCCGAATCCCCCGACGCCCCGGGGTGCTTCCGCGAGCACGCCGTGGCACGTGCCCGACGACGTGGCGACGATCCGGCCGCCGGGGTCGGCCAGGGCGGCATGGCAGGCGTAGTGGGCGGCCCGATCGACCGCGCCGCGCAGCCGCTCGAGCAGGAGCTGGCTGTTGCAGGCGTCCACGGTGCGCCGGTCGCCCTGGGCGCCCGAGAATCGCGCCGAGAGGACGCCCGGCGCACCTCCCAGGGCCGGCACGACCAGGCCGCTGTCTTCCGCGAGCACCCACGCACCGACGGCGACCGCCTGCGCCGCGGCCTTGAGGGCCGCATTCTCGGCGAACGTCGCTCCCGTCTCCTCGACCTCCACGGCCCCCGCCAAACCCGCGAGGGATCGGCAGCCG
The DNA here is from genome assembly GCA_016872925.1 of Planctomycetota bacterium. Lineage (GTDB taxonomy): Bacteria > Planctomycetota > Planctomycetia > Pirellulales > UBA1268 > QWPN01. The sequence continues at coordinate 778 of VGYR01000068.1, forward strand.
ACGCCGTGCGGCTCCAGGAGCTCGAGAAGCTCCCGAACCTTTCCCTCGTTGGTCGTGCCCAGGACGAGCATGGCCCGCAGCCGCCTACCGGCGACCGGCCGGCGGCTGCGGCACGTCGATCGGCCTGGGCTGGACGTCGAGCAGGATGCCGCCGAACGCCCGGGGCACGACCTGGCCGCGCGCCAGCGCCGCGCGATCGGGACCGAGCCCCGCGACGATCCGCGCGATCTCGGGATGCGGAACGCCCCGTCCGTCGGGCCCCGGCACCGTCAGTTGATCGAGGCTGCCGACGCAGACGATGCTCTCGTCGCGATCGTGGAACTCCCACGCCTGCCAGCCCTGGCGGCGCAGGGCGTCGGTGAGCCGGTGGGCCTTGTCGGCCGCCTCCACCAGCCTGCTCTCCTGATCCACGCCGCGGACCATCGGATCCTGCCAGCCGTTGCCCTTGAGCATCTCGATGAACCGCCCCATGTCGACGCCCCCCGTGGCGGGTGGCGTCTCGGACGCACCGGCCGTGTCGAAGGTGCCCGCGCCGGTGAAGGTGGCCACGCGGACGGTGTACCGGCCCGGACAATCGAGCAGGGAGTGGGTCACGTCGGCGTTCATCTCCAGCACGAACTCGTCGACCCGCTGCCGCGAGAAGTAGTCCTCCGGAAGCAGGGGATTGGGGATCATGATGGCGGCGTGCATCGGTGGCTTGGCGTCGCCTCCGGCCCGCACGTGGTCGCGGTTGGCCTGGAGGAACTCGCTTTCGAGCCTGTTCGCCCCCGATCCAGCGAGCGCCTTCGGCCGCAGCGACTTGACTTTCTGGAGCACCTTCTGGCCGCGCGGGTCCTCGAACGACGCGAAGTCGCCGACGAGCACCGCGACCTCGATCACGTGGGCCGAGTTCGCATACCGCATCCGCTTGGGGGTGCCGTCGGGATTGAGCCCCACGCCACGCTGCTCGCCCGTGTAGTCGAAGGCCTTCTCGTGCGTGTAGGCCTCGAGGTGGTGGGCCGTGCGGAGTTCCTGGACGAGCAGGCGGGCGTCCTCGCGGGCTCCCTCGCCGCGAAACGTGGTCGCGAGCACGAGCCACGGGCCGTCTTTCTCGGCGAGCGGATACATGGCCTGCGCGTCGTTCCCTGCGGACGAGAACCACGTGGTGGGCAGCCAGCCTTGGGCGGCCACCGGCCTCGGGCAGGCGCAGGTTCCACACACCACGGCGGCGGTGAAGCCCGACACGAGAACGAAACCCTTCACGATGCCACTCCTGCGGTCGCCGTCGGCGGCTTGCGGGCCGACGGGGCGGGGACGGTAGCAGGGGGCGGTCGGCGATGCCAGACTGATGAGGCCTGGGAAACTGGGTCGTCCCACCCCCTTGCCGGCTCGAGGCCATGGCGAACCGCCCGACCCGACCGCTGCTCAGCCTGGCCCTGCTGTCGGCCTGGATCGTCGTGGTCGTCGGGCCGCCGTGCCTGTTCTACGCCTGGCGCGGCGGGCGGTTGGCAGAACTCACCGCGCCGCAGGTGCGATCGGACTGGGAGGCCTTTCGGGATGACATGCGCCGCCAGTCGGGCCGAGATGGTCCGGTGCAGCGGAAGGTGCCGAAGAGTCCCGAACCGCCGGAACTGGTCTGGCTTCGCGACCATGCCCCGCTGGCCGTGGTGGCCTGGATGACCCTCGGGGGCGTGCTCGGGGGGGTGCTTGCCGCCCTCCTGCTCGGCGTCGCGCGGTCACCGTCCGAGCAGCAACCGGCCGGTCACGGCCACCGCAAAGAACAAAACGACGGTGATGGCAAGCACGCCGGCGAACGAGGACACGGCTGACTCCTGGCGACGTTCCGCGAGGCCGAGCGGGCTGCTCCCGGGGCCTTCGGCCGCGGTGGGATCGTAGACCGCCCCGCCATGGGGAACAAGGCGAGCTCGAGGCCGCAGCCTCAGCGTCCGCCGGGCCTGCGGAAGATCTCCTCGGAGACGACCATCCGGCCGGCACGGCCGACGTCGTCCAAGGTCCGTCGCTGGCCGACGGTGTGCCAGGGCGTCACGTCGGCGAGCTCCGGCATGATCTCGAGGATCTGCTCGATCAGCATGGTCACCATCCGACCCACGTTCGGCTCCTGGGTCCGCTCGCGGATGGCGGCCGCCGTCTTCATCAGCTTCACCATCCGAGACCGCTCGAGCACCGGTCCGGAGAGCTGGCCGTCCCCCTCGACGAGCAGTTCCGCCACCGGAACCTCGAGCACCTCCTGCCAACGATGCAGGTCGGTGAGCCGGAGGTCGCAGTCCGATTGCTCCTGCCGGCGGACGACCGACAGCGACAGGCCCAGCCGACGGGCGACGTTGCGGAGCGTCACGCCCTGCCGCTGCCGGACTTCGGCGATCCGATGCAGCCGCGTCGCGGGCCGCGCCGCACCCTGCCTGACGCTCCCGAGCGAGTCGAACTCGGCACGGGTGGCGTCGGAGTGCTCGGAGTCGGCCACCGCCAACGGGTCGTTCCCGTCGATGTCGCCGGAGTCGTCGTAGTCGCGGCAGTCGCGGTCGAAATGCACGGTGGCCATGGTGGGACCCTCCTGCGGAATGACGTTCGTCGCCTTCGCGTTGCACCGCCTCGTCGCGGTGAAAAGACATACGCATCCGGCCGCTGGATCGTTCGCGCCGCGGCCCTTTTTTTTCACCGGCCGGGGCCCGTCGGCCGGCGTGGTAGCCTGCCAGCCGCCCCAGACCCTCCGGACGAGTCCCCCGCCATGCCGACCGGACCGAGCGTTGAACCCTCCGGCTACGCCCCGCTGCGTGGGGCCGCCGCCTGGGGCGAGATGCCGCCGCGGGCGATCGTCGACGCGACCGGACCCGACGCCGTCGCCTTCGTCGACCGGTTTGCCACGGCCGCGCTCCATGGCCTGCGGCCGGGGCAGGGCGGGGAGACGTTGTTCACCGATGCCCGCGGCTGGGTGCTCGCGCTGGCGACGGTGCTGGTTCGCGACGTTGGCCTGGAGATCGACATCGGCCCCGCGCCCCGCACCCCCATCGACCAGCATCTCGAGCACTATCACATTCGCGAGCGGGTCGAGTTCCGCGACGCCACGGATCGTTTCGCGTCGTTTCTGGTGGCCGGCCCGGCCGCCCCGGATGCCCTCGCCCGGCTCGCCCCGCCACCGACCGCGGCCTTTGACCACGTCTCCGCGCCGATCGGCAACCTGCCCGTGCGGATCACCCGCGTCGGCTGGTTCGACGCCGTCGAGGCGTTTGTGCTGCGCGTTCCGACCCCCGCCGCCGCGACGGTGCGGCGCTGGCTCGGCGAGACCGGTCTGCCGGAGGCGTCGGCGGCAGCCCTCGAGGTGCTGCGGATCGAGTCGCGGTATCCGGGTTCGCTCGACATCGATGGCAAAACCCTGCCGCAGGAACTCGATCGACCGCCGCGCACGATCTCGTTTGCGAAGGGCTGCTACCTGGGCCAGGAGACCGTCGCCCGGCTCGACGCGCTGGGGCACGTCAACAGGAGACTCACGCTCGTGGCGAGCGCGGGCCCCAGCGCCCCCGCGGCGGGCACGCCCGTGCTGGTCGATGGCACCGAGTCGGGCGTGGTCACGTCGTCATGCCTGTCGCCGCTGCATGGCGGACCGCTGTCGATGTGCATCCTGCACCAGCGCGGCCAGGCTCCCGGTGCGACGATCACGGTGGCGGGCCGCGAGGCGCGGCTCGTGCCAGCCCCGAGCCGCGCGCGCCGGGATCACGGCGGCGGACCGTCATGAGGGGGCACGCATGAGGGTACGCGCATGAAGGGGACCGGCGACGAGGACGAACTGCTGCTGGAGGCCCGCCGGTTTCGCGTGGTGCGCCGCCGCGAGCCGCTCGCCGACGGCTCGACGCTCGTCCGCGAGGTCGTCCTTCATCCCGGCAGCGTGGTCGTCGTGCCCCTGGTCGACCCCGACACCGTCTGCCTGGTCGAGGTGGTTCGCGCAGCGATCGGCCGCGCGCTGCTGGAGCTCCCGGCCGGCACCCTCGACCGCGAGGAGTCCCTGGCCGACGCCGCACGTCGGGAACTGCTCGAGGAGACCGGCTACCGGGCGGGGCGGATCGATCCTCTCGGGGGGTTCTGGATGTCTCCCGGCATTCTCCGGGAGCGGATGCACCTGTTCGTCGCCCACGAGCTCGTTCCGGGGCCCCAGGCGCTCGAGCCTGGCGAGCGGATCACCCCTCGGCTCGTGCCGTGGTCGAAGGCGGTGTCGATGTGCCTCGATGGCTCGATCGAGGATGCGAAGACCGTAGCGGGCATCCTCCTCCACGATGCCCACCGCCGGGGCCGGAACCCCTGCGGCTGATCCCCCGCGCGGGCACGGGCCCCTTCAGGACGACTTCTCGGCGGACCGGTCGAGCATGAAGAGCACGCCTCCCACGAGGCCGATGGCGATCTGGCTCAATCCCCAGAGCAGCGCCACGCCGATCGCCCGATCGGCCGGGACGCCCTGCTCCGAGAGCAGGAATGCCGTGGCGTTCTCGCGCACGCCGAAGCCGCCGATGCTGATCGGCAGCACCATCGCCAGGGCCACCAGCGGCACCACGGAAAACCACACCGACAGCGGCTGCTCGACGCCCAGGGCCCGGGCGGAAACCGCCACGCTCACCGCCCCGCCGGCCTGCACGAGAAACGACCATCCGACCGCCTTGGCGATCAGGCTCGGTCGCTGCTGGTAGGGGAGCAGCTGGGCCAAGAAGCGACGCGCCGGTCCCTCCGGCAGCAGCCCCACGATCCGGTCGAGAAACGCCAGGGCCAGGAGAAACGCCGCCAGCGCCACCGCCAGCAAGCCGCCCGCCACCAGCAGCGTGGCCATCAGGGAGAGATCGTATTTCCTGGCCGCGAGGGCCGCGCCCCCGAGCACGGCCAGAGCCGACAGGCCGGTGAGGCGGTCGGCCAGCACGGTGCATCCGGCGAGCAAGCGACGCGGCGTGGAGTCGCCGATCCGGTAGGCCTTGACGACGTCGCCTCCGATCGAGGAGGGGAGGCAGAGGCTGAAGAACATCCCCTCGAAGAACCGCCTCACGAACAGCAGCCTGGGAAACTCGAACCCCAGGGGCCGGGCCAACTCGGCCCAGCGAATGCCCGCGACCACCTGCACGAGCACGGCCAGCAGCAGGCCGGCGGCCCACCAGGACCAATCCGCCTGCGTGAGCACCGACGCCATGCCCTTCTCGACGCGACCATCGACCTCGCGGTCGAACCACTCGACTCCGCGGACCGCATAGGCCAGCAGGGCGACGGTGACTCCCACCCGCAGGGCGAGGTTCAGCCACGGATGCAGCAGCGGTCGTCGCGGTGGGGTCGTCTCCAAACGCGGGGCCTCGGCCATGCGAAATCCACACTCAACGGCACGGAACGGACTTGCCGCCGGGCATCCGTCCGCCACCGCCGACGGATGAATCCGGCGTTGAAGTCGGCTACCCTACACAAAAATGCCCGTCGGCACCGGGGTCCCCGCGGGTCCATGGTCTCACTCACCCCCTGGCTGTCGATGCCCCCGTGGGCAGGCTCTCTTCCCTGGACCGAGGCCGTGGTGCTGGTCATGGCCTTCGTTTGGGGGGCGACGCTCGGCAGTTTCGTGAATGTGGTGGCCTACCGCGTGCCCCGAGGTGAGTCGGTGGTGACCGGTTCGTCGCGGTGTCCGGCCTGCGGCGTGGCGATCCGGCCGCGTGACAACATCCCGGTCGTCGGCTGGCTGCTGCTGGGCGGCCGGTGCCGGAGCTGCCGGTCCCCGATCTCATCGCGCTACATCCTGGTCGAAGCTGTCTGCGGCCTGATCGCGGCGGCCGTGGCAGCTGCCGAACTCGTCGACGGCAGGTCGCTGCCGTGGCTGGCCCCCGCGTCCGGCCAGACGCTCGATCGGATGCTGATGCACCACGACCTGCGGCCGCTGGCGGCCTGGGCCCTGCACGCCTGCATGCTGATCATGCTCGTCGCCCGGTCGCTGCTGGGCGAAGGCCATGCAGGCGGCCGAGCCGCGCGGATCGCGGTGCTGCTGATCCTGCTCGCCACGGTCGCCCTCCCCTCCATCGGGCCGCCTGGCATGGATCCCGCTGGCGGCCCGTGGCCGGAATCCCCGCGACTGCGTGCGGCAACAGCCTGCCTCGCCGGCTCCGCAGCAGGCTGGCTGCTCGCCCGGATGACGGCCGCCGCGAATGCCGGAAGCCTCGCGGTTCTGGGGGCGGCGGTCGGTTGGCAAACCGTGACGGTCGTGGCGGTCGTGACGGCCATCGTGAGGAGCCTTGGATCGCGGGCCACGCGGCGGCCCGGAGCATGGTTCGACCCTCTGCCGGCCGTCGCAACCGCGGCGATCGTGTGCTGGCGGCCCATCCGGACCGCCTGCATGCTGGCATGGCCGTGAGTGGCGGAATCCGCCGCTGCGGCCCTCCGCCAGCGGCCGCATGAAAACGGCTGGACGCGGGTGTATAGTTGGAGGGTCCGGTTGGGGCGCATCGCAAGCAGCATGTCCTTTCCATCTCCCATCGCACCGGCGAACCGCCCCCCGCTGCCCGAACGGCGCGAACCGGTGTCTGCGCCGGTGGTCGACGAGGGTCTCGTCGAAGGCGCCATCCGCCGCGGTCGCGAGTTTCTCGCCGACGTGCGGTCGCCTGAGCAGGCCCTGCCCTGGATCATGATCGCCGTGCTCACGGCGCTTCTCTTCTACAGCTATTGGATGAGCCTCGCGCAGCTGCCGTCGTTCTGGGACAACCCCCAGTACCAGCACGGCTGGATCGTGCCGGTGTTCACCGTGATGCTCCTCTTCTGGTGGCGAAAGCCCGTCACCCCGGTCACGCCTTCGGCCCGGATGGCCGGCATCGGCCTGCTCGTCGGCAGTTTCGTGATCCGGCTCTTGTGCGCCCGGTTCCGAATCGTCACCATCGACATGTACACCTTCGTGCCCGCGCTGCTCGGCGTGTTCCTGCTCTCGGGGGGATGGAGCGTGTTTCGGTGGGCGTGGGCCCCGATCGCCTCCCTGATCTTCATGTATCCGCTTCCGGACGAGGCCACCCGCTACCTGCTCGGCCCGCTGCAGACGGTGGCCACGATCCTCAGCACCTTCGCGCTGCAGACGATCGGGCTCGACGCCTACCGCGACGGCAACCGGATCATCCTGGGTGACGGGCAGGTGCTGGGCGTGGTCGACGCCTGCAGTGGCCTGAAGATGCTCACGATCTTCGTCTGGCTCGCCGTCATGCTGATGATGGTGGGAGGGCTCGAGTGGTGGGAGAACCTCGTGATCGCGGCGAGTGCGATTCCGATCGCGCTGGTGTGCAACGGGTTTCGAATCACGGTCGCCGGCATCCTCTACCACTTCAGCAAGCCGTTGGAGGGCTTCTCCGAGTGGCTCGGCGGCGTGGGGTTGCTCGAAAAGGGCCAGTCCCTCGCCGAGGCCTTCCATGACAGCCTGCCGGCGGCGGTGTTGATGATGGTGATGGCCGTCGGCTTCCTGATCCTGGAAATGAAAATCCTCTCCTACCTCGTGGTGGAGGAGGATTCGGCGCCCAGCATGCTCGCCCCGGCGCTTGCCGGTGGCGGCCTTGCAGGTGGCCGACCGGCCGCCGTCACCGGGACGGGCTTCCCGATGCTGCCGGGTGCGAAACCTGCCGAGAAAAAGGGCGATTCCTCATCGCCGAGCAGGCAAGGTAATTTGGGGTAAACTGTCGTGCTCGCACGACTACGGGTTTGAGACGTATGGAAAGAAGCATGAGTGACGGTGCGGGCCCCATCGACGGATCAGGGTCGTCGGCGACAGCCACGGCATCCTCGGGGGGCATGCTCGCGCCCATCCGCGACACATCGTTGAGCCCCATCGGCGCACCCGGTGGCGGCGCCATGCTTGGCGGTGGAGCGGATCCCCTCGCCGGTGGTATCGACTACCGTCGTGCATGGCACGCGTTTCGCCGTCGCTGGCTGCCGGCATTGGCGCTGGCGCTCACGCTCGGTTCGATCGCCGGCATCCTTACCTGGATCTTTCTGCCGCAGGGTTTCGAGGCGGTGGCCTGGCTTCGCGTGCGTGATAAGTCAGGTATGTACGGGTCGGGTTACGGTGCCAACGTGGGACGCGACAACGCCGAGTTCGAGGCTTTTCGAAAGACGCAGGTGCAGCTGATCAAGAGCCCGTTCGTGCTCACCTCGGCACTCCGTCGCCCCGGGATTAACGGTTTGAGCGTGTTCTCGGGTGAAGACGATCCCGTGGGCTATCTGATGAAGTTCCTGACTGTCGCTGCCCCGATGGAGTCGGAAGTGATCCAGGTTCGACTCCGCGGCGAGAACGCCAAGGAGGTCACGCAGATCGTCAACGCCGTCACACAGGCCTACCTCACCGACATCGTCAACAAGGAGAAGTCGGAGCGGCTTCAGCGCCGGGACACGCTCGAGCGGAAGTACAAGGAAAACACGGCCGAGGTCCGCACCAATCTGGACACCTACTACAACCTCGCCAAGTCGCTCGGCACCGTCGACAGCGCCGAGGTCATCGCCCAGCGGAGCCTGCTGCTCGATCACCTCGGCACCCTCCGGGCCCAGATCAACCAGAGCCAGCGGGATTTGGCGCTGATCGACGCCGAACTGGCGATCATGGACGCCCGCGACAAGGGAGAAATCTCCCTCGAGCAGTCGGTGCCGGAAGAGACGATCGACGCGATGCTGATGCGGGATCCGGAGTTCTCGGAATACCGCGAGCGGCTGGCCGCGATCGAGGAGTCGATGGCCTATCAGGCCGAGCGGAGCGCCCGCGGCGGCAATGACCCGGCCGTGAAGCGGCTCGAGGCGATGCGCGACTCGCTGGTCCGGAGGCTGGAGGATCGCAAGGAGGAGCTTCGTCCGCAAATCGTCGGCCAACTGGCCCTTGACTCCTCGAGTCGGCGGACCGGGGCCGCGGCGGAGAGCCCCGTGGTGCTTCGGATGCGGCGGGAGATCATCTCCAAGCAACTGGAACAGACGTCGGACCAGTTCGACAAGGTGGCCGCCGAGGTGAAGGCTCTCGGCGCGGCCAACGCCGACCTCGTGGCTCGCAAGCAGGAAATCGAGCAGTTGATGAAGGTCACGGACCAGATGGGCGTGCAGCTCAATGCCACCGAGATCGACGTCAACATGCCCAATCGTGTGGAGCTCATCGAGGAGGCGAGCGTACCCGAAGGAAGCGACAACCTCTTCCGCAGCATGCTTACGGCCCTCGCCACTCTCGCCGGTCTCGTCCTTGGTGGAGGCACCGTTGTGCTCTTCGAATACCTCCGCGACCGGGTGAGCACCTCCGAGGAGGTTTCTCAGCGGGTCGGTCTCCGCGTCATCGGCACCATCCCGAAGATCTCGCGGTCGCGGAAGCGGCCGAATCACGGGCACGTCGCCGAGTGCGTCGACGGCATCCGGGCCGTGGTCAGCCAGACTGGCCGCGAGGCTCCGCGGGTGATCCTGGTCACCAGTGCCGTCGGCCACGAGGGCAAGACGACCTTCGCGTCGCAACTGGCGGCGAGCCTGGCCCGTTCCGGCAAGCGGACGCTCCTGCTCGACGGCGACCTCCGCCATCCCAACGTGCATCTCGCCCTGGGGCTCGACCTGCGGGGAGGGTTGCCGGAGGTGCTGCGGGGCGAGTTGCCGGCCGACGAGGCCGTCCAGCCCACCACCATCGACGGCCTGTTTGCGGTCACGGGCGGTGCCTGCGACTACGCCGCCATCACCGCCTTGTCGCGGCCCGAATCGGCCGCGATCCTCAAGCACTACCGCGACTCGTTCGATCACGTGGTGATCGACGCGGGGCCGGTGCTCGCGTTCGCCGATGTGCTGCTGATCGGCCAGCTGAGCGACATCGCCATCGTGGCCACGATGCGGGACGTGAGCCGCATGCCGCAGGTGACCAGCGCCGTCGACAGACTTCGCTCCGTGGGCGTGCGGGTGCTCGGGGCCGTGGTCAATGGCATCACCGATTCGGCGCCCCAGCGCCTCTACGCATCGCCCGCTCCGGCGTAAGACAGGCTCCGCACCAGGTCCGGCCAGGAGAGGATGATGAAAACTTCGTGGGGAACGCTCGCGCCGCTGCTGGGCACGGCCGCACTCGTCGTGCTCGTGACGGTGGTGCAGGGCGTCTGGACCGAGCGCTGGAAAGACCGCAGCGTGAGCAAGGAACTCGCCTCGGCAGCCAAGGTGCTGGAGGATTCGTTTCCCGAGAAGTTCGGCAACTGGGTGTTCGAGCGGGAGCTCGAGAGCGACCCGAAGGAGCTCGAACGGGCCGGGGCCGTCGGCCACATTTCGCGGCTCTACCGGAACAACCGCACGAAGGCCCGGATCTCGGCCTTCGTCGTCTGTGCCCGCCCGCACGACGCCTCGGGGCACACGCCCGACCGCTGCTACCCCGGCGCCGGCTTCGAAATCGGCGAGGCGGAGCACCGCCAGAAGTTCTCGCTTCCCGACGGCGGCGAGATCGAGACCTTCACCGGCACGTTCCGCAAGACCGGGACGACGCTGCGAATCTTCTGGACCTACGGGATCCGCGACGAAGCGAGCATCGCGAAGGAGGAGGTCGGCGCCGCGCGATCGTGGATCGCCCCGCAGATCGCCCGCATCGCCTTGGTCGGCGAGCCGGCGGTCTACAAGCTCTATGCCATCGTCGACGAGACGCGCCTGACGGGCTCCCAGGCGATGGTCGAGGCCGAGGACTTCATCACGAACCTGCTGCCTGCACTCAATCTCGCGATGGCCGGGAACTCGGGCGCGGAGCCCGCCGAGGAACCGCCGGCGGCGGAGACTGCCTCCGCTGGATGATCACCCCGGAGCCGCCAAACAGGTCGCGGGTTGGAGCGGCCCGCGTGCGGTTGTACGGTGATGGTCGTGGAATCCTGAGTCGAACCCCATGATCGAGGGAGGGATGCGATGACGTCGCGACGAGCACTGGTGACCGGCATCACGGGGCAGGACGGGTCGTACCTGGCGGAACTGCTGCTCGACAAGGGCTACGAGGTTCACGGACTCGTCCGCCGATCGAGCACCTTCGGCACGCAGCGGATCGAGCATCTCTACCGCGACATCCACGAGGTGGAGCGGCCGCTGGTTCTCCATCATGGGGACCTCGCCGACGGCAACGGACTCGCCCGCCTGATCCGGGAGATCCGCCCCGACGAGGTCTACAACCTCGCGGCACAGAGCCACGTCCGCGTGAGTTTCGATCAGCCGGCCTACACCGCCGACGTGACCGCCGTCGGCACCCTGCGGCTGCTGGAGGCAGTCCGCGACTTTCAGGACGCCTTCGGCGCCCCGATCCGCTTCTACCAGGCGTCGAGTTCCGAGATGTACGGCAAGGTCGTCGAGACGCCGCAGTCGGAGACCACGCCCTTCTATCCGCGGTCGCCGTACGGCGTGGCCAAGCTCTACGGCCACTGGATCACGATCAACTACCGCGAGAGCTACGGCATCCACGCCTCGTGCGGGATCCTCTTCAATCACGAGAGCCCGCGGCGGGGGGAAACCTTCGTGACCCGCAAGGTCACGCGGGCCGCCACCCGCATCAAACTCGGCCTCCAGAAGAAGCTCTACCTGGGGAACCTCGACGCCAAGCGGGACTGGGGATTCGCGGGCGACTACGTCGAGGCGATGTGGCTGATGCTCCAGCAGGAGCAGCCGGATGATTACGTCGTGGCGACCGACGAGACCCACTCGGTCCGCGAGTTCTGCGAGAAGGCGTTCGGTCGCCTCGGGCTCGACTACGAGGATTTCGTCGAGATCGATCCGCGGTATTTCCGGCCGGCGGAGGTCGATCTCCTGCTGGGCGACTCGTCGAAGGCCCGCCGGGCGCTCGGCTGGAAGCCGCAGATGTCGTTCGACGGGCTGGTGGCCGCGATGGTCGACGCCGACCTCGAACTCGCCCACAAGGAGCAGGTGCTCCTGGCGGCGGGCCACGACAGCGGGCTGCCCAACCGATGATCGACCTGGCGGCCGCGCGGATCGTCGTCACCGGCGGCGCGGGATTTCTCGGCCAGGCGGTGACCCGGGTGCTGCGGGCCAGGGGAGTGCCCGCCGAACGCATCGTGGTGCCCCGCCGCCGCGAGTTCGATCTCACCGTCGAGGCCGACGTCGCCAGGCTCTACGAGTCGGCGCGGCCCGACGTCCTGATCCACCTTGCCGCCGAGGTCGGCGGCATCGGCGCCAACATGGCCCATCCAGGCCGCTTCTTCTACGCCAACATGGCGATGGGCCTGCACCTCGTCGAATACGCCCGGCGGCACGGGATCCGCAAGTTCGTGCATACCGGCACGGTCTGCGCGTATCCGAAGTTCTGTCCGGTCCCCTTCCGGGAGGACGACCTCTGGAACGGCTATCCGGAGGAGACCAACGCGCCCTACGGAGTCGCCAAGAAGGCGATCTTCGTGATGCTCGACGGCTATCGCCGGGAGTATGGCCTGGCCAGCGCCGTTGCGGTTCCGGTCAATCTCTACGGACCCGGCGACAACTTCGACCCCGCCTCGAGCCACGTGATCCCCGCCCTGATTCGCAAGTGCGAGGAAGCCCGCCTGGCGGACGCCCCGGAGGTGATCTGCTGGGGCACGGGGGCGGCAACCCGCGAGTTCCTCTACGTGGATGACGCCGCCGAGGGGATCGTGCGGGCCGCGGAGGTGATGGAGGAGCCGCTGCCCATCAACCTCGGCGGCGGCCGCGAGATCGCCATCCGCGACCTGATCGGCATGATCGCCGCCGCCTGCGGCTATCGGGGCCGGATCACCTGGGACCCGAGCAAGCCCGACGGCCAGCCGCGCCGCGGTCTCGACATCTCCAGAGCGAAGTCACTGCTCGGCTGGCATCCGGGGCAGGAGTTCGAGGCCGGACTGAAGGCCACCGTCGACTGGTGGCGGGCTCACGGTTCGGCCTGATCACCGATCGGTTCGATCGCCCCGTGGCCGAGGATGAACTTCCGCGTCCCCGCCGGGCCGTCGAACACCACCGTCCCGACGGATCTCGGCCCGCTGCCACTGATGCCGGAGAGCAGTCCCTCGCCGTATTCGGCGTGCCGGACCCGCTGCCCCCGCTCGAATCGCGGCCGGCCTCCGCCGGCCATCCGCAGCGTCAACGCGGAAGCCCTTTCGACCCGCACGTCGAGCGTGCGGCGACGTCGCGTCGGCTGCGGTCGCAGGTCGCCGTCCTGCGAATCCTCGAGGTCGATCGTGATGCCGCCTCCCCGATCGACCACCCGGGCCTCCGGCGCCGGCCGGCGGTCCGCACCCGACGGCCGATCCTGGACGACGTCCGCGAACTCGTCGTGGTGCACCCAGGCGGCGCGTCCGAACGGATCGAAGGGCGTATCCGTCGGCAGTGCCTCGCTCCCCACGACGACGGTCTCACTTCCCTGCATCTCCGTGAGGAACAGGCTGGGGACGGAGATCCGCCGGGTTCCCCGATAGTCGCGCATCCGGGCGCAGCTGGCGTGCACCTCCTCACGGCCGCGGGTGATCCCCACGAACACCAGCCGCCGCTCCTCCTCGATCTGATCCGCGGAGTCGAGGCTGCGCTCGTGGGGAACGATCCCGTCTTCCATGGCCACGATGTAGACCACGGGAAACTCGAGCCCCTTCGCGGCGTGCATGGTCATCAGGGCCACCCGGTCGGCCGTCGAATCCCAGGCGTCCGCGTCGGCGACCAGGGCGGTCGTCTCCAGGAACCTGCCCAGGGCGTCGCCGGCTTCGGCTTCACCGGCCACGGTGTCGTCGGACTGCCGGGCGGCGGTGATCAGTTCCTCGACGTTGGACAGCCGGTCCTGCCCTTCCTCGTCGTCTTCCTGCTCCTCGGCGAGGTGGGCGCGGTAGCCGGTTTCCTCGAGCACCTGCTCCAGGATCGTGGCCACGGACGGCTCGCGCCCCGCTTGATCCGCCAGGGCCGCCACCAGCCTCGAGAAGCCGACGAACGCGGTCGCAGCCCGCTTGGCCATGCCCGGGATCGCCGCCGCCTGGCGGGCGGCCTCGAGCCTCGTCGTCCGATGATCCTCCGCCCAGGCTGCCAGTCGATCCAGCGAATGGCGGCCGATGCCCCGCGGCGGAGCGTGCACGGCGCGGAGAAAGGCCTCGTCGTCCCGCGGATTCCGCAGCAGCCGCAACCACGAGACGACGTCGCGGATCTCGCGGCGCTTGAAGAACTCGAGGCCGCGGACGAGCTGGTACGGAATCCCCCGCGTCCGCAGGGCGAGTTCGAAGGACCGGGAGAGCGCATTGGCCCGGAACAGGATGGCGTGGTCCCGCGGCGATCGCTGGCCTGATCCGACGGCCGTGGCGATCTCCCCGGCGATCCGTTCGGCCTCCTCGATCCCGGAGCCGTCGAGCACGATCCGCACCGCCGCCCCGGGGCCGGCCGCGGTGACGAGACGTTTCGGCTTGCGTTTCGAGTTGTGGGCGATGAGTCGATCGGCCGTGCCGAGGATGTTCGCCGTGCTCCGGTAGTTGTCCTCGAGCTTCACCACCGTCGCCGTCGGATAATCCCGCTCGAACTCCAGGATGTTGCGGATGCTCGCGCCCCGCCAGCCGTAGATCGCCTGATCCGGATCGCCCGTCACGGCCAGGTTGGGGTGATCGATCGACAGCCCCCGGATGATCGCGTATTGCACCGCGTTGGTGTCCTGATACTCATCGACGAGGATGAACCTGTGCCGGGCGTCGAGTTCCCGACGGAGGTCGGGATTCTCAGACAGTAGGGTCGCGACGTGGATCAGCAGGTCGTCGAAGTCCACGGAGTCGGCGTCGAGCAGCATCCGTTGGTACAGCGGCCAGACCCGCGCCGCCAGTTCATCCACGGGCCGACCCCATCGCGGCGTGAACGTGGCGGGGGTCAGGAGATCGTTCTTGGCCCGGGAGACCACGCCGGCGATCCGCTCGATGGGCGTGTGGCTCGCGGTCAGCCCCGACGCCTTGACCGCCCGCTTGAGCACGCCGGCCGCATCGTCCGGATCGAGGATCGAGTAGTCGGACGTGAGGCCGACCAGCCGGGCGTGGCGGCGCAGGAGGCGGGCGGCGAAGCGGTGGAAGGTGCCCATTTCCACGGCCTGGGGCCCGGCGAGGTCCATCACGCGGCGCCGCATCTCGTCGGCCGCCTTGTTGGTGAACGTGAGGGCGACGATCTGCCCCGGCGGCACACCCTCGGCGATGAGGTTGGCAATCCGGTGGGTCACCACCCGCGTCTTGCCGCTGCCAGGCCCTGCTAGCACCAGCAGCGGCCCCTCGACGTGTGCCGTCGCACGTCGCTGCGAGTCGTTGAGAGAGTCGACGTGCTGGGAGGGCACCAGAGACGGCCTCGAGGCTCAAACCCGGCCACGCACGGGAACCGGCGGAGCCGTCCCCGCGGGGCGAGGTAGTCGGTTTTCAAGTCCTTTGAGTATAGTGCCTGCCTGCCGCCGTCGGGTGCGTGTGCCCCGGGGCCGAGCGCGAGTGTCTCGATTTGCACGGGAGGGACCCCATGCCGCGAGTGCCGTACAAGAACCTGACGCAGTCGGACGAGATGGCCGAGAAGCTCGAGATGAGCACGGCCGAGATCGGTCTTTCCGTCCGCACGACCAACTGCCTCGAGGAGCGGGGCATCTTCACGGTGCACGACCTGCTCAACTGCACCCGAGCCGATCTGCTGTCGATCTCCAACTTCGGCGAGAAGACGCTGGAAGAGGTCTACAAGGCCCTGGAGAAGATCGGGTTCTTCCGTGCCCAGCGAGGTGGGAGCGGTGAGCAACCCGAGCGGCATCCCGAGACGATGGTCGGCTAGTCCTTAAACAAGCGAATGCGAAGCGGCCGTTCCTGCCATTGTGGCATGATCCGCGTGCGCAGACTTTTCCCTTCCGGCGCCGTGAGTGCCGTTTGCGTGGCTCGGGTTGTCGGAAGTCTCATG
>VGYR01000069.1 GCA_016872925.1 Planctomycetota bacterium
TCTCCTGGCCCGCCCGTCAGGGCGGTGCTTCCAGGCGGCGGAACGCCGCCGCATGCCGGATGTCGCCGCGCAGCGGCGGCTCATCACATACCCATGCCGCCAGCGGCTTGGTGCGATCGCTGCCGGAAGCATCAGCCTCACGCCGACAGACTCAGGCTGATGCCTGTGCCATGGCTCATAAACCTCGGGGTCCGGGGCAGAGCCCCGCGCAGAAACACAGGCTTTCTACCCACAAATTCTGCTGACGACCCGGAAAAGGAGTGATTCTCCTCGACCACGACCACCACGTGGTCGTAGGTGGGGGGCGCGGCGGCGGCTCACCGGACGGCCACCAGGCCGGCAGCGAGGATCGAGAGCCGCGGGTGCATCACAGTCGCTCCATCGCCTTGCTCTCCGTCTATACGGTCCAGCTCCGTACGGCGTCGAGCATGCGCCAGGGGTCGACGTCGGCCGGCACGCTCGACAGCGCGAGCCGCCGGCCGTCGCGGGGATGGGGCAGCGCGATCGCGGCGGCGTGCAGGGCGAGCGGACCGGGCCCTCCGTCACCGGGCCCGTAGAGCCGATCGCCGACGATCGGGCAGCCGAACCAGGCGAGATGCACGCGCAGTTGATGCCCGCGGCCCGTGACCGGCTCCAGCTCCACCAGCGTGATGCGTTCGCCGGCCCGTGTGCTCGTCGCCAGCCGGCGCCACCGCGTCGTGGCCCGGCGCCCGAGGATCGGATCGACCCGCTGGCGGGGCGGACGATCGCGATCGCCGGCCAGGGGCAGGCAGACCTCCCCCTGCTCCGCCGGCGGCAGCCCGAGCACCACCGCCAGATACCGCTTCTCCACGAGCCCGGCCTCGAACGCCCGGCCGAGGATCGCCCGCGTGTGCCGTGTCCGCGCGAGGACGAGCAGCCCCGACGTGTCGCGGTCGAGCCGGTGCGCCGCCTCGAGCCACCCGTAGGCCGGCGCGAGCAGGCGGCCCACGTCCGGAGGATCGGCGGGAGTGCGGGCCGGGACGCTGGGCAGGCCGCACGGCTTGTCGACCACGACGATGTCTTCGTCGGCGAATACGACCGGTGGAGGAGGAGCAGGAGGAGTGACGTCCATCGGCGTCCTCGGCGACGATCACAGCAGTCCCAGCAGCGACACCCAGCGGCAGAGCGTCGCCGGGGCCAGGCCGTCGTCGGGCACCTGGCCGACGACGTGTCCCGCGTCCTCGAGGCGACGGCGGTCCGCGGGGCCGCCCCCCAGCATGATCCAGCGTGCCTCGCCCGGGCCGGCGACTGCGGGGAGCGCCGCCGCGGGAAGCGGCGCGTCGACGACCGCGATGCCCCGGCACGCCGCGCCGAGCCGCTCCGCGACCAGCCATGCGAAGGAGCCGCCGGCACCGCTCCCGGAGATCGCCAGGCGATCGGGATCGATCCTGCGTCGGCCTGCGAGCGCCTGGATCGCCCCGACCACGCCGGGGATGTCGTCGCGGCTCCACCGCCGGCTGTCCGCGGAACCGGGGAGGACGACCGCCACGCCGGTGGCCGCGACGGCCGCTCGCCAGGTCGCCGCCTCGTCGTCGGTCACCGCGCCGTGCGGCGCGCCGAAATGCACGAGCACGCCGAGCGGATCGCCGGCCGATCGGGGAACGACCGCCAGTGGTCGTGCGGACGATTCGACGGCTTCGAGGCGAATCAGTTTCACCGGCTTACCGAGCCCGTCGACGGCGGTCGCCGACGGCAGCCATGACGGACCCTCGGCCGGGACATCGCCCGGAGGGGCGGCGAGCTCCAGGTCGAGCGGCAGCCTCGTTCCCCCGCGGTCGAGTTCCAGCCGCACCCGTCGACCGGGCGGCAACCCCGCCACGAACTGCGACACCATCCGCGGAGTGGGCGCCTCCAGCGGCGTCCCCTCGCCCGCGGGCAGCGTGCCGATCGACGCCACGGTGTCGCCGACGGCGGCTCCCGCGGCAGCGGCAGGACCATCCGGCAGCAGCCACGCGATCCGGGTGGCGTCGTCGCTGGCACCGGCGACGATCCCGAGAACGCCGCGGCGGGCCGGCGCGAGCCGGGCGGCGAGCGTCACGGTCACGGCCCGTCGCTCCGGCTGCACCGCGCCGCCGGAGCGCTCCACCTCGATCACGACCCGTTCTCCCGCGTGCAGCGGCGCAAGCGCGTGTCGAACGTCCGCCGCACGGCTGACCCCCCGTCCGCTGACGGCCACGATCCGGTCACCGGCGGCGAGACCGGCGGCCGCTGCGGGCGACCCGGCCGATACGGCGCCGATCACCGGCGCCCCGTTGAGCGAATCCCTCGATGTCCACGCCAGGCCGAGGAGTCCCGGCTCGAGCACGGCGCCCGTGCGCAGGCTGGCCACGAGGGGCAGCAGGTCCTCGAGCGGGATCGCGAAGCCGATCCCGGAGTCGTACAGGTCGCTGCCGCGGTGCATGCCCGCCGTGTCGGCAGGCAGCGGCACGATCACGCCGATGACCCGGCCCGCGATGTCGACCAGCGGACCGCCGTAGTTCATCGGCGACACGGAGGCATCGGTCTGCACGGCGAGCCCCCAGCAGCGTTCCGTCGCGGACACGATGCCGACCGACACCCCGGGCTGGTCGGCCGCCCAGCCGCGTCCCACCGCGATCGCCCACTGGCCCTGCCGCAGCCCCCCGCGCGGGGCGGCGTCCAGCGGCGGGGCGGCCGGCAGCGGCGGGGTCTCCAGCAGCACGACCCCCCGCACGCGATCCCGGCCGAGGACCCGTGCGACGCGGCGGGCGCCCGTGGAGGTCGACACGACCACCTCGGCGACCTGCGCCGGCACGGCAAACTCGGTCGCGACGATCAGCCCCTGCGGATCGACCACCAATCCCGTGGAGGCTCCGGACGCGATCGTCGAACTCGCCCCGGCGTCGACCGCCGGCTCGATTCGCACCACGGCGGCGGCGACCCGATCGACCGCGGCCCGGAAGGCCGCCTCCTCCGCGAGCGTCGGCTCCGGCGTGGCGCCCGCCGAGCCGTGCACCAGCCCAGTCACGAGCAGCCATGCGGCCGCAGCACATCGCATGCTGCCGTCGACGACGGTGCTCATGGCGACTCCGTGTCGGCGGGTCGCGGGCCGAGATCCGCTTCCACGATCGCGCCGTCGCGGACGAGCGTCAGCCGGATCGCGTCGCCCGCGGCGACAGCTCCCACGGCCTCCTCGACCGCGAGCCGCGAGGCGACGGGCCGCCCGCCGGCGACGATCACGAGGTCGTCCGGCCGCACGTCGGCTGCCGCTGCGGGCGAGTCGGCGACGACCGCATCGACGAACGGCGGCGTCCCGTCGAGCAGGTCGGGCACGAGCACGACGCCGACGGCGCGGACGTCGAAGCGGTGGCGATCGCTCGCGAGGGCAGGCGGTGGAGCCCCGGACAGGATCGCCCCGTAACCCGCGACGAGTTCGTCGGCCGGGATCGCGTAGTTCAGCCAGACGCCGTTCGCCATCGATCGGGACTCCTTCCCGAGCATGCCGAGGAGTTCGCCACGGGCGTCGACCAGCGCCCCGCCTGCCGAGCCGGGATTGCTGGTGGTGCAATCCAGCAGGTAGACGGCGCCGCCGTACGGCGCCTCGGCGGAGGCCCGCCGCGCCTCGAGTGGCACGACCGCCGCGATCACCCCGCGTTGCACGCTGACCCGCTCGTCACCGACCGCCACCCCGAACAGGTTCGACGCCGCCAGCACCCGCGTGCCCACGCGGACCCGGTCTCGGGCCACGAACTCGAAGGCGGTCAGGTGTTCGGCGTCGACGGAGAGCAGGGCGAGTTCACGACGCGGATCGACGCCGACGACGCGGGCCTCGGCCCGGCGACCGTCGTCGAACACGCAGGTCACCAGGTCGGCGTCGAGCACCGTGCTGAAGACCGTGAGAATGTGGCCGTCGGCGGAGACGACGATGCCCGACTGGTAGGCCTCGAGCCCGCGGATGCCGCCGGCCCCGTAGAGCTTGACGACCCTGCGGGCCGCCGCCGCCGCCACCTGCCGCGGCGTGGCGCCGGGCTCCGGCACGGCCGCCCGCACGGCCGTCAGCGCCGCGGCCATCATGCAGGCCAGCGGAAGTCGGGCCGTCATGGCAAGCCCTCGGTCCGGGCAGGAGCGAGCAGGAACGTCGCGAAGGGCTGGCCGCGGCGGCTGACGGCGATGGCCTGCGGC
This sequence comes from Planctomycetota bacterium, assembly GCA_016872925.1. Classification (GTDB taxonomy): domain Bacteria; phylum Planctomycetota; class Planctomycetia; order Pirellulales; family UBA1268; genus QWPN01. The sequence goes on from VGYR01000069.1 coordinate 4,162, forward strand.
GCGCGGGCCGGGCCGGAGGGCCACGTGAGCCGCACTTCGCACGGATCGGCGTCGGCGTCGGTCCAGAGGTCGATGCCCACGACGCGGCCCACCTCGTCGACGGAAAACCGGGCCTCGACGCCCGCCGTGTACGTTTCGAGCACGTCGACCAGGTCGGCTGCTCCGCCGAGGCGGAAGGTCGCCGGGTCGCGGGGCGACGTGCCCCAGTAGGACGTGCGGCCGACGGCCGCGGGTCCCTCGATCACCAGTCGGCGCCAGAGGACCAGCGCGGGCAGCAGGCCACCGCTCCCCGGCGGTACCGGCAGGCGATCGAACTCGTCGCCGGCGTCGATCGTCGACGTCCCCGTCGGGAGGTCGATCGACGCGGCTGCGTCCGTCAGTTCGATGCGAAACTCACCCCCGCCGTCGAGGGTGCCGGCGAGCACCCAGGGCCCCGGCGGCCGGTGGTCGCGAAACGCCGCCAGCGCCGCCGCCACCCGGTCACGTTCCACCACGGCGAAATGGTGGTTGGCGTAGCCGGGGCGGGGGTCGACGAGTCGCCGGATCCCGTCCGGCGGCGGGGATCCCGGGCCGGTTTCGGCAGCCTCCGCCGCGTCGCCCCCCGCCGCCAGCGCTGCGAGCGTCGCCGCCGGGTGGACGCCCCCCAGCCGCACGAGCATCTCCTGTTCCACACCGTCGCGACGATACGCCAGCGGCACCTGCCAGCCGGCCGGCAGCGTCCCGAGCAGGTTCTTGAAGCCGTTGACGGTGCGCACCGGGCGGCCCGCGAGCGACACGATCTCGTCGTCGTGCCGTAACCCGCGCCGCCATGCGTCGGACGCCTCGAGGATCTCGGACACGACCACACGGCCGTCGATCGCCGTCGCGACGGTGGCGTTCAGCGTGGCATGGTCGCAGACCCTTCCCGACCGCAGGCAGCCGAGAAAGTTCCGCACCTGGTTGGCGGAGATCGCGTAGGCCGCGCCGACGTTGACCCGGCCCCGTTTCTCAAAAGAGGCCCTGCCGTTCACCCCGATCAGCCGCGCCTCCGCGTCGAACAACCCGCCTCCGGAGTTGCCGGGATTGATCGCCAGGTCCACCTGCAGGGCAGCGGTGTACTCGAGGATCGTGCCGGCGGGAAACTGGTAGCGCTGCACGCCCGACACGATGCCGGCCGTCACCGTGGGGACGAGGTCGGTGGCCAGCAGGAACGGATTGCCGACCGCGAAGCAGAAGTCCCCCGGCTCGACGGTGTCGCTGTCGGCAAGGACGGCATGCGGGAAGTCGTCGCGGCCGAGGAGCTTGATGAGCGCGAGGTCCCCCGTGGGATCGACGCCAACCAGCACCGCGTCGTAGAGCCGGCCGTCGGCGAGTCCGCACGTCAGCCATGGCCCGGCCGGCTGGACCACGTGGAAGTTGGTGGCGGCGTAGCCGTCGGGAGTCAGCAGCACCCCGGAACCTCCCCCCGAGTCCCCGGCGAAGATCGAGACCGCCGCCGCCACCCCGCGGGCCACGGCCTCGACCCGCGACTGCTCGGCGGTGAGCACCGCGGCGTCGACCGCGCAGGCCCGCGAGCACGCGGCGGCGAGCACCACCGTCGCCGCGAGCCCGGCCAGACCCATCGGGCCGCCGACGGGATGTGGGGCCGCGATCATCGTTCGACCACCGCCCGCTCGACACGCACGGGGAACCCCGGGTCGAGGCCGACGAAGTCGAGCACCAGTTCGAGCCGCCGGACACCGGCCACGTCGAGTTCCAGCTCGGCAGCCGGCTGAGCGGCATCGAGCACCGCCTCCCAGCCGTTCGCGTCGTCGAGCCGAACCGCCAGCCGCACCGCCGCGCCGGGTCGGGCACCGGGGCTCCCCACGACGGCCGCTCGCAACCGGCGGCTCCCGTCCGGGAGCCGCCAGGCGAGCGCCGTTCGCGGCCGCAGGAGCCAGGCCGCGGCGGCCGAGCTGCCCGACTCGGCGGCGGCCGCCGGAACGACCCGGGGCGCGAAGAACGCGGCCGCGCCGGGGATGCTCCCGAGTGCGCCGACATAGGGCTCGGTCGAGCGGCGCTCCGGCTGGAGATCACACAGGGCCACGCTCCGGGCCGCCGCGAAGTCGATCGACGTGACGAGGCTGAACGGCACCCGCGTGCCGGAGTCCGCGACCAGGTCCCCGCCCTCGAGCGTCACGCGGCCACACGCCAGCCGCCCTCCATCGAGGGCGATCCGCACGCCCGCCTCGACCGCCGGAGGACGGGACCAGACGAGCCCCAGCACCTTCGCCCGGCGCACGGGAATCCGCTCCCCATCGAGCACCACCGTGACGGCTGCAGGCGACACCGCCGTGATCGCGCAATCGACCAGCTCGGATCCGTCTCCGCTGGTCACCACGACCAGGTCCTCGTCCGGATCGTCCGGCAGGGCCGAGAGCCACTGCGGCGGGGGCGATTCCGGCTCGCGCCATGTGACCTTCCGGACGTGCTGGATCGGCACGGCGAGCCGCACGTCGCCGCGGACGATCGTCGCGGCCTCGCCCTCCCAGACAAAGTCGTCGCCGTCGATCCAGGTGCCGTCCACCGCCTCCATCCGCATTCGCAGCGCCGCGGGCGGGGCGTGATCGTTCTTCAGCACGACCCGCCGCACATCCCCGATGGGGAGGCGACGCTCCGCCCCCTCGACCTCCACGACCACGTCTTCGGCGGTGAGCGAATGCAGGCTGCCCTCGATCACGGATCCATCCACCACCTCGACCCGCGCGGCTCCGACCACCGGCGGGTCTCCTGCCGGCACGCGGGCCGCGGCAAGCGTCCAGACCGCAAGCGCGGCGCCGCCCGTCAGCACGGCCTGCCGTCCGCACTTCGGCCGATGCGCGAGGATCACGGCGCCTCCCCGTCGGTGGCCAACCGCTTGAAGTACCGCTCGATGGCATCCCGGTAATGCGGGGGAAACTCCCGGCCGATCTGCTGGATGACGCGCTCCCGCTCGTGTGGCGGCAGGTCGCCCCACGACTCTCCCGGCGCGAAGTCCCGCGGTCGCGCCTCGCCCGCACCGCGGCCTCCCGCGATCCGGCTGTCGCTCATCGGCGTGCCCGCCTGCCCGCGTCCCGAGCCACCCGCACCGCCGGCCGCCGCCTGCTGCGGCGCTGCGCCCTGTTGCTGATCCTCGAGCCTCTCGATCAGCCGGTCCAACGAGGCGACGACCTCGTCCTGAACGGCCCGGGTATCGTCGCCGGCGCGACCAAGCGCGAGCCGCCGGCCCGCGTCGCGCATGCGTCGCGCGATGTGGTCGAGGGAGTCCGTCTGGAGCGTGGACACATCGGAGCGGAGCAGCTTCGCGATTCGGGCGTAGCGGGCCGGGAGTTCGCCCTCCCGTTCGAGCAGCCGGTCGAGCGACTCCAGCGCGGCATCCCCTTCGAGCAGCGCGTGCTGGCAGGCTCCACGAAGGAATAGCACGGTCGCGGGATCGGCAGAGGTCGCCACGTCGAGCCCCGAGAGGATCGGAAGCGCCTCGTCGAACCGATCCTGCCGAACCAGTTCACGAGCCGACCAGAGCCGCACCACGTCGCCGACGAAGGGGGGCACGGCCTGATCGTCGGGCGGGCCCGCCGTCGCACCGTCGCGCACCATGGGGGCCCAGGTGGCGGTGGCGGCGATCGCCTCCCACGCCGCATCCAGCACTCCCCCGTCTCGGTCCTCCACTTCCGCCCAGGCGGCGCTGGCGCGGTCGGCGGCTGCGGCGGCCGCGGTGCCCGCGACGATCTCCCCCTCGACCCAGGCCAGCACGCGGGCACGGACGTCGGCGGGCGGTGGCAGGCTCCACGATGCCTGGCGAGCGAGCGGTTCGTCCACGGCCGTCGCCCTGGCCATGCCCGGCTTGGGCACGGTCGCCAGCGTCGCACCGGTCACGAGCAGGGCCGCGAGTTGCGGAAACACCCTCATGCGAAACTCCTGGGCCGCGGGGCCCGGCAACCTGCCCCGCCCTCGTCGATGATAGCCCCCGGCCATGGCGGCCGAAAACCTCCGGTCACTCATCGACACCCTTCACGATCTCGCGGGCCGCCCGCTCGATGGCCCGCTGACGTTCCGCGAGCCGTCCGAGCACCTCCCGCACCTCCGCCCCTGCTGCCGCACCATCATCGAGCAGCCGGCCGAGCCGCTGGGTGCGCGCGTTCACCCGCACCTGGAGCGTGCGGAGCATCTTGAGTTCCGCAAGCGCGCTGACGAGCGGCTGCTCTCCCGCCTCGCCCCCCCCGCCGGCAGCGGCCGCCGAGGCGCGGTCGTCGGGGTTTCGGTGCGCCTGCTCGACCGCCGCCAGCATCTCTTCAAGGCCCACCACGATGTCGCCCAGCAGCCCGATCGTCTCCCGGCCGAGGTCGGCCCGTCCCAGCCGTGCTGCCGCCAGCGCGACGTCGTCGCGGATCTGGTCGAGGGCCTGCGGGATCGCCACCGCAGACCCGTCGTCGCGCACGAGCGCCACGGCCTTGGCGGCGTCGACGCCGATTCGCTCCTGCTCGCGGCCCAGGCGGGCCGCCTCGAGCTGACGCTCCCGCGCGGCGTCGCTCCCGCCCGACCGGGCGATCCGTTCGGCATCGGCCAGCACGCCGCGCTCGGCCTTGAGCATCGCGCGGAGGCGGGCCTCGAGCTGCACGAGCGTCCGCTCCACCTCCTGCTCGCGGACTTGCCGAAGAATCTCCTCGAGTTCCGCGCGGGCGGTCTCGAGCTCCGCCACGGCCCGCATCTGCTCGTCTCGGGCGTCCTGCCGGAGGGATCGATCGAGCTTTTCGCGGGCCGCCTCCATCCGTCGTTCCGCCGCCCGCAGTCGGGCCGCGGTGCGTCGGCTCCGCGCGACGTCGTCGCCCGCGTCTGCCTCGGCCGGCTCGTCGGCAGGGCCGGCGGGCGGATCCACGGCCGGGGATTCGTCGTCGGGGCCGGGCGGCGCTGAAGGCGCTGAAGTGGCCTGCCTGGAGTCGCGGTGGAGCGCCTCCACCTCCTCCGCCAACCGCTCCGCCTCGCCCGCCAGTTCCTCCTGCCGCTCGGCGAGTGCCCCGGTCTCCGCGCCCGCTTCCGTCGCCCCCTCCACGTCCCGCTGCCGCGCCGTGACCTTCGCGACCCGTCCGATCAGATCGCGGAGCTTCTTCTTGGTGTCGCCGAGACGGTCGCCCGACCCGCCCGCCTCCACCAGCTCCAGCAGGGCACGAAACTGCTCGAGGGCGTCGAGCTGGCCCGTGCCCGCCTTGAGCAGCTGCCCCTGCTCGAGCTGCTCGACGATGGCCGCGATCCGGTCGCCCACCCGCAGCTCGCGGCCCCGCTCGAACGCCGCCCGCAGCGCGGCGGCGCGGGTCGGATCACTCGCGTCGAGGGCGTCGGCGAGCCTGAGAAACGCCCCTTCGAGCTCGCGGTAGCGCTGGAGCAGCTCCGCCTCCCGGGCCGCGAGCGGGCGCCCGTCTGCCCCGGGTCCTGCGGCCGGCGCCGGACCGGCGGCGCTGGCCGCCGCGACGAGGAGCGCCGCCACCCGCCGGATGCCGGCGCGGGCCCGCGGCTCGGTGGTCTCGATCATGGCGACTCCAGGGCTTCGCGGCCGCGCCGGCGTTTCTGCTCGAGCGTATCCTCGTGGATCGCCCGCTGGGTGTCGATCACGCCCCGCAGCCTTTCGATCACCTCGTTGACCGACTCCAGTTCCCGCATCCGGTCGATCACGCTCCGCATGCCCGCGAGCGCCGCGTCGACGAGCCGCACGATCTCGGCCGGATCCGCCGCCAGCCGGCATCCTCGTAGAGCGGCCGCCAGGGCGCCGTCGACCACCGCTTCGAGGGGCGCGGCGATCTCGCCGATCAGCCGCGCCTCGATCTCGGGCGTGAGCAGTGCGTTGAGTTCGAGCTCGCGGCGGATGTCGCGGAACGCCCTCGCCACCTCGCCGGTCTCGCCCACCGCGCGGGCCACGGCCGCCGCGACCGGTCGGGCGACGTCGGCATTCGCCGAGGCCGCCGCGTCGTCCCGCGCCTTCGCGAGGTCGGCCACCGCCGCCTCGAACCGGCGGCGGAGCGTGACTTCGCGGACGTCCACGAGCGCCCGCAGCGTCTCCGGAGCCACCACGTCGAGGGTCCAGGTGTCGCCGGTCGACGCGTTGGGCCCGGTGGCGAGGCCACAGCCGTCGCGAGCCGTCGCCGCCACGGCCAGCCGCATGCCCGGCGAGAGCGCCAGCGCGTCGAGTGCGACCACCTCCGGCCGATCCGGCGGCAGCAGCAGGTGCAGGCCCGCCGCCGCCGCCCGCGCGATGGGCAGCTCGCGCTCCGCAGCGCCGCAGCGGAGGCGGATGGCCGCCCCCGTGATGCCGTGGTCATCGCTGATCGTGCCGGTGACCGGCAGGCGGGCAGCCGGCGTGACGGAACCGGAGACTCCGTCGAGTCTCAAGGCCAGCCGCGGCGGCTCGTCCGGGATCGCATCGACGATCACCGCCACCGGATCGCGATTGACGAGCCCGTCGTCGTCGGTGAGCCGCAGCAGCACCTGCGTGTCGTCCTCGACCGGATCGATCGTCAGCCGGACTTCCCGCCGGTCGGCGGACTTCGCCCAGGCCACGCCGCGCTCCGCGGCGTCGGCGGCCACGCCCCGGGCCGCGGCCGCCACCTCAGCCAGCGGCTTGGTGGCCGTGGCCACGAGGTCGATCCGCGAACCTCCGGGGACCGCGACGACGCGGCTCGCGGCCAGCGCTGCCGGTGCCGCACCGAGATAGGCCGGCGGCGTGCAGGTGATCGCGATCCTCTCGACCGCCGGGGGCTCGGCGACGACGACGCGCAGGTTTCGCAGCCGACCGTCGCCGGCCCGGATCTCGAGGTCGAGATCCTCGGTGAGTGCCGCCAGCAGGTGCCCGACGGTTCGCTCGCCGTCGACATCGCCCCCGCGCGTGCCCATCCGGTCGGTCTTCCATCCGGCCGCTCCCCGGCTGCGGAGTTCGACCACGTCGGGAATCCTCCCGGTCGCCGCCACCCGCACGATGACATCCAGGTCGGCACCGCGGGCCACGACCCGCCGACCACCCGGAAAGTCCTCCGCCGTGAGCCGCACCCGGCGCGGCCAGGCGTCGCCGGACAGCAGGACGATCCGCCGCACCCAGACCGCGGCGAGGTGCCGATGACTCGCCGCGGCAGCCGCCGTCAGGCCGACCGCCGCGGCGGCAACGAGGGCCGCCGCGGCGAGCCGGCGCACGCGAAACAGCCGCCGCGTCTCCACCAACCCGACGGCCCGCTCGGCCTCCCCCCCGGTCCGCGCCACGAGTTCCGGATCGACCGCGACCGGGGCCGGCCGGGTGGTCGACGCGCACGACACCGCCGTCGAGAGCGCATCCCCCACCTCCGGATGCGTCCGCTCGACGGCCAGCGACAGCGCCTCGTCGGAGAGAGGTGTCGCCAGCCGGGCCACCAGGCGGCGGGCCGCCAGCCAGGCCAACACCGCCACCGTCATTCCGGACGTCGCCCCGCGGACCCAGGCGGGCGGTTCGACGAGCCGGTCGACCAGGAAGATCGTCCAGCCGGCGGCGACGGCGGTGATGGCGAGCAGCGAGAGGCCCTCGACCGCGACCCACGCCCGCGCCTGGCGGCGGACCGACGCGAGCAGCCGGGCGACCGAAGCGGGAACAGGGCTGACCTGCGCGTCGGCCATGTCAGGCGAGCCTCGCGAGTCGGCGGCCGATCCACTCCAGGCACAGGCACGTGGCGGCCACGGTCAGCAGCAGCGTGCTGAGCCTTCGCTTGAAGGTGGGATCGAAGCCGCCGGTCTCGAACTCGTGCCGGGATCGGTCGGGAAAGGCCGCTGCCACGGCGGCCGTGTCGGCGGCCGACCAGGGGGCGTCGACGAGGAACCGCGCGGAGCCGCCGCTGGTGACCGCGATCCGCTCGAGCACGCCTCGATCGAGCAGCGGGTGCGCAAGCTCGCGCTCCGGGAGGTGCGCTTCGACCCGGCGCTCGAGCCGCTCGTCACCGCTGACGGCGTCGACCTCGACGAGCCAGGCTCCTTCGCGGGCGGCGACGAACGACCCCACCAGCGTGCCCGGCCGCGCAGGCTCGGGCTCGAGGGCCAGGGGCACCGCGGCGCCGTCCGGTGCGACCACGCGACCGACCGGAGGACGGGAGATCGCCGCCGCATCGCCCACCACCACGCGAACGGCCACCGCGCTCCCCACGGGGCAGCGGTCCCGGTCCACCATCAGCCGCGCCCGGCGGCCGCCCCGCAGCATCCGCCCCTGCGAGACGTGCCGGAGCAGCTGCGTGACCAGCCGCTCGTGGGCCGCAAGCTCGACCCCGCGCAGCCTCCAGAGCTCGCCGCTGCCCACCCAGACCACGATCCCGGCCCCGTAGGCCTGACCGACGAGAAACAGATCGCCGGTCGAGCCCGACGGAGCCGCTGCGCGGGCATATTCCGTCGCGCCGGCCTTCACGCGGTCGATCGGAAAGCAGGCATAGATCCCGGGAAACTCCCGCCACCTCTCCTCGCTCGCAGCCCGCGTCTCCGCCAGCCAGAGGAACTCGGCCTCGTCGCCGTCGCGGCTGAACAGCAGCCGCCGCGGCACGGCCGCGCCGCCCCCCGCCGACCAGGAGGGCCCCACCCGCCTCGGTTCGACGGGGGCGAGATCGCGGAGCTTGCTCGATCGGGGATCGCCGAGCCACGACTCCGTATGCACGGGGCCGGCCACGAGCACGAGGCCCCCCGACTCCTCGGCGACCCAGCGTTCCAGGCGGGCCTGCGCGGCCGGATCGACGCCGCGCCAGTCGGGATCGATCGCGACCACCACGTCGTATCCACGAAGCGCGTCGTCGTCCTCGGGAAACCGGTCGACCACGCTCCGGGCGTCTTGCGACATGCCGTCCGACGCCGTCCCCAGCAGCACGTCGACCGCGAAGCTGCGATCTCGTGAGAGCACGTTTCGCAGGAACTGGTATTCCCGTCCCGGCCCCCCCGCCATCAACAGCACGCTGGTCACCCGATCCACGACCTCGACCTCGGCGTGCCGCGGAACCGCGTCGAAGCCGATGCCCCCCGCTGGATCCATCACGCGAACGGCCAGGATCCGCCGGCCCGCCGCTTCGATCCCGGCAACATCGAACCGCACGGGCATCAGCTCGCCATCCGCGCCGAGCAGCACGTCGACCGCGTCGATCGGCTGCGGGTCCTGCCCCGCGATCGCCGGACCGGCCAGCAGTTCCACCCGCACCGTCCGGCCGGCCAGTCCGTGGGGCTGCAGGAAGGCGGTCACGGCGAAGCGGTCGCCCGGAAAGACCCGTGCCGGCGCGATCAACTCCGCGACGCGAACCTCGTCCCGCGGCCGCTCGGCGCCGAGGCCGATGGCCTGGACCTTCACCTGCTCCTGGGCCGCGAGCTTCGCGGCCGTCACGGGATCGATCCCCGCGTTGCCGCCGCCGTCGGAGATCACGAGCACCCCGGCGAGCGTGCCGGAAGGCCCGTCGGCCAGCACCCGCTCCAGGGCCGATCCGAGCCGGGTCTCCACCCCGCGCGGGGCGAGCCGCGCCTGCCAGTCGGCGGCATTCCAGGGGGCCGTCCCTTCGGCGGGGACACCGCTCACGGCCTCGACGTCATCCGCGAACCGCCACACGGTCACGGCGTGCCGCTTGCCGAGTTCGGCCAGGGCCCCCTGCTCGACGAGCAGCTCCACGGCCCGCTGGGAACGCGACGCCTCGTCGGCGGCCGAAGCCGGCAGTGACATGCTCGCGCTGGCGTCGACGAGCACCGCCACCCGCGAGGGCAACACGACTTCGTGTTCCGCCACCCGCTCGATGCCCAGGAGACCCACGGCCACCGCAGCCAGCGCGGCGATCCGCAGCGCGGCCAAGGCCGCCGCCCGGGCGGGCGACAGCTCCGCCGCGTCGCGTCGATAGATCCAGACCACCGCCGCGACGACCGCCGCCACCGCGGCCAGCGTCGCGGGGCCCTGCCACCAGTCGTCGTATCCGGCGAGCAGCCTGCTCTCGAGCCGGTGACGGATGTCGGCGGCGGCCAGCACGGGCGGGTGGGTCATGCGTCTGCCTCGGGACGGCTCTCAGGAGCCGCGGGAGCCTGTCGTCCGCCGATGGTATCCGGCCCCGTAGGCAACGACCTGCTCGAGGACCAGCAGGCCGACGACGGCGAGCAACAGGGGCGTCGTCAGCGTCGGGGCAGCGTCGCGATCGGCCGCCGTAAAGGCCTCGCCGCCGTCGTAGCGGAACGGAACGCCGGCCAGCGCGCGGGAAATCCCGTCACGGCCGGCGCGCTCGAGCCTGCCCTCGTCCGCATCGACGTTCACGGCGATCTTCCTCGTCCCGGATCCCTCGGCGAGGCTGCGCCAGTGGGCCTCGTAGACGCCCGGCACCGCAACCCCCGGCAGGCGGGCCACCAGTTCCCCCCCTGCCCCGCTCTGCGCGGTCTGGCGGACCGCCGCCCCGGCCGGGGGCATGCGAAACTCGATCTCCGGATCGTCGACGCCGGCCTCCAGCACGACGTCGACGTCACCGCCGACCCGCACCGCTCCCGCCAGGCGCCGGGCCCGCATCAGGTGGGCTTGGAGTTCGAGCAGCACCACCACCCAGCTGGGATTGCCGCGGGCCCAGTTGTTCCACTCCGGCGCGGCCGACGTCAGCACCGCCACCACCGTGCCCGCCCCATGGCGCCGCTCGACGGCCAGCGGCTGGCCGGTCCGCACGGAGAGCAGCCGGCGGCATCCCGAAGCGGCCAGATCGTGTCCGCGGGCGACGGCCCAGAGTCGCTCGACGCGGACGGCGTCGAGCAGCGGATTGCGTCCCCCGGCGAGGATCGCGACGACCGGATGATCCTCGACGACGACGTCGGGGGTCGCCGCCCCGGTGGCGGCTGGGAGCAGTTCGACCGCGCCGGCCAACGGCACCGGAAACAATCCGGCACCGCTGCGATGCATCGTCGAGTTGAAGGCATCGGCCCCGGTGCGGGCCCCGCAGAAGAACACCACGCCCCCGCCTCCCCGCGTGTACCGCTCGAGGGCCTCGATCGAGTCGGCGGGCAGATCCGGCACGTCGAGCAGCCAGACGGCGGCGAACTTCTCGAGCGCAGTCGTGGCCAAGGCATCGATCGTCTCGATCCGGGGGCGCAGGCCCGTCACCACGCCTCCCGGGGCCAGCGCCGCCGCCACGAAGAACCCGTCCCCGGCGCCGGCGGCTCCCCGCGGATGGCCCTCCACGACCAGCACGTCGACCGCGTCCGCCACGTCGAGGGCGAGGCCGCGGACGTCGTCCGGCGGAAGCACGTCCGCCGGCACGGCGGCCTCGACGACGTGGCTGCCGGGATCGGGAAAGCGGACGTCGAAGCGGCGCACGGCGGACCGGCCGGCCGCGATCGCATCGATGCGGACCGCCGGCCGAGCGCCCCCGTCCTCCCGCACCTCGACCACGAGGTCCCGGACGGCGGCGGGCCCGTCGTTTCGAACCTCGACCTCGATCGGCACGAGCACCCCGGCGGCGGACACGCCGCCGGCCTGCTCGAGCCGCGTGATCCCGACGTTGCCCGGCGTCGACCGGTCCACCGCCACGTCCACGATCCGGATCTCCACCCCCGCGGCGGCCAGCCGGCCCAGCCGCTCGACGGCCGCCGACGCCTCCTCCCAGTCGCGCCGGCGATGGTCGCCCACGAGCCAGAGCACGGAGCGACCGCCGGTGGTCGGTCGGCAGGCGGACGCGGCCGCCTCCACCGCCGCGACGCAGCCCGACGTGCCCGACGACACGCGTGCCCGGCAGACCGCGTCGCGGAGCGCCGGCAGGGTCTCCGGGGCGACGACCCGCCAGTCGACGGAGGGTGCGGCGGACGCCGCGAGCGTCGACGACAGCACCACGGCGATCTCGTGCCTCCCGGGAGTCGCGGCCAGGTCGTCCGCCAGTCGCTCCGCCACCGCCGCGCCGCGCTCGAAGGCGGTCGGCAGCACGGCGGCTGCCGCCGGGGAGCGATCCGCCATCGAGAAGCTGTCGTCGAGCACGACCAGGTGCGCGGTCGCGCCTCCGAACAGGCCGAGCGGCTGCCGCCACCGGGGCTGCGCCAACGCCAGCACCAGCCCGACCAGGGCGGCGGTGCGGGCCGCGAGCAGGAGCAGTTGCCGCAGCAGCACGCGCGTCCGCGAGCGCCGCTGACCGGCGAGCAGGAACTCCATCGCCGCCCAGCGGACGACACGATGCCGCCAGAGGCTGATCAGATGAATCACCAGGGGCGCCGCCGCCAGCGGCAGCCCGCACCACAGGATCCACGGATGGTCGAAGCTCGGCATGTCCTCGACCCTAGCAGGCCGTGGAAAAACTCGCCTTCACAGCCGGAGAGAGGGCGCTAAACTGCGGCCGTGGGCCTCGTGCGTCTGAGGCTCGCCAGCCACGGAGGGAAGTATGGCTCTTGGGAAGCGAAAACGGG
>VGYR01000070.1 GCA_016872925.1 Planctomycetota bacterium
CCTGACCGTGATCGAAACCTGTCGGATGCAGAAGCGCAGCGTGTTCGCCTACGTCACCGAGGCCGTCGAGGCCCAGATGGCCGGCCGAAAGTCGCCGTCACTGCTCCCCGCCCCGTGAACGGTTACCGCGGAGGCGATCGACCGCTGCAGCGTGCCGTGGCCCACGGGTGGAAAGCTGCAGCGTGCGGGCTGTCGGGGAGTCGATCAGGATCCACAGATCGAGGCGATCGGCAGGGAGCGCGTCGCCGGCGTGCTCGGGCCATTCGACGAACGCCCAGTCGGCCCGCGCGACGGCGTCGTGCCAGCCGACCTCCCGAAGGTCGTCGCCGCGCAGGCGGTAGAGGTCGGCGTGCAGCAGGGTACCGCTGGGCCCTGGATGCTCGTGGATGAGACCGAAGGTCGGGCTCACGACCTCCGCCGGATCGATCCCGGCCGCGGCGGCCAGCGCCTTGACGAGCGTCGTCTTGCCCGCACCGAGATCCCCATGGAGCGCCACGAATGCGGGCCGGGGCAGGGCGGCGAGGAGCTCCCGGGCGAGCGGAGCCAGCTGCCCCTCGTCGGGCACGGCCCGCGTCACGCAGGAGCCGTCGGCCGGTCCGTCAGCCGTCGAAGGCATGCTCATACCCCCGCGGCGCGAGTGCCGCCGTGGTTCCGTCGGCCTGACGGACCGACAGCCCGCTGCCCGACGTGACTTCACCGATCACGGTGAACCGGGTGCCGGCCACCGGCGCCGCGGCGAGCCGCAGCGCTTCGGCGGCAGGCATCGCCAGGAGCAGTTCGAAATCCTCGCCATCGCCGAGCGCATGGTCGAGGGGCGCGAGGCGGTCCGCATCCCGGGCGGCCATGATCACGGCGTCGGGATGGATCGGAACCGCGGCGAGGTCGAGGATCGCCCCGGTGCCGCTGGCGAGCATCATCCGCGAGAGATCGAGCGACAGGCCGTCGCTGACGTCGATCGCGGCATGAACCTCGAAGGCGGCGGCGACCGCCAGCGCCTCGTCGATCCGGGGCGTGACGGCGAGATGCCGCCCGAGCAGGCTGCCTCCGCAGGCACCACTGACCACGAGCAGGTCTCCGGCATGGGCGCCGTCCCTGCGCCAGGCAGCCCCCGGCGGCACGCTGCCGAGGGCCGTGATGGAAACCACCAGGGGCCCGTCCCAGGCGTTGGTGTCGCCACCTGCGAGCGTGATGCCGTGTCGGGCGGCGAGCGCCAGCATGCCGTCGAGCACGCCGCGGCCGATCTCGTCGCCCTGGTGGCGGGGCAGGGCCACGGCGGCGACGGCCACCTCGGGCCGCGCCGCCATCGCGGCCAGGTCGCTGAGGCTCACGGCGAGCGCCTTGTGACCGACCTGAAGCGGCGTGCAGTCGGACCCGAGCCTGAAGTCCACCCCGTCCATCAGCATGTCGACGGTGACCACGGTCCTCCGCCCGGCGGGCGGACGGATCACGGCGGCGTCGTCGCCGGGGGGCACCTCCAGCCGCGGGTCGGGCGGAATCGACGCGATCACCCGGGCCACGAAGTCGAGTTCCATGCCACGATTGTCGCCTGCGGCGCAGCGGCGGCAAGCGGGCCGCCGCTCAGCGGCGGATCGTGTCGGAGACCAGATGGCCGAACAGGGTCTCCCGGCCGCGGAGCACGTAGAACTTGATCGGATTGAGGTGTTCTTCGACGGCCTTGTCGAGGATGTAGGCCACGCTCTCCGCGGCGATCGTCTCCCAGACGTGCAGGCCCACGAGGATGTCCCCTTCCTGGATGCCCTGTTCGGCGGCCGGCCCTCCTTCGCGGACCGCGGTGACCACCATGCCGCCGCGGTAGCGAGCCTGAAGCTTCTGCACGCGGGTGGACGGCGCCGACTGCAGCCGCACGCCGATCTCCGCCCAGCAGCGGTCGTCGAGCGACTCACCGTCGCGGCGGAGTTCGGCCAGGGGAAGATCGAGCTGCTGCTCGGCCGCCCCGGCCCTGACCAGCGTGACGGAGACACTCTCGCCGGGCCGGTGGCCGATCAGGGCCCGCTCGATGTCGAGCTGGTGGCCGACGCTCACCTCACCGATCCTCGTGATCCGGTCGCCGGCCCGCACGCCCGCCGTCTCCGCGGGGCTCTGGCGGTGCACGGCTTCGACGACGGCCCCCGTGCCCCCTTCGTTGCGGACGACCAGGCCGTGCCAGGTCTGGTCGATCCGCTCCACCGACATCAGCCGCGAGACGATGTCGAGCACGCGGTCGATCGGGATGGCGAATCCGATGCCCTGGGCGTTGGCCCGCACGGCGACGTTGATCCCGACCACCTCGCCGTCGACGTTGAGCAGCGGCCCCCCGGAGTTGCCGGGATTGATGCTGGCGTCGGTCTGGATGAGATCCTCGTACCGCTGGGTCCGGCTGACCTCGACGTTGCGGTGGAGCGCCGAGACGATGCCGCGGGTGACCGTGTGCTCGTAGCCGTACGCGTTGCCGAGCGCCAGCACCGTCTCGCCGATCATCAGGTCGCTCGAGGTGCCGATCGTGGCGACGGGAAGCCGCTCGGTGGTGGCGATCTTGATGACCGCGAGGTCGGTCCGCGGGTCGTGCGAGACGAGCTCGGCGGCGGTCGTGAGCCCCGAAGCGAGCGTGACTTCGATTCGCCGCACGCCGTCCACGACGTGGAAGTTGGTGATCGCGTAGCCGCGGGAATCGATCACCACGCCGGTGCCCATCCCGTTGACCCGCCGCCCCTCGCCTTCGGCGTCGTCGCCGCCCACGAGCTTCTGTCCGTGGATGTTCACCACGGAATCCCGCTGCGAGGCGATCGCCATCACGATCGCCGAGCGGCGCGACTCGGCAAGGGTGGGCGCGGCGGCGAGGGCGGCCAGCACGGCCACGAGCGGCCTCCACCCCCTTGTCGCCCGCATGCTCGCCCGCCCCGAGGCCCCCGTCCGATCGCCGCCACCACGCGGCGTTCTCCTGGGCTTGAAAATCGGTCAGGCGGGGCGATGGGGCCAAGGGCGGCGGCTCAGCCCGCACACCTTGCCAGCATCGCTGTCGGACCCGGGCCCGGGGGTGGCCGGGAGGACAATCCTGCCGCAGAGCCGGGGTGCGGCTCAAGTTTGGCCGGCGTCCCCTCCTGGGCCCGGCGGGTCGCCATCACCCCCCATCAGGAGCGGTATGGCCTGGAGGGCCAGAAACACTCCCAACACCGCCAGGACGATCCCCGGCCATGAGTCGGCGATCATCCCGGCGCCGTTCCAGCCGAACTCCCGGGCGATGCCGGCGACGAACGTCGCCAGGATCACCACCACCAGCGCGAGCATGATCAGGCCGCAGCCGAGGGAGGCCATGGTCCCGCGGAAGGTGCCCAGATCGGTGAACTCCTCCCGATGCAGTTCGATGGCCCGGCCCTTGGCGAGGCTCCGCGGCACGGTCTCGGCCAGCTCGATGGCCCGCGCGGCGTCGCTCCATGTCGCGGCGGGAACGGCTCCGGTGGCAGGGTCGGGGGAGCCGGTTCCGATGGCCGCGTCGAGCGCCGCGAGAATCGGATGCGCCGGATCGAACGGCCCGCCGTCGGCCGGGGTGCCGTTCCAGGTCCACGGGGCGTCCGGATTCTCCGGTGCCTCGACCACCACCCCGTCGGCCGCCCCTTGCAGGCGGATCGTGAGCCCCGCGGTGCCCGCCGGGGCCACCTGCCAGCGGGCCGGCACGAGCGCCGGGCCGCTGAAGCCGACGGCCAGTGACGGCCACGCCGCGGCGGCATCGGCGGCGCCGAGCGTGGCGAGTCGGGCGGGGTCGCCGACGATCACGCGGATCAGGTCGACGTCCCGGGCAAGATGTGCGAGCACGGCCTCCCGGGAGCGGTCGCGCAGCCGGCGCTCGACGTGCAGCGACTCCGCCGTGCCCGTGCCTCCGACGGCGGCCTCGACGGCCGTGCGCAGCCGCGCCACGAAGGGATGCTGCCGGGCGGCGAGGCACGGGATCAGCACGCCGCCGGTGTCGCGGCGGATCATGTCGAGTTCATACGCCCAGAGCATCGACAATCCGAGCGGCTGCGACAGCACGAGCGGCCGGCCGGCCTGCACGAGCGTCTTGACGGCCTCCCGCCGGCCGTCGTCCCAGCCATCCGCGCCCACGAGCACGGCATCGCAGGTGTCGGCATCCAGCATCGCCTCCCAGCTGTTCACCGGAGGCGGGGCGAGGCCGGCCAGCGCGGCCGCGTGCACGCCGTGGCCGGCCACGAGCCGGTCGCCACGGCGGACAGCGGCTCGGGCGACACCCGCGATCGTCGCGTCGCAGCCGAGCAATCCAATCCGCAGCATGGCAGGGTATCGTGAGGGATGGAAACCGGGTGCGGGTCGCCCCCCGGGGCGGCCCGAGGTACGTTACGCCCATGCAGCAGGATAGCCCATGCATGCCGAAGTGATCGCCATCGGCGACGAACTGACCTCGGGCCAGCGGCTCGACACCAACAGCCGCTGGCTGGCCGCTGAACTGGGGGTCTTGGGCGTTCCGGTGACCCGTCACACCACCGTGCCCGACACGCTGGAGGCCGGAATCGAGGCCTTCCGGATGGCGGCGCAGCGCACGCCCCTGATCGTGGTCACCGGCGGGCTGGGACCGACCGCCGACGACCTCACGCGGGACGTGCTCGCCGCCGTGGCCGGCGTGCCCCTCGACCTGTCCGCGGAGGCCTTGGCGACGGTCGAGTCGCGGTTTTCCGGGCGGGGCATGCCGATGCCCGAGTCGAATGCGCGGCAGGCCGTCTTCCCCCGGGGCAGCCGGATCATTCCCAACCCGGTCGGCACCGCGCCCGGCATCGACGTGGACCTGCCGCACGCGGGGGGAACCTGCAGGGTCTTCGCCCTCCCCGGGGTGCCGTCCGAGATGCGGACGATGTGGACCGGCACCGTCGCGGCGGCGATCCTCGCGACCCTGCCCGAGCGGGCCACGATCCTGCAGCGGCGGATCAAGTGCTTCGGCGCCGGCGAGAGCGCGATCGAGGCCATGCTGCCCGACATCATCCGCCGGGGCCGCGATCCGCTGGTGGGGATCACGGCACACGAGGCCACGATCACGCTGCGGATCGTCGCCCGCGGCGGCAGCGACGCCGAGTGCCTCGCGAAGATGGAGCCCACGCAGCGGCTGATCCGCGAATGCCTCGGCCCGATCGCCTACGGGATCGAAGACGACGAGATCGAGGATGCCGTGCTGGCGGTGGTCGCGGCGGCGGGCGGCACGCTGGCATCGGTCGAGTCGGGCACGGCGGGCAGGGCCGCAGCGCTCCTGGCGGCAGCCGCCAGCCGGCGCCTTCCGGGGCCGGGCGTGTATCTCGGCGGACGCGTGCTGCCCAGGCTCTCGGGAGACCCGGCCGCGGCGGCACGGCGGATTCGCGACGAGGTCGGGGCCACGGTCGGCCTGGCGGTGGGGGACGAGCGGCCGGCGGCGGAGGGCCGGCGGGCGCTCGACATCGCCGTCGCCGACGCCGCGGGGGTGGCCGTCGTCGAGCATGTGATCGGCGGCGGACCCGACCTGGCCGCATCGCGGGCGGCCAAGACCGCCGTCAACCTCGTCCGGCTCAGAAGCCAGGCGGCGGGAGGTGCGGCATGACGCTCGACGAGCGCCGCGCCGCGAACCAGCGCACGCTGCTCCTGCTCTCCGGCCTGCTGGGTCTGATCGGCCTGATCGCCTTTCCGTCGCTGATGGGCCGGGTGCAGTACGCCCGGACGAGGGCCGAGCTCGCTGCGATCCGCGATGCGGCGTCGCGGGCGGAACTCCGCTCGGTCGGCAAGATGTTCACGACCCTCGCCCGGATCGTCGGCCCGACGGTGGTCAATGTCACGTCGAAGCGGCGGATCACCACCATGGCCGACGAGATCGCGGCCTTGCGGGGGCTGCCGGCCGCGGGCACGACCGCCGAGGAAGTGGGGTCGGGGGTGATCGTCGAAGCCGACGGCGTGATCGTGACGAACTACCACGTCGTGGCCAACAGCCAGGAGGTCGACGTCGCCCTCGCCGACGGTCGCCGGCTGCCGGCCCGCCTGCTCGGGGCCGACCCTGCCTCGGATCTGGCCCTGGTGAAAATCGACGCCACCGGCCTGCCGACGGCCACCTGGGGCGACAGCGACACGGTCGAGACCGGCGAGATGGTCTGGGCCATCGGCAATCCGTTCGGGCTCGACCGCACGATCACCTACGGGATCGTCAGTGCCGTCGGCCGCAAGGGCGTGGTCGACAGCCCCTACCAGGAGTTTCTCCAGACCGACGCGTCGATCAATCCGGGCAACTCCGGGGGGCCCCTGGTTGACGTGCATGGCCGGATCATGGGGATCACGACCGCCATCGTCGGCAAGGACTACTCCGGCATCGGATTCGCGATCCCGAGCAACACCGCCCGCCGGGTCTGCGCGGAGATCGCCGAGGACGGCTACGTGGAGCGGGGCTACCTCGGAATGGCGCTGAAGTCGTCTCCGCCGGACGTGCTCGGCGTGATCGTCACCGCCGTCGAGCCCGGATCGCCCGCGGCGCTCGCGGGCATCGAGCCGGGTGACCTGATCGTCTCCTTCGACGGCGAGCCGATCGCCGAGCCGGCGGGGCTCGTGCTGCACCTCACGCGGACGCCGATCGGCGAGCGGGTGCCGCTGGGCGTGGTTCGCGGCGGCCGCGAGGAAGCCGTGACGGTGCAGGTGGGGCGGCGGCCCCGCTGACGGTCAGCCGGCCGGCCGCTCGTCGTCGGTCGAGGAGTCGCCGCTGCCGGGCAGGTCGTCGAGCATCTTCGAGAAGTTGAAGTCGCCGCCGCCGAACCCGGAGAACCCGCCGAATCCGCCGGCATCCCCCGCCGCTGGCTCCGGGGAGGCGGAGGCGGGCTTCGCCACGGGCCGCTCGACCGGCGTGCCCAGCGGCCGGGCCCGCATCTTCGTCGCCACCGTGTCGAGCCATTCGGCCGACGGGAAGGCGTAGGGGCGGAACTTTTCCAGGGTGCCGGTTTCCTCGTGGATGAACATCGCCCGCTGCGGCCCGAGCTTGGCCGCGATCGGGCTGTCGACGAGCTGGCTGGAGTCGTTGCCGCTCATCTGGAAGAGCACGCGGAGCTCGAACTCCTTGACCGCGTTGCGGTCGAAGGTCCGCTGCAGGTTCGTGAGCGAGTCGCACCAGATGATCATGTGCACGCCGACGGCGGGGCCGTCCTTGAGCACGCTGAGGAAGTTGTCCGCCGGGGTCGCCTTCTTGTCTCCCATCGAAAAGCCGAAGTCGGACTCGTTTCGCCGCAGCTCGCGGAACCGGCCGAGGTCGCGGACGACCACGAACACCGACTCGCCGTCGAGCACCTGTTCATCGAGGCGGCGCTTGACCTCGGCCGCGAGCCGCTCCATGGACTCGGCGACGCCGAGCCGCCCCACGACCTCGACGTCGTGCGGCAGGTGCGCCGCCGCCTGCGCGATCAGCAGGTCGGGCCTCTCCTCGGCAATGGCGGGCTCCAGGAGCACGAACCGGCCCGGTCGCCCCAGCCCGCCGCCGGGATGCGGATCGAGGCCGGCGGCCAGGCTCACCAGCGACATCGCCAAGAGCGACGCGCCCAGATCCTCGCGCTGGCCCACGATCAGCATGTTGGCGCCCCCCTGGCGGCGGAAGATCGCCGCCGTGGGATCCTTGATCGCGATCGCATCCCCCATCCAGGCCAGCGGGGCGACCGGCTCCTGGCCACGGACGGTGCCCTGGTCGAGCAGTTCGGTGAGCAGGGGATTGCCGGCGGGGTCGGCCGCCTGGTTCCCGTCGAACACGATCCGGTCGAGGTGCGGGATGTCGGTCCGCCGATCGGCGAGCTTTCGGAGCGATCCGAGGAACTGCTCCCGTTGCTCGTCGGTGAGAAACACGACCTGGAACGGATTGTTGCCCTCGACCATGCCGTTGGCGTCGTTGTAGATCGCCTCGCCGGGCCGGGTGAGGAGCCGGGCGGCGGTGTTGTCCTCCGAGAGGATCAGGCTCGAATCGGCCTCGTTGCACTGCAGGGCGATGCGCACGGCCATCTGCCCCATCGTGGCCCGCGGCAGGCTGTAGGAGCCGCCGAGCGTCTGCGAGCCGAGCAGCACGTGGATGCCGAACGCACGCCCCTGCCTGACGAGGCGGTCGAGGATCAGCGAGGCGTCCTGCGCGATCTTGTCGTCTTCGACGAAGATCTCCTGGAACTCGTCGATCAGGAGCAGGATCCTGGGCATCGGATCGGGATGTCCCGTCTGGCGGAATCCGGCGACGTTCTGCACCGAGAGCTCACGGAACAGGTCGCCGCGACGCTTCAACTCCCGGTCGAGCTGCTCCATCACCGAGAGCCCGAACTCCCGCTCGCTCTCGATGGCGATCACGCGGGCGTGCGGCAGGGCGTAGTGGTCGTAGAGCTTGAACTCCACCCCTTTCTTGAAGTCGATGAGATAGAACTGGATCTCGTTGGGGCTGTACTGCAGGGCGAGGCTCGTGATCATGGCGTGCATCAGCGTCGACTTGCCGGAGCCCGTCTTGCCCGCGATCAGGCAGTGCTGGCTGGTGCCCTTGCCGAGCTTCAGGAACTGCAGCTTCTTGGCGCCGGCCGGGCCGAGCGGGGCGAGCACCTCCTCGGCGGTGCTGCCCTTCCACCACTGATCCTCCGGCGGCGCGACCCGGTCGAAGGGCACGATCACCCGCTTCGCCGACTTGGCCGCCTTGCCGACCCGCTGGATGATCTTCGTGAACACCCCGTCGGGCGGCGCCTGCTCGACCGTCAGCGGCCACTTCGACCACTCCGGATCCTTCCACGTGTAGGTGCCCCCCTTCAGCGAGAGGCTCGTGCAGTGCTGCTCCACGTCGGCCAGCGAGAAGCCCGAGGGCATCTGCTGCGACGGGTCGACCGAGAGGATCAGGTACACGCCGCACCGCGCGCCCGAGGACGCGATGCTCGCCAGCCGGCGGGCACTCGTCTCGTTGAAGTTGGCCGGAAAGTTGGCCACGACCACGAACCGGTAGGGCTCGGGCACCTCCGCATCCGCGTTGTAGGCGCCGATCGACTCGTATTCGTTGCGGAGGTACTTCTGGATCACCACCTCCATCTGCTCGGTGATGTCGGCGAGCTTCTGCTCGATCAGGGGGGGCTCGGTCCAGATCCGGCTGGTGACGAGCAGCTCGTCGAAGTCGGCGAGATGCATGAACCCGGCGAACTGCTTGCCGAGGCCCAGCGGGTCGATGATCGTGAACCGGCTCTGCCCCGCGGGCAGCCCCGTGGCGATTCGCAGGGTGAGGGCCTGCATCATCGCCGAGGCCGTCTCCTTCTCCTCGGCGGACGTCCTGATCAGCAGCGACGCGGACACCGGCCAGGCCACGGTGGCCGGCTGGGTCCACGCGACCGGCCCGAAGCGATTGAGCTCGTCGTGCCCCGACGCGCCTCCGGGCACCTGCTCGAGCGACATCGCCAGGTGGCCGAACCGCAGGCCGGGCGGCGGGTCGACGGGCAGGGGCACGTCGTCCCGGGCGAGGTCGTCCCAGTCCCGGAAGGCGGTGGCGTCGAGCTGCGATGCTGCGGCACACACCTCCGCGGTCGACTCCCGTGCGGCCCGCCAGGCCTCGGTCATGGCCTGCCACGCCGCGTCGCGGGCCTGCGTGGCGGCGGCGAGCTGCTCCTCCCGCTCCCGCTCGATCCGCTCGACGCCGTCGGTCAGCGCCTGTTCGAGCCCGGCGATCCGGGCCGGATACTTCCGCTCCGCCTCGGCGAGCTGGTCGGCCACCTTCGCCGCCACCTTGGCGGCGACGTCGCCGCACCTCGTGTCGAGTTCCCGCAGGGCGGCGTCCCGCTGCGCGGTCGCCGCGGCCACCTTCTCGGCCAGCTGTGCCTTGCGGGCGGCATCCTCCTCGCGGAGCTTCGCCTCGACCCGCTGCTTGAGTTCCTTGCCCTTGGTGACGATCCAGTCGCGGGCCTCCCGCTCCAACGCCCTGGCCTGGCCGACGACGCCGAGCAGCTCCTGCTGCCGCGTGGCGAGCGTCGTGCGGATCGCCCCCTTGTTGCCGCTGAACAGCCCGCCGATGCCTCCAGCCAGCGCCTGCTTGGCGGCGGGGTCGTTGAGGATTTCCCCGGCGATCGCCGTCGCCACCTCGCCGGCCGCGGCGATCCGCTCGACGGGCGAACCCTCGCCGAGCCCGCGGGCCGGCCCCGGCTCGCCC
The DNA here is from genome assembly GCA_016872925.1 of Planctomycetota bacterium. GTDB lineage: Bacteria > Planctomycetota > Planctomycetia > Pirellulales > UBA1268 > QWPN01. Next base: position 10,145 of record VGYR01000070.1, read on the forward strand.
CCTTCCTTCACGCCCCAGGCCGTCAGCTGCTTGGCGACGGCGGCGGCATCCTTGTCGAGCTGCGCGAGCGTGGCGGTGAGCTTCTGCTCCCAGGCCCGCGCCTTCTGCTGCGGCTCCTGCGACTTCGCCTGGAACACCTCCTTGAACCGGACCTGCTCGAAGAGTTCCTCCTCCTTCAGCTCCGCGAGCGTCTCCTCGCACTTCTTGGTGAGGTCGCGGGATTTGGCCTTGCGGTGCTCGTCGATCTTGGCCTGCTCCGCGGTCCGCCACTGCTCGACCTGCCGCTGGAGTTCGGCGTGCTTCTTGCGGTTCGCCTCGATCTCGGCCGCGTGGGTCTGCTTCGTCTCCGCGAGCCGGCGGTCGGCCTCCGCCCGGATCGTGCCGGTCGCCGACTCGTAGGTGGCGGCGATGGAGGCCTCGGCCTCGGCGCGGGTCGCCGCCTCGCGCCGCAGGATGCGGATCTGCTCCCGCAGGACGTCCGGGTGGTAGGGGGTGCGGGAGGCCGGCGGCGCACCCGACTCGGCGGCCGGCGATGGGGCTTCGTGCGTGCTCACCCGGGATCCTCGTGGCGGTGGGGAGAGTGGTAGGCGGGGGCCGGCGCGGCCGTCACATGCCGTCGGAGTCGCTCACGTCTCGGATGGCCCGGTCGAGCACCTCCGCCAGCCGGCTGAGGGCGTCGAGCGTCTCCTTGACGCTCGGCGTGAGCGGATCGATGTGGTCCTTGTGGAAGGACTTGGCGCGGACGTCATGCCAATCGGCCGTCGCGGCCTCCCACTTGAGGTTCAACTGCTTGAGCGCGTTGGCGAGCCTTGAGGCCCCGCTGGAGAGATCGCCGACCCTCATGGCGCCGCTCCTCCGCCGGCCGGAGGCGGGGGTGCCGCCGGCTTGTCGTCGAGCTGCCGGGTCATGCTCGGGCCGGCGGCGGCCGGTGAACTCCCGGGCTCGCCCGTCGGCGACGCCACCGTGCGGTAGGCGTCGAGAGCCTTGAGCATCCGCTCCAGCTGCGCCATCGAACGCGGGCAGTCGACGTCGATCACCTCCCGGAACCGCACCAGCCGCACGCAGGCCTCTCGGAACTGCTGCTGCACGACCGGGGTCCAGCGGCGGACCGCCTCGGCCTTCTGCTCCGCCCGGGCCAGCCGTTGCCGCGCCTTCTCCAGCGCCTTCTTCTCCTCGATGCACGACGGCTGGTTGTCGCCCACCTTCTTGTAGGCCTTGCAGTACTCGAGGTCCCTGAGCGCCTTGTTGACCAGCTCCGTCATCCGGCGGCACTCGGCCTTCCAGTAACCCGCCTGGTCGACGCAGATCCAGTCGACCGCCCGCTGCCCCTGCATCTCGCACTCGGAGAGCGCCTGCCCCGTCTCGTGCGTGAAGGCGGCGAAGGCCGCCTTCACGAAGGCGAGCGTGTCGATCGATTTGACGTCTGCCTGGGTGGACATCGCGGGATCCGGACGGCGGTGGCCGCTCAGCGCTGCTGGAGGTATTCCTCGACCCGCTCGGCCTTGCGGATCAGGTACGGCACGTATTCGCTGGTCGACTCGGCGAAGCGCTTGAAGGTGCTCAGCTGCGCCTCGAACTCCTCGGCGAACTTCTGCTGCTCCTGGTCGCGCCAGGTGGAGCTCAGCGCCGCGAGCTGCCGCTGAACCATCTGCATCTGCGCGACGACCTCATCGCTGAACTTGCGGAGTGCGCCGGCGAACCGCCGGAGCTCCGCGGGATCGACGATCGCCTGGCCCATGCTGCCGCCCCTTTCGCGTGTCGCGTGCTGCCGTTCGGAAACCCGGTCATCCTACCGGGAAACCGCCCCCCGGTGGACACCGGGCACGCGGCGAGCGACGCTGGGACCCGTCGATCCCGCCCGGCTCGCGCGGCCGGTCGGCATGGCAACCCGTGTCAGGAGCCTTCTCCATGCAGCCCCAGTCTCGGCCAGGCCAGCCGCCGCACGGCGGCCCGTCCGCGGCGCACGCGGCGGTCGAGACGGCCATCGTGCCCTGCACGGGCTGGCACTGCAGCCACCTCTTCTACAGGTTTGATCGTGCCAGCCTGGCGGCATTCACGCCGGCTGCTCTGGCCGAGGGGGCCCGGCAGTTTGCGGCTGCGGTCGACGCCACGGCCGCCGAGGCCCCCCGCCGGCTGCAGACCTGGATCGTGGCGGGGCACAAGGCGGACTTCGCCGCCATGGTACTCGACCCGGACCCGATCAAGGTCGATGCAGTGCACCAACGACTGCTCGCCGGCCCGCTGGGCGCTGCGCTCGTGCCGACCTACTCGTTCGTGAGCCTCACCGAGGTGAGCGAATACGTGCCCACCGTCGCGCAGTACGGGGAGCGGCTGGTGGCCGAAGGGGAGACGCCCGACGGCCCCGCCTTTCAGGCCAAGGTGCAGGGCTACGCGGCCCGGGAGCCGGCGATGCGGCAGGCGCGGCTGGAGCCGGAGATGCCCCCCTGGCCGAACGCCTGCTTCTATCCCATGAACAAGAAGCGGAAGGTGGGGGAGAACTGGTTCACGCTCCCGTTCGCGGAGCGGAGCCGGCTGATGGCGGAGCACGGCGCCTCGGGGATGAAGTTCGGCGGCCGGGTCAGCCAGTTGATCACCGTGGCGGTCGGCCTCGACGACTGGGAGTGGGGCGTGACGCTCTGGGCCCGGCGGCCCGACTGGCTCAAGGAGATCGTCTACGCGATGCGGTTCGACGAGGCGAGCGCCCGGTACGCGGAGTTCGGGCCCTTCTTCACCGGCTACGTGGCTCCCGCGGAGCGGATTCTGGCCCACTGTCGCGTCAACGCGTGAGCCGGTCACCGGGCGGGCGTGAGCACCAGTTCCACCGCCGTGCCCCGCGGCGGCACGCGGTCGGCGAAGGCCTCGAAGAGCAACTCGTCGTTCGCCTGGGGGCTCTCGATCGGCAGGTCGAGGGTGGCCGTCGGGAAGTTGGACACGCAGATCAAGTCGCCGCCGTCGGCCTGGTAGTATTCGCGGCCGTCCGCCGGGTCGCGCCAGAACACGCTGCCGGCAAACACCCATGTCTCCTCGAGGGCGGCGCCGGTCCTGACGTTGCGGATCAGCTCCTGCGCAGCGCGCTCCTGACGCGCCCCTCGGGTGTCGGTCCAGCGGACGCGGACATCGACCGCGGGCCCGCGGGCGGGCGCGTAGTCCGGGGCGAACGCGACGGGCGTGCCCGGCTCCAGGCCGATCGCGAGCAGCGCGGCGTGCACGGTGCGGGCGGGCGTGTTCACGGCGACGACCGCCTCGTGCTCCTTCGAGCGGCGCGGGCAGGCGAACACCTCGATGAACCCGCGGTCCATCACGATTTCCCCGCCGACCACCACTTCCCGCCGCCCACGGTCGACCCAGACGTCGTCGTCCGGAGAGAGCCGCACCAGATCGGGATGCCGGTCCGGTCGGAAGGGTGGAGACGCCGCCGGCTCCGCGCGGGCGAGCACGACCGTGGCGACCACCAGGCAGGTGCCGGCGAGAAGTGTGCGAACAGGGGCGGAATGCGACATGCCGATCGGGCCCGCTGCGGGCCGCTCCGGGCGTGTGGATGGCGTGCGACGCCTCCGATACCATACCGTCAACTCCCAGCCGCCCGCGGACGTTCGCGGCGGTGACGACGATTCCCGCAGCGAGTGGCCGCATGTCCCGCACCACGCCATCCCACCCACCCGCGTCGGCCGGCGCCCTGCGGTCGCGAACCCGGCGGCGGTCGGCCGCGGCCGAGCAGCCGGGGGGCGAGGGTGGGCCGCCGGCGGCCGCACCCCCTGCCGTGCCGCGGCCGGTGGCCGCCCGGGAGGCCACGCGCCGCATCCGGGCGCTCGCCGAGGTGGGCACGACCCTCGAGGGCCGCGACCGGCTGCGGAAGCTGGCGCTGCGGGTGAAGGGGGGCTGCGGCGACGCCCAACGGATGTCGTTCTGCGAGGCCGCGATCGGCGAGTGCCTCGACGAAGCTGTCGATGCGGCCGGTGAGCGCTGGTCGGCGTGCGAGGCGGCGACCTGGGCGGTGGCCTGGCTGGCCCGCTCGCGTCGGGCCGGCGGATCGGCCGGCCGGCTGCTCGAACGGCTGGTGAGCCAGGCCCGCGCGGCGCAGCCGCTGCTGGAACGGGGCGACACGCAGCCCGCGGTGTTCGTGCTCACGCTCAGCCGGTTGTTCGCCGACGTGGAGGCGTGCCGCAGCCTGGAAGGGCACGCGGCCCGCGCGCTGACCGTCGAGATCGATCGGCTCGTGAGCTCCCAGGGCACGGTGAGCGTGTCGGGGTCCGCGGCGATGGTGGAGCGGGTGATCCGCTGGACGGTCGCCCGGGACGTCGCGGAGGCCACCGGGGGCGCCGCCTGGCCCGAGGCGACCGACCGCCGCTGGCGGTCCGCCGCCACCAACGCGATTCGCCTGCTCGGGGGCGGAGGGCGACTGCTCGCGGGCGTTGGCCGCATGCCGGAGGTCTTCAGCAAGCCGCTGCTCGAGGCGGTGGCGGCCTGTGGTCGGCGCCGCAAGCGGACGATCGACCGCCTGCGGCGAAACCGCCGCGACGACCTCCGCCGGCCCGGGGACCTGGGGCGGGCGATCCACGATCCCTCCGCCGCCGTCGCCGTGATCCGCACGGGCTGGGGACGCGAGGGGGTGCGTGTGCTGCTCGACTACCGCCACGCGGTGCCGAGGCTGGAAGTCGCGGTCGCCGACCGGATCCTCGTCGACGGCCCGTGGCAGTGGGAGGTGTGGTGCGACGATCGGCCCCTCGAGGCCGAGGGGGCCTGGGCTGTCTCCTGCTGGGAGTCCGATCGCAAGGCATCGTTTCTGGAGATCACCGCGCCGCTGGGCGGCGGCTTCCAGGTGGAGCGGCAGGTCGTCGTGCTGGCCCGGGACCGCGTCGTGCTGCTGGCCGATGCGATCACCAGCACGGTTGCCGTCGCGGGCACGGCCGTCCGCTACCGGGGCCTCGTGTCCTTTGCGCCCGCGCTCGACGCCCACCCGGCCGACGAGACGAGGGAGGTCGTGGTCTCCGACACGGGCGTGCGGATGCTGGCGATTCCGCTGGGGCTCGGGGAGTGGCGGACCGCCGGCCGCGGCGGATTGGAGACGGCCGACGGTGGCCTCGTGCTCACGCAGGAGACGGTCGGCGGCGGCCTGTATGCGCCCCTCTGGCTGGACTGCGATCCGGAACGGATCGGCCTCCCGCTGACGTGGCGGCAGTTGACCATCGCGGACACCCGGCAGGCGGTGCCGCCGAGCGATGCGTCGGGCCAGCGCGTGCAGGCTGGCCGCGACCAGTGGCTGGTGTACCGGTCCCTGGCGGCACCGCGGAACCGCACGCTGCTCGGCTGCAACGTCTCGTGTGAGTTTCTGTTGGGGCGGGTGAAGAAGTCGGGAGAGGTGGCGCGGACGCTGGAGATCCAATGACGGCGGCCGACGACCGGGTCCGCAGCCGGTGTGCGGACAACGTGGCAGCCATTCGTGACCGCATCGCCGCCGCGTGCCGCCTCGCGGGGCGCCCTGCCGACGCAGTCCGGCTGGTCGCCGTCACCAAGTACGTCGACGCGGCGACGACCCGCCTGGTGGCCGAGTGCGGCTGCCCCGACCTCGCGGAGAGCCGGCCGCAGCAGATCTGGGCGAAGGCAGAGGCACTGGCCGCCTCCGGCCCGGCGGTGCGGTGGCATCTCGTCGGCCACCTCCAGCGGAACAAGGTGCGGCGGACGCTGCCGGCACTCGCGGTGATCCACACGCTCGACAGCCGGCGGCTGCTCGAAGCCGTCGAGGCGGAGGGGGCTGTCCTGGGCCTCGCCTGCGACGTGCTGGTCGAGGTGAACCTGGCGGCCGACTCCGGCCGCTCCGGCACGCCGGTGGCCGAGGTCCCCGGCCTCGTCGCCGCGGCGGCCGCCGCGCGGCACGTGCGGCTTCGCGGCCTGATGGGCATGGCGAGCCATCCCGACTCGCCGGCGGCGGATGCGCGCCGCGACTTCGCGCGGCTCCGGGATCTCCGCGACACGCTCGTGGGGGTCGCGCCGGCGGATGCACTCCGCGAGCTCTCGATGGGCATGAGCGGCGATTTCGAGGCGGCGATCCTGGAGGGGTCGACCATGGTGAGGATCGGGTCGGCGCTCTTCGAGGGGCTGTGACGCGGCGCGGGGGGCGGGGCCCATGCGGGAGCCCCGATCGCGTGAGCGATGGGGGCCGAGGCGGAGTCCGGCGTGGCGCAGCCGTACCGCTCACGCGGTGACGCTTCCGAGGCGCTCGCGCGTGGGCCGCGTCGCCGGATGCGACGCCCGTCAGGCTTCAGCTCGCCGGGGCCACGAGGGCCCGGCGAGCGCGTGGGCCGCGTCGCCGGATGCGACGCCCGTCAGGCTTCAGCTC
>VGYR01000071.1 GCA_016872925.1 Planctomycetota bacterium
CCCGTTTTCGCTTCCCAAGAGCCATACTTCCCTCCGTGGCTGGCGAGCCTCAGACGCACGAGGCCCACGGCCGCAGTTTAGCGCCCTCTCTCCGGCTGTGAAGGCGAGTTTTTCCACGGCCTGCTAGTCCTTCTTCTCCTCCGTGGGCTTCTTCTGGATCATGCCGTCGCGACCGAGGTGGATCTTGTCGTATTCCTTGTCGGACACGACGTAATACCAGTCGGCGAACCGGTCGTTGAGGTCGCGAACCCGCTTCTTCGCTCCCTTGACCTGCTCGTCGTACTGTTCCTGCCGGCGGCGATTCTCGGCCTCGACCCGGCGCCGCTCCTCGAGCGCCGCCTGCGCCTTGGCCTCGGCCTCTTCGGCCTTCTTGAGTTCGTCCGCGGCCCCCTCCGGCTGCCCGCCCCCGTCCTCCTGCTTGCCGCCTTCCGGCTGCGCCGCGGCCGCACCCTCCGCCGGGGCCTCGGGCAAGGGGTCGAGCGTGGGCTTGGCGATCAGATCCTCGTTGAGCCGCGCGGACACGAACAGGTATCGCCCGCTGGACGATTCCTGCTCGTCGGGAGCCTGGGCTGCGTCGGCCGGGCCGGGCTGCCCCGCGGCGGCGACGGTCGTGCCGTTGCCGAAGCGGAGCAGATACTCGACGCCGTCCTTGAGGCCCACGATCGTCTCGCCGTTGCTCGACACGATGTCCCCCTTCTGGACGGCGAAGAAGCCCCGCTGGGCCAGCGACGCCACCGCCTCGCGATCTCCGGCGAACGACTCCTCGGCCTTGAGATCGGCGCTGAGGCCCGCGGGCTTGCGGATCACGTCGATGATCTTCAGGTCGCCGAGGGCGTTTCGCAGGTCATTGAGCTTGCCGCTGGCGAGCTCCTCGTCGGCTCCGAGCGAAGCCGCCTTCGGCTGGTTCTGGTCGTCGAACGACTCCAGCTTCACCAGCGACCAGGCCGCGTCCTTGTCGTCGTACCCGAGCTCGGCACGGCACCTGCGGTCGAGCGAGATCATCGGCCGGCCCGACGCCTCGTCGATGCCGAACGTGCAGGCCGAGTCGTCGATCGTGAGCCGGCGGACGTCCCAGGGCGAGATCTTCAGCAGATCCTTCTCGATCCAGTCGTCGAACTTCGAGGTGAACTTGGACGTGTCGAGCTCCACGCGGTAGACGCGATCCTGGCCGGCCCGGCGCACGAACCGGAGCGTCCTGCCGGCCGCGGGAGGGGCGCCGGCGGGCCGCTTGTCCTCCTTGCCCACGACCAGCCGGGCGAGCTTGTTGCCGGAGGCATCGCGGATCTCGACGAGCTGCCCGACGCCGGTCATGCCGACCTTCACCTTCTCCGGATCGGGCTCGATCACCCCGAAGGTCTCGTGGTCGCCCGGCGAGTCGCTGACGACGTCGAGCACCGGCCGGTCGATCAGTTCGGTCGCCGCCGCCGCGAGTTGGTCCTTCGCGTCGGCCGGGTAGTTCTCGTGCGAAGGCAGCACCCAGACGCCGTCGGCCCGCACGACCTTGAACGGCTTGAGGGTCGCCGTCTCGTCGTCGAAGGAGACGATTTCGAGGCTCGCGGCCTTAGAGGCGTCGGCCAGGTCGGGGAACAGCACCTTCGCCTGCGCCTCCTCGCCGACCACGGCCCGCTGGCGGAGGGCCGGGCGGACGTTGAGCCAGCTTCCCAGCAGGAGCAGGCCGGCCCCGGCCGCGAGGAATGCGGCCGTGCGGGCGATCGGGGACGATCCGCCCCGCGCGGTTTCGGTGGTGTCGTGGTGTGCGTGCATCCTCGTGCCCTCCCTTATCTCAGCCGTGACCTCGCCACGCCCTCGCGCTCCAGCGCCCGGCGGCGGAAGAAGACGAAGAAGGCCACGATCAGCGGCGGAATCGGCGGCAGGATCACCGCCAGCCACTTCTGCCTGTCCTGCTCGCGGCGGATCGTCGACTCGAGCTTCCGCTCCACGGTGTCGACTTCGGCATCCCGCTTCCGCCGCAGCTGCTCGATCTTGGTGTCGAGCTTCCGCTGGGCCAGCCGCTGGCTGCTGGCCAGCTGCTGGATCGCCTGCATCGCCGCCTGGCGGTTCGTGTCGCCCTGATCCTCCATCTCCTTGATCTTCTTCTCGAAGGCACCGACCTCCTTCTCCATGCCCTCGCTGGCCTCGCGCTCGGCTTTCTCGAACTCCGAGATGAACTGGGCCCGCTGCCGTTCGGCGTCTTCGCGGGCGCTGGCCACGGCGTCTTCGATCCGCTCGAGCGTCCGGTGCTTCGGCTTCCGCTTACGGACCTCGACGAACCGCTCGTCACCCGCGAGCCAGTCGAGCACGTTGAGGGCGAAGGTCACGTTGTCGAAGTCGAAGTTGAACATCTCGTCGCGGCGATTCCGCAGGCCGAAGAACACCCCCGAGAGCAGGTCGATGTCCGACACGATCACCGCCCGGATCGGCTTCGGCTCCGCTTCACCTTCCCCGGTCGCGGGCTGCTTCCGCTCGATCGCCACGGCGAGCGTCATCGTCTCGTCGCCGGGCTTCTCGAAGGCCCGCAGGAGCCGCGTGTCGCCCCCCTGCAGGGCCTGCTCCACACGGGCCACTTCGATCGTGCCCGATCGCTTGCTCGTCCGCGCCAGGGGCACGACCGTGAGTTCGGCGCCGCCGGTCTTCTCGAGTCCGCCGGGGAACGGAAACAGCACTTCCTGCAGGCCGCGGGTGATCGGCTGATCGCCGGCGAAGCCGGCCCCCTTGTCCCCCCCTTCGGCGCCGAGGGACGCGTCGACGAACACGAACTCGTCCTCGAGTTGGAGCTTGGGATGCGGGTTGTAGCTCTGCCAGACGACGTACGGCGCGGTGCCCATCGCCCCCATCGCCGGCCGGTCCGCGCCCGCCGACAGCTTCACGCCCAGCGCGTCCCAGAGTTGGAGCAGGTCGCCCTTGGGCTGCCCCTGCGGACCGCCGAACATCGCCATCGGCCCCATCGGGCTCCGCCGGGGCTGCGAGGTGCCGGGCACGCCCTGCATCATCACCGGCAGCGGGTCCTCGAAGATCGCGACCGGTTGCCCCGCCTTCACGGCCGCCACGAAGTTGGCCATCTGCTCGGGGCCGAGCGACGACGGCTGGACCGCCAGCAGAACGTCGAAGGTTTCGGTGATCGGGGCCGTGGCGTCGACCTGGACGACGTCGTACTGCTTTTCGAGTTCCTCGACGAGCGGCTGCCGGGGCCGCTGCTGGCCGCTCATCATGTCGAAGCCGCCGTACAGGTCGGCGTCGGTGGTGAGGATCCCGAGCCGCTTCCGCTGCTGCTGGGCGGCGGTGCAGATCGAGCGGACGAGTTCGTATTCCACCGGCGTGCCCCGGTCGAAGAACGGCACCACCACCTTTTCCAGGCCGCTGGTGAACGCACAGCCCAGGAAGATCTCCTGGTCGTTGCGGTAGGTGCCCCGGACCCGCGACACGACCCGCTGCGGCTCGATGCCGTACTGCTGCAGGGCCAGCGCCGCCTCCTCGGTCTTCGGCTCGGTGGGGATGACCTCGACCTTCACCTTCCCGCGGCCGAGCCGCTCGACCTGGCGGAGCGTGTTGAGCAGGTTGATCCGCGTCTGGGCGTAGTCCTCGGGAACCGTCGGGCTCACGTAGGCCTTGATGTCGATCGGCCGACTCGCCTCCAGCGTCCGCACCAGCTTCCGCGTGTCGCCCGACAGCGAGCTGATCTGCTCCTGCGAGAGGTCGGCGCGGACGTCGGCCGAGCGGAACACGAGCACCGCGCCGATCGCGGCCGCGACCAGGCCGGCCGTCCGCGCCAGGTAGTGCAGGCCCAGCGGGCTCGAGTCCCGCCGACCCGTCCAGTGCCGCCGGCCGATCAGCACCATGGCGATGTACAGGCAGACCGCCACGATGCCCAGGAAGTAGGCGATCGACGACAGGCTGACCACGCCGCGGCCGAAGTCGGAAAAGTTTTCGGCCAGGCTCCACGCCTTGACCCGCGCCGCCGTGCCGGGGCCCATCACCGCCCCCGCCTGCTCCGCCAGCGCCAGCGGCGCGTTGAACAGCAGGCCGAGGATGAAGCCCACGGTCAGGTTGCTCGTCAGAAAGCTCGCGACCATCCCGATCGCCAGCATCGCCAGGCCGACGAACCAGTAGCCGAGGTAGTTGGCGAGGAACAGCCCGGCGTCGGGCGTGCCCCAGCTGAGGAGGATGATCAGGTTGCAGATGCAGGAGAAGATCAGGGCCACGGTGAAGATCCCGACGGCCGCAAGGTACTTGCCGAACACCACCTCCCAGTCGCTCGCGGGAATCGTGAGCAGCAGCTCGTCGGTGCCCTGCCGCCGCTCGTCGGCCCAGACGCTCATGGTGATCGCGGGCACGAACACCAGCAGGATGTAGGGCAGGTAGCGGTTCAGCTGGTCGAGATTGGCGAGGTTCGAACTGAAGAACTCCGGCGGCCAGAAGGCGGCCAGCGACCCGAGCAGCACGAACACGCAGATGAAGACGTAGCCCGTCGGATTGGAGAAGTAGGCGACGAAATTCCGCTTGAAGACGGCGTCGAGCACATGCCACTTCATGTCGTCGGTTCCTCGTGCAGGTCAGGGGAGGGTGATGCGGCGGCGGGACCGGGACGGCGGCCAACCGCCCCGGCAGAGAGGTCAGGCCGAACGGGTCAGCTCGTGGAACCGCTCGTCGAGCGAGCGGCCCTCGCGCCGCAGTTCGGCGGGTGGGCCGTCGAACCGCAGGCGGCCTTCGGCGATCAGGATCACGCGATCGGCGAGGGCCTCGACCTCCTGGAGGATGTGGGTCGAGAGGAGGATCGTCTTGCTCTGGCCGAGCCGGCGGATCGTCTCGCGGACCTCGCGGATCTGGTTGGGGTCGAGGCCGCTGGTCGGCTCGTCGAGGATCAGCACGTCGGGCTCGTGGAGCAGCACCTGGGCCATGCCCACCCGCTGCCGGTAACCCTTGGAGAGCTTGCCGATCGCCTTGCCGATCACGCTGCCGAGCTCGCACTGCTTCACCACGGCCTCGATCCGCTCGCGCTTCCGAGCCGCCGGGAGCCCGCGGGCGTCGGCGAAGAACTCCAGCAGGCTGCGGGGAGTCATGTCGGGATAGAGCGGGCCGTTCTCGGGCAGGTAGCCCAGCCGCTCCGCCCCGGCGAGCCGATCGGTCGACATGTCGTGGCCGGCGATCCGCGCCCGGCCCGACGTGGGGGCCAGGTAGCCGGTGAGGATCTTCATCGTGGTGCTCTTCCCCGCGCCGTTGGGGCCGAGGAAGGCGACGATCTCGCCGCGGGGCACGCGAAACGAGACGTCTTCGATGGCGATGAAGTCGCCGTAGTACTTGGTGAGGCCGTCGGCCTCGATCATGGCCTCGGCGGAGGAAACGTTTTCGCGAGCGGTCATGGGCGTCCGATGCTGGATTCGTCTGGTTTCGGGTCATTGTTTCCGGGTCGCCCGCGGGCGGCAAGTCGGCGACTTTCGCCGGGGTCTCCGCGGCCTCATCCCCCGCGGAGGCCCATTCGTGTCAGCGGCCGCGACACGCTCGCCTGGGGCTCAGGGCCAATCCTGTTTCGGCACGGCAGATGCGGGGCGGGGCGACGCACGTCTGGCTTGGGTTCACGGCAACCCGCGGCGGCTCGGGGCTGTCCGAGCCTGGTCGTAGCGCGGGTTTTCAATACGCGGCGCACCCCCGCAGACCCCGCACCGGAAGCCCCAATCGCGTGAGCGATGGGGACTGGGATGCGCGTGGCACGAGAACGCCGTCCCCATCGGCGCGCGACTCTGCCTCGACTGCCCCTGCCGCCGGCCTGTGCTCAGGGCAACGGCTCGAGATGGGGCTCCGCTCGGCCGCGGCGCCACGCGATGTGCGTCTTCCAGGCATCGCTCGACGCGGGATGGTCCGCACGGAAATGGACGCCTCGGGTCTCGTCGCGGTGGACGGCGCTGCGAATCATCAGCCAGGCCACCTCCAGCATGTTCTGCAGCTGCCAGCCCTGAGGATCGGCGAACTGCCGCGGCAGCACGTACCGGCACCAGCCCTCGACCGTGGCCAGGGCCTCGGCGAGCGAGCCGCCCGACCGCTCCACGCCGACCTGCCGCCACATCAGCGCCCGCAGCGAGTTGCGGATGTCGTCGAGATCGAGCGTGGCGTCGGCCGCCTCGTCGGCGGCGGACCGCACCGGTTCCGAGATCGCCGGCACCCGAAACTCGTCGACGCCCCGCGAACCCTCCGCCAGCACCTCGGCGGCGGCCGTCTCCCCGGCCCGTGCGCCGTAGACGAGCCCCTCGAGCAGGCTGTTGCTCGCCAGGCGGTTGGCGCCATGCAGGCCGCTGGAGGTCACCTCACCCGCGGCGAACAGCCCGGGCACGCCGGTCCTGCCCACGTCATCCACCCGCACGCCGCCGATCATGTAGTGGGCGCCGGGCCGAACGGGGATCCGGTCACGGGCAAGGTCCAGGCCGAACGCGGCGCAGATGGCCGCCATCCCGGGAAACCGCTCGTGCACCATGCCCGGATCGAGGTGCGAGAGGTCGAGAAACACGTTGGCATGGTGCGTGCGATGCATCACGACCGTGATCGCCCGCGAGACCACGTCGCGGGGCGCGAGCTCCGCCCGCGGATCAAAGTCGGGCATGAACCGCCGGCCGTCCTTGTCGACGAGCCAGGCGCCCGCGCCGCGGACCGCCTCGGTGATCAGGCTCCGCGAGCCGCCGGCGATGTAGAGCACCGTGGGGTGGAACTGCATGAACTCCATGTCGCGGAGTTCCGCCCCCGCCCGCCAGGCCAGCGCCATGCCGTCCCCGCTCGCCCCCGGCGGATTGGTCGACTCGCGATAGAGCTGCCCGGCGCCACCGGTCGCCAGGATCGTGCGGCGGGCCCAGACGAGCGTCTTGCCGTGCCTCGGATTCCAGACCAGCGCCCCGCGGCAGGCTCCCTCGTGGGTCACCAGGTCGATCGTGAAGGTCTCCGGCCAAACCGACAGGTTGTCGAGCTTTCGCGTCTGCTCGATCACGGCCCGCATCACCTCGCGGCCGGTGGCGTCGCCCAGCGCATGCACGATGCGGTGATGGCTGTGCCCCCCTTCGCGGCCCAGCGCGAGGGCGCCGTCGTGCTCGTCGAACCGCGTGCCCCAGGCGATCAGTTCGGCGATCCTGCCCGGCGCCTCGCGGACGACGGCCTCGACGACCGCCTCGTGACACAGCCCGCCGCCGGCGGCGAGCGTGTCGGCCACGTGATTGTCGAACCGATCTTCGGGATCGACCACGCCGGCGATTCCTCCCTGGGCCCACTGGCTCGACGAGCCGTGGAGGTCGTCCTTCGTCACCACCGTGACCGAGAGCCGGGGGTCGACCGCGAGCGCCGCCCGGAGGCCGGCCAGGCCGCCTCCCAGGATGAGCACGTCGGTGAAACAGTGCGGCACCCGCTTGGGGCCGAACGGCACCAGGTACCGGGGGCCTTCGAAGGGCTTGGTCATTCGACGGCCGCACCCTGCAGGAACGCCCTGAACTGCTCGCGGTAGTCGCTCGGCGGGCGGCTGCGCCGCCCCTCCGCCTGACCTCCCCTGACATCGGCGGGAAGATCGCGGGAGCGACGCACCCCCTCCGGCCGCAACCCGAGGCTCTTCACCGCCTCGTCGAACTCTCGCGGTGGCCGGCGTTCACCCCCCGCCGCCGCCCGCATGCGCTCCCAGCGGGCCAGGAACTCCCGCGCCTGGTCGGGCGTCCAGCCCAGCTCGTCGAGGACCGCACGATCGCCCGAGTCGACCGAGCGGCGCAGGTGCTCGAGGGCGAGGTCGGCGGCGTTGCGGGCGTGGGAGAGATCCTGCTCCGTCCACTCGACGGGTCGATCCTGCCGCTCTCCGGTTCCCGTTCCGGCCTGCTGACCCTGGCCGCCGCCCACCGCGCCGCCACCGGCATCGGTTGCCGATGGCTCCGTCCCCGGAGCCGAGTTCTCCGTCCCGGCGCCGTCGGCGATCTCCTCGCCGCCGGGCTTTGCTCCCGTCGATCCCGAAGCCTCGGACCCCGAACCCTCGGACCCCGAACCCTCGGGCCCAGGACCCTCGCCCGCCGGACGTTCAACGCCCGCGTTGTCGGCTTGATCGGAGCCGGCAGCGCCAGGCTTCCCCTGTCGACCCGGCTCGCCTCGACCCGGCGCAGGCTCAGCGGTGTCACCGGCGCCCGGCTGCCGACCACCTGTGTCGCCTGCCTGCTCGCCCTGCTGCTTCGCACCGCCCGCCTCGCCGGATTCACCGCGACCAGCGACCTCACGGCTTTGTGCATTCCCACCGTCGGCTCCATCACCACGGTCGGACCCGGCCGTCGAACCAGGCTTGCCACCGGTGCCTGCCTGGCCGCCCGGCTTGGCCCCGCCGGAGCCAGGCTGCCCGTCCTTGGCGACGCTGTCGGCCGGTCCTTCGGCTGCTCCACCCCCCTGCGATCCCGCCCCTACGCCGCCGTTGCACGACGGGCAGCCTGGCTTGCCGCATGGCTTGCCATCCGGCGAGGCACACGGCGGCCGACTCTCGGACTGTCCATCGCGGTCGGACTTCGCCTGATCCTTCGCGTCCGGCGGCCCCCCCGCGGGCTTCTTTTCCGAGTCGGCCCGTTCACCGGGCTGCTTGGCATCGGCCTGCTGGCGGCTGCCCGACTCGGATGGATCGGACTGCTTCCCCGACTCACGGCCCGCCTCCCCGTCGGCCTGCTCACGGCGGCGATGCTCGAGGATCTTCTCCATCGCCTCGCCATCGGCGGTGCCATCCGACGCCACCCGCTCGCGAGCTCCTCCCTGGCCACGCTCGTTTTCAGAACGCTGGCCACGCTGCCGCTCCTCACGACCGCCGCCTCGGGCTGAGTCGTTCGCACGGCCTCCCCGCGCCGAGTCGCCGGGCTTCTGCTCCCGACCGCCGGCGCCCGGTTGCTGCGGAGTCTTGCCGCCGGCGCCCTCCGGTGCCTGCCCGTCCTGGTCGCCCGACTGCCCGGCGCCTCCCTGGCCCTGCGGCTGCCCCCCCGCGCCGTCGGAGCTGCCATCCTGCTGCCGCTGACCAGCCTGGTCGCCCGACTTGCCCTTCATCCCGTCCTGGGGCTTGCCGCCATCCGCGGACCCCCGGTCCTCCCCCTGTTCCGAAGCGCCCTCGTCCTGCGCGGGCTTCGGATCATTCTGCCGCGACTTCGGCTGCTGGCGATCCTGCTCCCCGGCAGCGCCCGACGGCCGCTTCTCGCCCCCCTTCCTCTCTTGGGGCGGCGGTTGAGCCGCGGTCTCGCGCTGGTCGCGAGCGTCGCCCCGTGACTCCCCCGAATCCGCGGCCTCCCCGGCTTCGTTCGCATCGACGGGCTCGTCGCCTCGCCCCCCGCCGCCGGCTCCACTCCCCGGGCCGTCTTCACCGGAACCGTCGTCGGCAGCGCCCGTCTGGCCGGTCCGCGGCGGAGGCTCCGCTTGCGGCAACGCCGCCTGGTCGATCACCAGCGACTGCCACGCCGTGGCCGTGACGTTCGGCTCCTTGGGGCGGGTGTCGGTGACCACGGCACGGTACTGCAGCACCGTACCCTCCCTGGCTCCGAGCCGAGCGGGCAGGAGCTTGGCATCCCCTTCGAACCGCTTGCGGCGGTCCTGGCTTCCCTTGGCCGTGATCAGGTTCGGACCCTGCACCACCGGTCCGTCCTTGATCATCGTCTCGACCACGACGCTCGCCAGCCCGAAGTCCGGATCTGCGGCCCGAACGCGGACGGTGACGGCCGCGTCCGGAGGCACGCGCACCACCTTCTGCTCCGGCACCACGATCGACACCTCGGGCGCCAGATCGGGCGTCACGTCGATGCGATGCTCCAACTGATCGACGACCACGTCCGACCGCGCTCCCGAGGCGGCGGCCTTGGGCTTGAACATCAGCCGATAGGTGTGGTGTTCCGCGCCGCTGCGATCGGCATTCAGGTCAAGCGTGAACTCCCCCCGCACCCGGGCGAGGTCCCGTTGGCCCGGCTTGAGGGGAACGTCCCCCTTGCCGTCGCCGCCGAAGTCGACCCACGCCAGGTCGACGGGCTGGTTGGTTTCGGCCACGAGTTTCACGACCGTGCCTTCGATGGCTGACAGGTCGCCCTGCCACTCGACCGTCCGCTCCTCGAGGCCGGTGTACTTCGGATACGCGTAGGTGACCTCGCGAATCACGATCGTCGGGGCGTCGACGACCTTCACGCGGACCGGTTCGGTCTGGGCATCGCCCGCTGCGACCACCAGGTCGATCGACTCGTCGAGCCCGCGGGCCGCATCGGGGAGGACGGCCTCGAAGCCGCCGTCCTTCTTGGGCGCGAGCGGGACCCGCCACGAGGCCGCGGCGCCGGTGGCACGCCGCGGCGTGACGATCGCCAGCGGCCGCTCGCCCTGCCGGAGGTTGCGGATCGACGTGGTGACGACGAGCTGCCGACCACGAACCATCGTCGTCGCCCCCTGGACGACCGCCAGCTCCTGGGCCGGGGCCGCCGCCGGCTTGCCCGGCTGCCGCCACTGCAGACGCGGCGGATCGATCCGCGTTCGCGCCGGCGCCGCGATCCCGGCCCAGGGGGCGACCAGGCGGACCGTCGAGAGGAGCAGGCTCTTGGGCGCCACCAGTTCGTAGATCACCGCCGCCACCACCAGGGAGGCGAGGATCGCCGCCAGCCGCAGGGGCAGCGTGTAGTCGACGACGCCGTCGTGCCCCACCCGCTTGAGCTGGGCGGCCGCCCGACGCCGCAACGACCGCAGCACGAGCGGCGTGGACTCGTCGGGCCGGGCCCGCGCGAGCACGGCGTTGACGACGTCGTTGTGGAGTTCGGGATGCTCGCGCTCGATCGCCCGAGCCGCGTAGACGAGGTTGACGCGGTAGCGAATCAGCGGCAGCACCCAGCGGATGGCCGCCGCCACCGCGGCGGCCATCGCCACCGTCATCCAGATCCAGCGGGCCCAGCGCGGCAGACCGCCCGCCACCAGCCAGTGCTCCACGAGCACCCCGAGCAGCAGCCAGCTCACCCCGGCCACCGCCGCCCCGAGGAAGAACGTCGTCAAGGCGATGCCCTTCACCTCGGCGCTCGCCTCGGTGAGGCGGCGGCCGATGTAGCGCTCCGACTTCGAGGCGGAGTCGTCCGGCTCCCAGGCCGGAACGGCCAGGGGATCGCTCGTGCTTCGGGTGGCGGTCGCCATCGGCGGATGCAGCCAGGGCGGCTCGGACGCACGGGCCGGGCAGGCCGTCAGCCTGCCCGCAGGTGAACTGATTATATCGGTCGCGGCGGCGCGGGTTCTGCCGTCGGAAGCCCACTAGGCACCGGGCCGACGAGTTGGCGACATTGGGTTTGCCGCCGGCACGGGACGTGCGGGCCGACCCGTTGGAATCGCCGCATGGCTTTCCTGCCCGAGCCGGAAACGTTCAAGCGGATCGCCGACGGGAGCAGCACGGGCGTCGCAGCCGCGGTGGCCCGCGGGGTGCTCGCCGGCCTGAGCCTGCCCTACGGCCTGGTCGTCGCCCTCCGCAACGGCGGCTACGACTCCGGCACGCTGCCGAGCCATGCCGCCCCCATCCCGGTCGTCTCCATCGGAAACCTGACCCTCGGCGGCACCGGCAAGACGCCGCTGGTCGCCTGGGTCGTGCGGCTGCTGCGGGAGCGGGGCCTGCGGACCGCGATCGTCAGCCGCGGCTACGCAGCCCGTCCCGGCGAGCGGAGCGACGAGGCCGCCGAGCTGCTCACGCTGATCCCGCAGACCGCGCACGTCGTGGACCGCGACCGCGTCGCCGGCGTGCGCACCGCCGCCGCCGCCGCCGGGGCCGAAGTCGCCGTCCTCGACGACGGGTTTCAGCACCGCCGGCTGCGTCGCGATCTCGACATCGTCGCGGTCGACGCGACCGACCCCTTCGGCTGCGGCCACCTGTTTCCCCGGGGCCTGCTCCGCGAACCGATCCGGGGCATCGGCCGCGCCGGCGCGGTCGTTCTCACCCGGGCGTCGTCGGTCGCCGCCGATCGGCGGCGCGAGATCCGCGCGGCCCTCACCGCGGCGGCAGGCGGCAGGCTGACGGCGGCCTGGATGGAGGCCGAGCACCGTCCGATCGCCCTCCGGTCCGCCGACGGCTCGAGGCAGCCGCTCGACGACCTTGCGGGCCGCCGGATCGCGGCGTTCGCCGGCATCGGGAATCCGGCCGCCTTCCGCGCCACCCTGCAATCGCTCGGCGCCGAACTGGCCAGCTTCGCCGGGTTTCCCGACCATCATGCCTACACCGAATCCGACCTCGACCGCGTCGCCGGCGGACTGCCCGCCGGCGTCCGCCTCGTCGTCACGACGCTCAAGGACCTCGTGAAGATCGGCCGCCCGCGGCTGGGCGGGGTTCCGCTGGTGGCGCTCGAGATCGCCCTGACCCCGCTGGCCGGCGGCGAGGCGCTCGAGCAGGCCGTCGCTGCCGCCGTCGACTCCCTGGGACGCGGCCGGTCATGACCTCGGCCGGCCGCAACTCCGTCGACGTCTCGATCCTGGTCACGACGTACCGCCGCCCCCGGCACCTGGGGCTGGCCCTCGAGTCGATCGCCCGACAGCGACTCGACACGACGACGATCGAGGTGGTCGTGTCCGACGACGGCTCGGACGACGAGACGGCCGAGGTCGTCAGCCGGTTCGCCGCCCGGTCCGGCATCGCCGCCCGGTTCGTGAGCCAACCCCACGACGGCTTCCGGCTGGCCCGGGCCCGCAACGCCGCCGCCCGCCTGGCGCGCGGCAGCTACCTCGTGTTTCTCGACGGCGACTGCATGATCCCCCCGCATCACGTCGCCAGCCACGTCGCCCGCCGACGGTCCGGCACGGCCCTGCTCGGCTACTGCGCGCGTCTCACCGAGCCCGCTTCGCGGACGCTGTGCCCTGAGGAACTCGCGGCCGTCGACCTCGACGGCCTGGTCCCATCGGCCGAGCGCCGCCTGCTCGGGCGCCGCCACCGCAAGGCCTGGTGGCGGACCGCCCTTCGCCACCCCACGAAGCCGCGGCTCGCCGGGGGTGATTTCGGGGTGTGGCGCGACGACTTCGTGGCCGTCAACGGCTTCGACGAGCAGTTCGTGGGCTGGGGACAGGAGGACGACGACCTGGGGCTGCGGCTCCGCGCGGCAGGCGTCAGGCTCGAGTCGATCCTCGATCAGACCCGATCCCTCCACGTCTGGCACCCGAGCGACCCCACGGCCACGCGTCGCTGGCGCGACGGCCCCAACGTGCCACGCTTGGCGCGGCGCGGCAGGCTGATCGCCTGTCGCTCCGGGATCATGGAGCGGCCGTCGCGGTCACTCGTCTGGGGACTGCCGGCCACACAGGGGCTCGACCCGATCGGCCAGGCGGCAGCCGCGCATCTCTCCGCGGCGGCCACCGTGCCGCCGGGTCGACCCTGCGAGATCGAGGTAGCGATCGCGACCCAGCCGGTCCGCTTCGCGAGACCGGCCGAGTGCCGCCTGCTGCTGGTGCCCGTGGGGCACACGCCCGATCCGCGATCCGTCGCCGCCGCGGATCAGGTGGCGGAGGTCACCGACGCGGCGTCCGTCCGCCGGGCGCTCGACGTCGCGGGCTGACGGGCCGCGGGGCCTGCGGCGGCCCTCCCGCAGAGACTACTTTCGCTTCTCGTTGTGCAGCGTGTGCTTCCGCAGCCGCGGCGAATACTTCTTCACCTTGAGCTTCTCGCCGCCGGTCTTCCGCCGGAGGGTGTAGTTCATGTCGCCGGTCTCCTCGCAGACGAGGTGGACCACTTCGAGTTTCTTCTTGCCCTTGGCCATGTCGTCACCTGCGAAAGCACCGCCGTGCTCACCCGCCGAACCCGTCCCGGGGCGGCCGGATGGCGACCACGAAAACGGTACCTTACCCAGCGCTCGGCCGGAACACCAGCCGCGCCGATTGCCGCCGTTCTGCACCCGGATCCGCCTGCCGCCCGGACAGGTGGCCGGCCGTGGATGGCGGCGGACACCGGTCAGGCTGCTGTTGCCCGTCGCCCGCATCCGATGATCATGGCGGGGGCGGTGCGCGCAGCGGCAAGGGCTGGCCAGCTTGCCCCGCCCCTCCAGGCGGCACACTCCTCCGGCGGCAACCGGGAAGGCGATGCAGGCGAATCAAGAAGCCCCGAGTCGGATCGAGCGGCTGGTGCTCAGCCCGGTCGTGCGCTCGACCTACGTGAGCCTGCTGGGCCACGTCGCCGTCCTCGTGATCCTCGCCCGCCTCGTGACCTCCCAGGCCGGTCTTCCACGGCCTCGACCGATCGTGATCGCCGCCGCCGACGGGGCCGAAGCCGTGGCCGAACTCGCGGCCCCGGCCCCTGCCGGCGAACTGCTCGAGGCGGCTGCCGCGCTGGCGGCGGTGGAGATGACCGTCGTGACCGTCGAGCCGGAGATGGAGGCGATCACCGTTGAGCACGACGGGCCCCTCGGGAGTGAA
This sequence comes from Planctomycetota bacterium, assembly GCA_016872925.1. Taxonomy (GTDB): domain Bacteria; phylum Planctomycetota; class Planctomycetia; order Pirellulales; family UBA1268; genus QWPN01. Next base: position 14,368 of record VGYR01000071.1, read on the forward strand.
GACGGCGGGACGACCGTCCCGGGAGTCGACGCCGGACCGCAGGCGGCGGCCGATGCACCGCACGACGCGGGCTCCCGCGGCGGCGCCGGCGATGCCGCCTACGCCGGACGGCGCGGCGATGCCCGGAGCCGTGGGGCCGCCGACCGGGGTGGCACACGCGGCAGCGAGGAGGCGGTCGACCGGGGACTCGCCTGGATCGCCCGCCATCAGGCCGTCGACGGCTCCTGGCGGTTCGACCTGTCGGGCTGCCGCTGCGACGGCGGCTGCCGCGATCCCGGCAGCGTGACGAGCACCACCGCGGCCACCGGGCTCGCCCTGCTGCCGTTTCTCGGAGCCGGGCACACGCACCTCGAGGGCGACTACCAGGAGACCGTGTCGCGGGGGCTGTACTACCTGATGAGCCAGATGCGTTTCACCCCGCGCGGCGGCGACCTGAGCGAGGGCACCATGTACGGCCACGGCACCGCCACCATCGCGCTGGCGGAGGCGCTGGGCATGACCCGCGACGAGATGCTCGTGCCCTACGTCCGCGATGCCGTCCGCTTCATCACGACCGCGCAGCACGAGCACAGCGGCGGCTGGCGTTACCTGCCCGCCCAGCCCGGCGACATGACCGTGACCGCCTGGCAGTTGGCCGCCCTGCGCAGCGCCGCCCTCGCGGGCGTTCCGGTCCCCTCTCCGACCATGGACGGCGTCCGACGGTTTCTCGACCGCGTGCAGTTCCAGCAGGGGGAGTCGTACGGATACCAGTCTCCACACCCCCGCCCCGGGACGTCGGCGATCGGACTGCTCTGTCGGCTCTACACCCGCTGGCCCAACGAGGCGGCGATCGACCGCGGGCTCGGCGCCCTCGCCAAACCGGGGCCGGCTCCCGATGCCGTGTACCTGAACTTCTACCTGAGCCAGGCGCTGATGCAGCGCGACCATCCGCTGTGGCCCAAGTGGAACGCCCGCAACCGCGACCACCTGGTGGCCCGCCAGGAGCGGCATGGCCACGAGTCGGGCAGCTGGTTCTTCGCCGACCGGGAAACCTCCTCCGGCGGCCGGTTGGCCCACACGGCCCTCGCGACACTGACCCTCGAGGTCTACTATCGCCTCCTGCCGATCTACGGGTCGGATGCGGTGACGGCGGACTGGTGAGGCCGGCGAGCCGGCCGCGCCTATACTGTGCGCGAGGTTCGCCATGCGTCCGGTCACCTATTCCTGGCTGGCAGTCGTGATCGGCGTGTGTTGCGCGGCGATCGGCTGGCTGGGCATCGCCGGCTGGATCGCCGTGGCGGTGCTTGCCGCGAGCGTCGCGATGCACGTGCTCGGCAACGCCCTCGGAACCCGGCTCCGCGACGCGACCGATCGCGACCTTCGCCGGCTGCGGAGCGATCGGGGCGAGACGTCACTTCTGCCCCGGCCACGGGAACACCGCCTCGGCCAACGATCCGGGCTCGGCCTGCTGGTGCCGGTCTCCGCGGGCATCGGGGCCGCCTGCGGAGGCATCGCCGGCACGACGGCGCTGATGGCATGGACGTCGAGCAGCGTCGCGGGCGCTGCGCTCGGAGGCGCCTCGGCGGCCGTGATCGGCGGCCTGATCGGGTTCCTGGGCGCGAGTTTCGTGGAGATCGTCCGCGTGAGCCTGCGGGAGGCTATTGCCGCGGAGAGGCAGGCGGCGGCCCTGGATCGCTAGTGTAGTGTCTCCGAAATAACGCAACTTATTGCTGTCAGTGCCGTTGAATCCTCAACTCATGGAGGATTCCGTCATGCGTGTTGCCAAGCCAGTTGTTCTGACGGTTGAGCAGCGAGCGACGCTGATGAAGTGGTCGCGGGGCCGGAGCACTCCGGCGCGGTT
>VGYR01000072.1 GCA_016872925.1 Planctomycetota bacterium
GATCTTCTTCATCTTGGCAGGACCGTCTCCGACGCCCTCAGAAAGACCCGGGGCGAGCAGCGGCTTCTCCGTTCCTTCTTCCGTCAGGCTGAACTCGACCTGTAGTCACTTGAAAGAACTATTCAAATCTCAATAAAGCGCCTACGACTGCGGCGCCTGCGGCGGAGGCCGTGGCGGGCCCAACGCCCGGGCCTTCGCGATGATGGCCAACGCCGCGCCCGTCCGGCAGGCGCTCGCCCGCGGAGGCCTGTCGATCCCGGCGGACGTCGTGTTCGTGGGCGGCATGCAGAACACCTGCACCAGCGGCATCACGTGGTACGACGTCGATCGCGTGCCCGATACCCACCGCGAGGAGTTCGCGGCCTTCCGCCGGCTCTGCGGCGAGGCGGGGCTGCTCGACGCGCAGGAGCGGTGCCGCCGGTTCGATTCCGTGCCCACCGACGTCACGGCCGACGAGGCGCTGCGGCGGGTACAGGGCCGCGCGGCCGATCTTGCGCAGGTGCGGCCGGAGTACGGCCACGCGAGCAACGCGGTCTGCATCGTGGGACGGCGCACGTCGACCCGGGACCTGTATCTCGATCGGCGCGCGTTCCTGATGTCGTATGAACCCGACGCCGACGCCGACAACGCGATCCTCGAACGGACACTCGCGGCCGTGGGCCCGGTGTGCGGGGGCATCAACCTCGCCTACCTGTTTTCCCGGGTCGATCCGCTCGTCTACGGTGCCGGCACCAAGCTTCCCCACAACATCACCGGCCTGATCGGCGTGATGGACGGACTGCCAGCGACCTGCGGACGGGCCTGCCCTTGCAAGGCGTCGACATCCACGAGCCGGTGCGGCTGCTGATGGTCGTGGAAGCCCCGGCGGAGCGCATCGCCTGCGTGCTCGACCGCCTGCCGGCGGTGAAGACACTGGTGGTCAACCGCTGGATCCAATTGGCGGCCCTCGACCCCGCGACCGGCCGGCTGGCCGTCCATGAGGCGGGCGGGAGCGTGGTCGGCTTCACCGCCTACGCGCCGGAAGCCGAGTTCATCCCCACGGCGGCCTCGTCGCATGCATGGTATCGGGGCCGCCGCGGGAACGTGCCGCCGGCAACCCTGCTGTGCTCGGCGGCCGGACGAGTGCCGGAGGCGAAGGCATCATGAACGTCGTCCCTCACGCTCCCGACGCGATCTCGTGCCTCGTCGCCTGGCAACTCGTCGCCCCGGCGACGGCCCTGGCGATCATCGGCCTCCCGGCATTGAACGGCCGATCCCTCTCGGAACGGACCACCACGCGGGTCGTCGCCGCGGCGTTCTCGTCCTGCTTCGTGGCGGCCCTCGCGGTGCTCGTGCTGCTCGCCAGCCGAGGCTTCACCCAGCACGTCGTGCACCTCGGCCAGCTGTTCGAAGTTGGCCATCATTCCGCCAGCATCGATCTGGTGGCCGACGGCCTCTCCGTGCCCTACGTCTGCTTCTCGACCGGACTCTGCGGACTGGTCAATGCCTTCGCCGGGAAATACCTGCATCGAGAACCGGGATTCACCCGGTTCTTCATCCTCCTGGCCCTGTTCGGCACGGGCATGAACCTGATGGTGCTCTCCGGAAGCATCGACGTGATGTTCGCCGGCTGGGAGTTCCTCGGGATCTCCTCCGCACTGCTGATCGGTTTTTTCCACGAGCGGCGAAACGCGGTCGATGCCGCCCTGCGGGCGTTCGTCACCTACCGGATCTGCTACGTCGGCCTGTTCGGGGCCAGCGTCGTGATCCACCGCGCGACGGGCACCGGCGACTTCGCGACGCTGTTCACCAGCACCTGGCCGCACGCCTCCTGCCTGGTGGACCACCCCACCGCCGTGGCGATCACGCTCCTGGTCGCCTTCGCCGCCCTCGGCAAGAGCGCCCAGGTTCCCTTCACGAGTTGGCTGCCCCGGGCGATGGAGGGGCCCACGCCGTCCAGCGCGATCTTCTACGGGGCGCTCTCCATTCACGCCGGCGCCTACGTCCTGCTCCGCTGCGAGGCGCTGCTCGACGCCGCCCCCCTGACGGCCTGGCTGCTGGTCGCGATCGGGGTGGGCACCGCCCTGCACGCGGCCGTCGTCGGCAGCGTGCAGACCGACCTCAAGAGCATGCTCGCCTACTCGTCGATGACGCAGGCCGGCATCATCCTGGCCGAGATCGGCCTCGGCTTCCGCCTGCTGCCGCTGGTGCACGTCTGCAGCCATGCGATTCTCCGCAGCCTGCAGATCCTCCGCTCGCCCTCGGCGATGCATGATCGGCACGAGCTTGCCGCGGCGCTCGGTGGTCATCCCGGGGCATCAACGTGGTCGTTCGTACGGCTGCTTCCCACCGGCCTGGGCCGACATCTCTATCACCTCGCGCTGGAACGTGGATTCGAGGAGGCGATCGTCTTGCGGGCAGTCGTGCGACCGCTGCTCGCAGCCCTCGCGGCCGCCGATGCGTTTGAACGCCGCTGGGTCCGGCTGCTGGGAGGCGGGGAATGATTCCCGGATCGATCACCGCCATCGCCGCCGCGCTGACCTGCATGGCGGCGCCCCTGGTCGGCGTCGCCGTGCTCCGGCTCACGGAGCGACGGATCGATCCACGGCTGGTCGCCATCGGAGCGATCGCAGCCTCCCTGGGGGCGGCGGTGACGCTCGCGGCCTGGTGGCACCTCGGTAACGGGCAGCCGGCCAGGTTCGGCCATCGGCTCGCGGCGGGCGACCTGGTGCTGGTGGACGGCCTGACCGCCCTGCTGCTGCCCTACGTGGCAATCGTGGACCTCGCGATCGTCCTCGTCGCCCCGCGCCGGGCCTTCGCGTCGGCCGGAGTGCGCCGGTTGCTGACGGGAACGGCCGTGACGTTCGCCACGTTCATCACCGCCCACCCCGCCGCCCTCGCCGCGCTGTGGGCTGCGTCGATCGTGGCGACCCGGTCGACGATCCGCAGCACGCTCGGTGGGCAGGCCACCGCCCGAGTCTATGGCCGCATGATGGGGCTCGCCCTGACGTGCATGGTGGCGGGGACGACGCTCCTCGCGGCCGACCCTCCGTGGCTCGCCGGCAGCGGTGCCCGGGGCGCCGCCGGCGGCTGGCTGGTGGCCCTGGCCGTGATGATCCGCAAGGGACTGATTCCGTTCCATTCCTGGTACCCGGCGATCTTTTCCGGCGCGTCGCTGGCCACGGCCTTGGTGGTGACGATGCCCCAGGTGGCCACCTACACCGCCGCCCGTCTGCTCGTGGGCCACGCCGACGGCGTGCCGCATGAACTCGTGCTGCTCGCCAATGCGGCCCTGCTCACGGCGGCCTACGGAGCGGCCCTGGCGGTCGTGCAGCGGGACGTCCGCGGACTGGTGGGCATGCTGGCGATGAGCCAGTCGGCGATGGTCTTCGCCGGGCTCTCGGGCACCGTGCCGACGGAGCTCTGCGGTGCCTTGGCGATCTGGGTGTCGAGCGGCCTGGCCCTCACGGGGATCGGGCTGGTCACCTGGGCCCTGGAGAGCCGCGGCGGCAGGATTTCGATCGACACGCTCCAGGGTCGATGTGCCGACGCGCCGGCGTTGGCGGCGTTCTTCCTGCTCTTCGGGCTGGCGGTGCTCGGCTTCCCGGGCACGCTCTCCTTCGTCGCCGACGACCTGATCATCGCCGGCAGCCTCGACGACCACGTGCATGCCGGCATCCTGGTGATCATCACCACCGTGTTTGCGGCCATCGCGGTGATCCGGGGCTGGTTCCGCGTGTTCGGCGGCCCGGTCCCGATCGACGCGTGCCGGCACGCGATCCTCCCGCGGGAAAGGGTCGCGTTCACCGGACTTCTGGCTATCCTCTTCGGACTGGGCCTCTGGCCCGGGCCGTTCATCCGCTCGCTCGAGAACGTCGCCGCATCGCTGCTTGCGTCGCGGCAGCACCACGCGGCGCCAGCCGCTCCCGTCACCGGAGACCGCCGATGAACGCCACGCCCTCCGCTTCGCCTGCCCCGGGCGGTGACATTCCCAGCGGCCGCTGGCCCGACTGCCTCCGCTCTGCACGGCCGGACGTGATCAGCGGCTTCCTGGTGTTCCTGATCGCCCTGCCGCTGTGCCTGGGAATCTCTCTGGCCAGCGGCTTTCCGCCGGTTGCCGGCGTGTTCACCGCCGTGGTGGGTGCGATCGTGACGAGCTTCATCAGCAACTCCGAGCTCACGATCAAAGGACCGGCCGCCGGCCTGATCGTGATCGTTCTCGGGGCGATGCAGTCGTTCGGATACACCGGCGGTGCCGATCCCGAGGCCGACTTCAACGCCTACCGGATGGTGATCGCCGTGGGCTGCGTGGCGGGGATCGTGCAGGTGGGCTTCGGGCTGCTCCGGGCCGGCGCCTTGAGCGAGTTCTTCCCGACCGCCGTGGTGCACGGAATGCTCGCCGCGATCGGCTTCATCATCTGCCTCAAGCAGTTGCCGGTGGTCTTCGGCCAGAAGGCGAAGGGGGAGCCGTTGGAGATTCTCCGCGAGCTCCCGGAGAAGATCCTGCACCTCAATCCGGCGATCACCGTGATCGGCCTCGTGAGCCTCGCAATCCTCTTCGGCTGGCCGGCGATCCGCGGGCGACTCCGGCCCGCCTGGCTCCGGTTCGTGCCGGCGCAGTTGCTCGTGCTCGCGGTGGCGGTGCCGTTGGGCCGCTGGTTCGACCTCGCCCACGACCACGCCTACACGTTCGCCGGCCACGAATACCAGGTCGGCCAGTCGTTCCTGGTGAACGTCCCCGGCAACCTGGCCGCCGCAGTCACCACGCCGGATTTTTCCGTGTTCACGCGGCCCGACCTCCGGCTCTCCGCAGGCTGGTGGGTGGCGATGTTCGCGCTGGTGGGGAGCGTGGAATCCCTGCTGTCCGCGAAGGCGATCGACCTGCTCGACCCGTGGAAGCGGAAGACCGACATGAATCGGGACCTGCTCGCGGTCGGCTTGGCCAACGTGGCGGCGGCGGCGATCGGTGGACTGCCGATGATCTCCGAGATCGTCCGCAGCAAGTCGAACATCGACAACGGCGCCCGCACGCGATTCGCCGACTTCTGGCACGGCATCTTCCTCCTCGCGGCGGTGGCGCTCGCTCCCGGCGTGATCCACATGATTCCGCTGTCGGCACTGGCCGCGATGCTGGTCTACACGGGCTTCCGGCTGGCATCGCCACGGGAGTTCATCAACGTCTTCAAGATCGGCTCGGAGCAGCTCTTCATCTTCGTGGCCACGATCCTCGGCGTCTTGGCGACCGACCTGCTCATCGGTGTGGGCATCGGCATCCTGCTGAAGTTCGTGATCCACGCCGTCAACGGGGTCCCGCTCACGTCCTTCTTCAAGCCATTCCTCAAGGTGTCGATGATCGACGACCAGACGGTGCAGATCGATGCCAGCGGTTCGGCGGTGTTCAGCAACTGGATTCCCTTCCGTCGCCAGATCGAGCAGCTCGGTCTGGTGCAGCACCACAACGTCGTCGTGAATCTCGCCGGCACCGAGGTCGTGGACTCGAGCGTCATGGAGAAGCTCCACGAGCTCGCCCTCGACTTCCAGCAGTCGGGTCTGAAGCTCGACATCGTCGGCCTCGAGTCACACCGCCAAGCCTCCGCACACCCCCTCGCCGCCCGCCGCCGGGTGACGGTGCAGATGAGAAGAATCACGGTCGTGGGGCCTGCCGCGATGGAGGCGGTGCTCGTGAGGACGGTCCGTGACCTCGGCGCCTCCGGCTATACGGCCGTGCCCTGCCACGGCGGCGGACGGCGTGAGGAGCCCGGAGGCGGCCGGCCCCTCGTGCGGTTCGAGACGATCGTCACCGCCGAGATCGCCGGACGGATCCTCGACGCGCTCCGTGAACCGCGGTTGGCGGACGAGCGGATGACGGTCTGGATCGAGCCGGTCGATGTGCTGCGGCTCGAACAGTTCTCGTGATCGCCGCGGTCGCGTGACCACCGGGCAAAACACCGCTGATGCACCGCGCTCCGGTCGACACGGGCCGGAGACCCGTGCTCCTCCTGCACGCCGGACTCCCGTTCGCTGCGATAATGGGCCCGGGAGGCATGCGTGACCGGCAACGGGCGAAAACGGGTGCGGCTGCGGATCACCGGCGTGGTCCAGGGCGTCGGCTTTCGCCCGTTCGTCTGGCGGCGGGCCGTGCGGCTCGGGCTCGCCGGCTGGGTGGAGAACGATCCCGGGGGAGTGACGGTCGAGGCGGAGGGCGACCAGCGTGCCGTCAGCGCCTTCGTCGACGGCCTGGCGGGGGCCGCGCCCCCGCTGGGTCACGTGACGTCCGTGGCCCTTCGCGACCTGCCCTGCGGCAACGTACCGACGGCCTGATTTGCGATCCTCGAGAGTTCCGCAGCCGGCTCACCCCGGGCGGCGGTCGTGCCAGGCGACGTCGCCCCGTGCCCGGCATGCCTTGCCGAACTGGCCGACCCGCATGACCGACGGCACGGCCATCCGTTCATCTGCTGCACCGACTGCGGACCGCGATTCACGATCGTCGAATCGCTGCCGTACGACCGCGCGGCAACCACCATGGGAACCTTCCCGATGTGCCCGGCATGCGCCGCCGAGTATCACGACCCGGGGTCACGTCGCTTCCAGGCCCAGCCGATCGCCTGCCCGGCGTGCGGGCCGGTCGTGTGGTTCGCCCGCTCCGGTGACGTCGCCGGACTCCAGTCGCCCCGCGCTTCCTGGTGGGTCGGCTCGGCGGCGATCGAGGCCGCGCGTGACGCCCTCCGCGCCGGCGAGATCGTCGCCGTGAAGGGAGTCGGCGGCTTTCACCTCGCGTGCGACGCCACGAGCGCCGCGGCCGTCGACGCGATTCGCCGGCGGAATCGGCGGCTGCGGAAGCCCTTCGCGGTGATGGTGGCCGACGTGGCGGCCGCCTGCACGATCGCCGTCGTCGACGAGCAGGAGCGGCGGCTGCTCGAGGGCCGCGAGCGGCCGATCGTCCTCCTGCGCCGCCGCGCGACGCCAGCCGACCCGCTGGCCGAGGCGGTCGCGCCGGGCGCCGACTTCCTCGGCGTGATGCTCCCTTCCTCGCCCATGCATCACCTCCTCGGCTCCGGCCTTCCGCCGCTGGTGATGACGTCCGGCAACCTGGCCGACGAGCCGATCGCGATCGAGAACGACGAGGCCGGCGCCCGGCTGGCCCGCCTTGCCGACGGGTTCCTCGTGCACGACCGCGACATCCGCGTGGCCTGCGACGATTCGCTGGTGCGGTGCGTGACGGGCCTGCCACTGCCCATCCGGCGGTCCCGCGGCCACACGCCCCTGCCGATCCGTCTTCCCGTCGACGGCCCGCCGGTGCTCGCGGTCGGCGGCGAACTCAAGGCGGCGATCTGCGTGCTGCGCGGCCACGAGGCCATCGTGGGTCAGCACGTCGGCGACCTGGGCAACCTCGAGACGCTCGAGGCGCTCGGCCGCATGGCGAACCACCTGCTCTCCCTGCTGGATGTCGCGCCGGCCGCCATCGTCGCCGATCTCCATCCCGGCTACCTTTCCACATCCTGGGCCCGGGACTTCGCGGCGGCCCGCCGCCTGCCGCTGCTCCAAGTGCAGCACCACGAGGCGCACGTCGGGTCTCTCTTCGCCGAACACGGCCTCGACCTCGACGCCGCCGCGGGCGCGATCGGCGTCTGCTTCGACGGCACCGGCTTCGGCCGCGACGGCACGATCCAGGGGGGCGAGGTGTTCGTCGTGCGACACGGCGAACTCTCGCGCGCCGCCCATCTGCTGCCGTTTCCGCTGCCCGGAGGCGACGCGGCGATCCGCCACCCCTGGCGAACGGCCCTGGCCGTGCTCCGCGCGGCCGGCATCGCCTGGGATGCCGCGATTCCGTGTGTCGCGGCCGCCGCGCCCGTGGAGCTCGGCGTGCTGGAGCGGCAGTGTGCGAGCGGATTCCGCTGCCACGACACGACCAGCGTGGGCCGGTTGTTCGACGCCGTCGCCTCGATCCTGGGCGTCCGCCACGAGATCGACTTCGAGGCGGAGGCGGCGCTCGACCTCGAGGCCCTGGCTTCGAAGGCCGCCACGGCCAAGTTCCAGCCGGGCCGCGTACTCACGGGCGATCGCGGAACCCTCACGCTCGACTGGCGGCCGATCGTGACCGGACTCGTGGGCGACGTGACCGCCGGCCGGCCTCGCGAGGCGATGGCGGCCGGATTCCACCGTGCCATCGTGAGGCTCGTCGTCGACACGTGCAGGTTGCTGCGGGACCGGGGGGCGACCGGGCCGGTGGGCCTGACCGGCGGCGTCTTTCAGAATGCGGTGCTCGTCGCCCGGCTGATCGACGCGTTGCATGCCGCCGGCTTCGAGGTGCTCACCCACCACGCGGTGCCGCCGAACGACGGCGGCCTCGCCCTCGGCCAGGCAGTGCTCGGCCGGCGGGCGTTCACGGCGGCGGATTGAGGGCCGCACGGCGGTCGGCCAGGTAGGCGAGCCACTCCTCGAGGCCGGCACCCGTCTTGGCCGAGACGTCGAGGATCCGCATCCCCGGCCGCACCGCCTCGATGTTCGCCACGGTCTTCGCGCGATCGAACTCGCAGGCCTCGGCGAGGTCGACCTTCGTGATCGCCGCCACGTCGGCCGTGTTGAACAGGCCCGGATACTTCAGCGGCTTGTCCTCGCCCTCCGTGACCGAAAGCAGGGCCAGCCGCACCGACTCGCCGAGGTCCCAGCTCGTCGGGCAGACGAGGTTGCCGACGTTCTCGATGAACAGGTAGCGGAGCGCCGCCAGGTCCCAGCCCTCGAGGTGCCGCTCGATCATGTCGGCCTCGAGGTGGCACAGGCCGTGGGTCATGATCTGGCGGACGGGTGCGCCGCTCTCGGCCAGCCGCCGGGCGTCGTTGTCGGTCTCGAGATCGCCCACGACCGCGGCGCAGGGCTCGCCGCGGGCCACGAGCCGCGCGAGTGTCCCCTTCCGGAAGGCCGTCTTGCCCGTGCCGGGGCTCGACACCAGGTTGACCGCGAGCACGCCGGCCCGCGCGAACCGGGCCCGCAAGTCACGGGCCAGTTCGTCGTTCTTCTTCAAGATCCGGGTGCGGACCTCGAGGATCCGGGGCTCGATCACGCGTGCGTCTCCGAGGGCTCGACTGCTGCGGCCGCATCCTACTCCGCGGCATCCGCGCCCTGCGGACCGGGCCGCAATCCGACCTCCCGACACATGCTCGGGTCATCGGCCGACAGGACCTCGATCCAGGCCGGTGGGGAGGCCTGGCCACCGTCCGGGGCGGCGAGCAGGTGAAACAGCCGGCGGCACGGGCGGGCCTTCGGGGCCGCCGTGATCGTGAACTCGCGTTCGCTTTCCCCCTCGATGATCAACAGGCCGTTGAGGCCGAGGTCGTCGATGATCAGGCCGTGCGGCAGGTTGCGGTCGGCCTGCTCGTTGCCGCCGAAGTCGATCCGGTCCTGGAAGTCATGCCGCTGGACCTGCACCTGCGCCGTGATCGTCTGCCCCGGCCGGATCGTGAACACCAGCGGCTCCCCCTCCTGCGCCACCACGGGCGCGCCGGCCGGCGGCGCGATCGCCACGGTGATCTTCAGCGGGTCACCGAGCGAGATGTCGCCGAGTCCGCCCAAGTCCTGCGCGACCTCGCGGCCGTCGATGATCGCCACCGCCCGGACGCGGACCGCGGCGTCGGCCGCCTCATCGGGTGCGACGGCGCCCGCCGCCGCAGAGAGCACTCCCCGGGCGCGGTGCTGGCCCGCCTCGATCTCGATCGGCCCGTGGAAGCGGAAGCCCGCGGGAAGGTTGTCCATCTCGATCCGGATCGGACCGGCGAAGCCCTCGATCCGCGTGGCCAGGAACGAGACCTCGCGGCCGCCCCCGGGGCTGACCTTCGGACTCGTGCCTTCCACCCGCACGGTGAAGGCCGGCCGCGGAGGACGGACACCGAGCAAGTAGTGGTAGTCGGTCGCGGCCCCGAAGCCGCGGACGTCGGTGACCCGGGCCACATACGCGCCGTCGGCGGGGGGCGTGAAGAGGATCTGCGAGTCGGTGCCGAGCCGACGCGTCGGATCGTCGTCGTTCTCGTAGGCGATGCGAAACACGGGCAGGCCGTTGGGGATCGGCGCCGCGCCGCGGGGGAGCGGCTCCACGATCCAGGTCGGCTCCCCCAGCGGGTGCACGACGGGCGTGGTGTGGAAGAACGAGTGGCGTTCGCCCATGCCCGGATAGACCATGAAGCCCGAGTCGGGGCCGCGCGGGTAGAGCCAGAGCCGGACCACCTCCCCCCCGGCGTAGACATACTCGTCGAGTTCCATCTCCTCCCAGTTGTGGAGCCGAAAGTCGTCGAACTGCGTCGAGTTCTTGCCGAGGAACGTGAGCCACGAGTCGCGGACGGCCTGCAGCACCACCTGCTCCACGGGCTCTCCGGCTGCGTCGAGGATTTCCAGCCGCGAGTCGAGCTTCGACGGGGGCGTGCCGGAGGCGGCGATCACCTCCACCAGCAGGGGCACGCCAGCCCGGGCGGGGAACCGGAAGCAGTCGGCATCGCCGGCGGCCTGAATCGCCCCCGACACCGCCGCGGGCACCGGAATCTGCTGGGCCCGGGAGTCCGTGGCGTTGGGCTCGGCCTCGGCGACTGCGGTGGCCGCAGCCGGGGGGGCTTCGACGGGCAGCGCCCCCGCGGCGGCCGCTGGTCCCGCGGCCTCGACCGCACGGCCGCCGGCCGGTGCCACGCCGTCGGCGTCGAGCCGATCGAGCGAGCCGTCCATCCTGCCGACGACGAACCGGCCGGTCGGCATGGGGACGAGGGCGGCCACCAGATCGGACTGGCGAGGCAGCTCGCGCTCGAGCACCAGGTCGGGCACGCTCCACGACGTGAGCGACCGGTCCTCCGCCGCGGCCACGAGCCTCCGGCCATCGGCCGACAGCGCCAGGGTCACGATCGGGGCCTCGTGGGCGAACCGGGCATGGACGGCCGGATTGATCGCCGGCGCCGTGCGCGAGACGAACTTCCAGAGGTGGATCCGCCGGTCGCGGCCGGCCGCGACGACATGGTCGCCGTCGGGCGTGAAGGCGACGCTTGCCACCTCCCCCTGCGGCTGGCTCAGCGTGTCGAGCCGCACGCCGTCGCTCGTCCGCCAGAGCTTCACCGTCTCGTCGGCGCTCGCCGACGCGAGCACGGTGCCCGTGGGATGCCATGCCAGGTCGGCCACGGCGCCGTTGTGGACGTCGATGGTTCGCAGGAGGCTGCCGTCGGCCGCGTTCCAGATCTTGATCGACCGGTCGTAGCCCGCGGTGGCGAGCGTCGCCTCGTCGGGGGAGAGTTCGGCGTCGGCGAGCAGGTCGCGGTGGCCGGCGAAGGAGCGCACGACCCCGCCCGTGGCCGCGTCGCGGATCTCGGCCACTCCCCGCAGCCCCGCGATCCCGCCGGCGACCACCAGCCGCGTGCCGTCGCGGGAATAGTGCAGGGCGGCCACGTTTCCCGGCAGGTCGGTGAAGGCGACGAGCGCGGGGCCGCCGGGCCGGCCGTCTTCGAGCGGCACGATCTCGAGGGACCGGCCGCGGGCGACGGCCAGACGCGTGCCGTCGGGCGATGCGGCGAGGGCGGTGACCGGCTTCACGGCCGAGGAGGCCGGGAGCGCCGGCACGGAGAGGGTTTCGAGGATCGAGGCGTCGGTGGCCGGTCCGGCCGCCCCGGCCGCGATCCAGGCCTCGAGCGTGGCGAGGTCGGCGGCCGCCACCTGCGGCTCGTCCGCCGGCGGCATGTGGTCCGCCTCCGGGCTCTTGATCCGCTGGATCATGATCGACGCCGCGGCGTCGCCGGCGACGATCGGATCGCCGGAGCCGTCACCCCCTTTGCGGAGCGACGCGAACCGCTCCACCGAAAATCCCGACTCCGCCGTGCGGTCGTTGTGACAGCCGGAGCAGTGCGTGCGGAGGATCGGGGCGATGTCGCGGTCGTACGCCGGCGCCGCCGTCACGACGGCGGGCACGAGACACCAGAGCCAGATGGAAGACCGCACCATGATTCAGTGCCTGAACAGGAACTCGCGGCTCGTCAGCAGCGACCAGTACATATCCTCGACCACCGCACGCTTCTCTTCCGGCAACGCCTGGGCGAGCATCTCCTCGAAGGGCTTGCGTTCGGAGTCGGTCGGCTTCCGCGAGAGCGCCAGCAGCCAGGCGTCCTCCACCAGCCGCTCGGCCGGCGGCTCGGTGGCGAGGATCTGGGTCACCCGCCCCTCCTTCGAGGCGAGCTTGTCGTTCAGCGTGGAACCGTTCGAGAGGTGGAGCACCTGCACGAGGCTCGGCTGGCTCGACCGCTCGCACTCGCAGGTGATGGCGCGGGTGTTGCGGCCGAAGGTCCTCAGGAAGTAGCTCTTCACCGTCGAGTCACGAAGCTCGAGCGCACGGGTGCCCTCCTCGTAGCCCTGCACCGGCTGGGTCGAGCCGTCGTCGAGCACGACTTCTGTGTAGCGGTCACCGACGCCCGTGACGTCGGCGATCGCGTCGGCGAGCACCTCCGCCATCAGCCGCTTCGGGTAGGCCCGGGCGAACCAGCGGCGGTCGTCGATGTTCTCGGGAAGCGGGGCGCTCGACCGGGCGTAGGTCTCCGAGAGCAGGATCAGCCGCATCAGGGCCTTGAGGTCGTAGCCGCGCTCGATGGTGAAGGCGGCGAGCGCGGCCAGCAGCGGCTCGTTGCTCGCCGGATTCGTCGACCGCAGATCGTCGACCGGCTCCACGAGACCGAGGCCGAAGAAGTTGGCCCACACCCGGTTGACGATCGCCCGCGTGAAGGACGGGTTGTCCGGGGCGGTGAGCCAGCGGGCGAGGGCCGTGCGGCGATCGGCCGGCTCGTCCATCGGCAGCGGCGGCGCGTCGAGCGGGGCCGGCGGCTGGGCCTTGCCCGTCTTCGGCTGGAGCAACTCCCCCTTCGTCTCCACGAACAGCGTCCGCTTGCCGTCGCCGGCGACCACCGCGCCCCCCCAGCCCTTGGCTCGGACCCGGGAGAAGAGGTTCGCGAACGCGTAGTACTGGTCGTTGGTCCATTTCTCGAGCGGGTGGTTGTGGCACTTCGCGCAGTTGATGGACAGCGACAAGAAGGCCTGGGCCACGTTCTCGGCGACCGTCTCCGGATCCTGGTGGACGGCGTAGAAGTTGGTGGCCCCGTGCTCGATGCTCGACCCCCGCGCCGTGACGATCTCGCGGACGAAGCGGTCCCAGGGCGTGTTCTCGGCGACCCGGTCGCGGATCCAGCCCGCGTAGGCGTTCACCGCCTCGGGCCGCAGCTTCGAGCCGGTGACCAGCAGCACGTCGGACCACTTGTAGGCCCAGTAGTCGATGAACTCGGGCCGGGCGAGGAGCAGGTCCACGAGCCGCTCCTTCTTGCCCGGCGAGCGGTCGGCGAGATACCCGCGAACCTCTTCGGGGTTCGGCAGGCGACCGATCGTGTCGAGGAACGCGCGGCGGAGGAAGGTGGGCTCGTCGCACGGCGGCGACGGCTTGAGGTGGAGCTGCTGGAGCTGCGCGAGGTTGAGGTCGTCGATCAGGTTGGCCCGCGGCGCGGAGGCGTAGTCGGCAGGGGAGACCGCATGGGGAAAGGGGGCGATCACACGGGCGACGGCGATCCGCGAGGAGTACCAGGCCGTCACGGCTCCGGCGCCGTGGCCGACGAAGCCCACGTGGCCGGCCGGGTCGACGGTCGCCACCGTCTCGTCGGCCGAGGTGAACCGCGCCCAGCGGGTGACGTCGCGGGTTGAGCCGTCGGAGAAGCCGGCCGTCACCGTCAGCATCACGGTCTGCCCCGGCGCCGCCACGCTCTCCGCCGGCCCGAGCTCGATGCCCACGAGCTTCCGCTCGTCGGCGCGGGGGCCGGGGCAGCCCGCCCCGATCCAGGCGGCGAGGGTTCGGTAGTCGTCGCCGTCCACGTCGAGCCGCTTGCCCCCTTTGTGGGCCAGGGCCATGGTCGGCTTGGTGAGCAGGAGGCTGGTGCCCGGATCGGCCAGGTCGACCCGCCGGCCGCGGGCGTCGCGGGCGATCGAGCGGTAGTCGCTCGGCGGGTCGTAGCCGAACAGCGAAAGCCTGAAGCCCCCCTTGCCCGCGATCGCCCCGTGGCAGCCGCCGCCGTTGCAGCCGGCCTTGGAGAGGATCGGCAGCACGTCGAGCTCGAAGCTCGGATCGGCGGCGCGGACGGGCAGCACCGCGACCGCCACCGCGATCACGCCCCAGACACTGGGACGAAGGGCGCGGTGCGTGCGGTCGCTCATGCGAACAGCTCCCGGATCGGCTCGGTGCCGAAATCGGTGAGCGCGAACGGCCTGCCTGCCGGACCGGGCAGGTGGGTCTCGTGGTCGAGGCCGAGCGCGTGGAAGATCGTGGCCACGATCTCCCCGGGCTTCACGGGACGCTCCGCGGGAAACCCGCCGATCGTGTCGCTGGCCCCCACCACCCGGCCCCCCTGCACGCCGCCGCCGGCGAATGAGCAGGTGAAGCACTGCGGCCAGTGGTCGCGGCCGCCGGCCGGATTCACCTTCGGCGTGCGGCCGAACTCGGCCAACCCGGTCACCAGCGTGTCGTCGAGCAGGCCCCGTTCGTGGAGGTCTTCGATCAGGGCGGAGTAGCCCTGGTCGTACATCGGGCAGACGACCGTCTTCATGCCCTCGATCGAGGTGAAGGGCTTCGAGCCGTGGATGTCCCAGGTGATCTCGTCGAACACGGTCAGGAAGGTGTTGATGGTCACGAACCGCACGCCGTGCTCGACGAGCCGCCGGGCCAGAAGGCAGCACTGGCCGAAGCGGTTCATCCCGTACCGCTCGCGGACGGCCTGCGGCTCCCGAGAGAGCTCGAAGGCCTCCCGGGCCTGCGGGCTGGTGATCAGCCGGTAGGCGGCATGGAAGTTGTCGTCGAGCAGCCGGGCGTCTTCGCTCGCCTCGAACTGCCGCGCCGCTCCCTCCACGATCTCCCGCATCTTCCGCCGCCGGTCGAGCCGGGCCACGGAGATCTGGTCGGGGGGAAGGAGGTCCGGGACGCGGAAGTCGGGCTGCGACGGGTCGGCCATCAGCGCGAAGGGATCGTGGGCCTTGCCGAGGAATCCGCCGGCCTGGCCGTTGGGGAGGTTGCCGCCGCCCCGGCCCATCAACTGGGGGAGCACGACGAACGACGGCAGGTCGGTGCGGCGGCCGAGCAGGTAGGACGCCACGCTCCCGGCGTGGGGAGTCTGGATGCCGCCGGTGAACCGCCGCCCGGTCTGCATGATCTGCCAGCCGGCGTCGTGCACCGCGGCGCCGTCGTGATGGCAGGTGCGCACGAGGGAGAACTTGTCGGCCACCGCCGCATGCCTGGGGAGCAGCTCCGACACCTCGAAGGCGTCGCTCTTCGTGCGGATCGGCTTGAACGGCCCACGGATCTCCGCCGGGGCGTCGGGCTTCATGTCCCAGAGATCCATGTTCGACGGACCACCGAGGTTGAAGATCATGATGCACGACCGCTTCTCGCAGCCCGGCCGCACCTTCCCCTCGGTCGCCGCCCGCACGTACTGCGGCAGCGAGAGGCCGACCGCCGAGAGGGCGCCGATCTGGAGGAAGTCCCGGCGGCTCGGCCCGGCGCCGCAGAGGAGGGCCCGTTCACCCGGCCGCCTGACGCGAAACTCAAACATGCCCATTTCCTTTTCGCCGGCACTTTCGCCCGCATCCGACGCCAAAAGTCTAGCCCAAGTTACGCACCCGTGAGCGTAAAGCCCGGGATTCACGCGCATTCGGGGTCGAAGTCTTCACTCCATTTGCACGGGGCTGTCGAGCCGCTTG
>VGYR01000073.1 GCA_016872925.1 Planctomycetota bacterium
GCCAAAGGCACCATTTCGGCGGGAGTTGTCGAGGGTTTGAACGGCGTCGTAAAACTGACCACCAGAAAAGCGTTCGGCTTTCGGACCGCGAAAGGCATTGAAATCGCGTTGTTTCATGTCCTTGGCACACTACCGGAGCCAGAATCAACCCACAGATTCTGCTGAGGAGGCAAGTTTCTCAAGAAGATCGACGCCGAGACACCGCCAGAGCTCGACCTCCATCTGATCGTGGACAACTACTCCACGCACAAGCACCCCAAAGTCCGGAACTGGCTGAAACGCCACAAACGATTCCACATGCACTTTATTCCCACCAGCAGTTCATGGCTGAATGTCATCGAACGCTGGTTCCGGGATCTGACACAGAACCGCATTCGGAAGGGCGTGTTCAAGAGCGTCGCTCAGTTGGTTGATGCGATCCGTCATTACGTCGACCACCACACTGCGAATCCAACGTCCTTTGTGTGGACGAAGAAAGCGGAAGACATCCTTGAAAAAAATCACCCGCGCCAGAAAGGCACTCGATAAGATCTCATCTGAGTGAGACACTACACTAGCGGATGGTGCCGGTGGCTTCGGCGCGGCTGGCCATCTCGGCGTAGTTCCGCGACTGCTGGGTGTCTCCCTGCTCGGCGTACATCGTGGCGAGATTGCCGTAGGCGACCGCCAGTGCCCGCTCCTCGAGCTGACGCTTGTCGACCGCCGCCACCATCAGGTCCACGCCCCGCCGGCTGAGGGTCACCGCGTCGTCCCGGCGGGCCACCTGCCAGTAGGAGATCGCCATGCTCACGTACGACTCGCCGAGGCGGCCGAGTTCCCCGTCATGGTCGAAGCGATCGTTGTCGTCCCACAGCGGGATGGCACGATCGAACCACGTCACGGCGGTCGCATGGTCGCCCCGCTGGAGGCTGTGCATGATGCCGATGCGGAACATCAGCTCGCCGAGGTTCTTCCGCTCGTTGGCCGTGAGTTCCCGCTGCTCGGCACCCCGTTCGAGATAGGCGGCCGTGAGCGTCGCGTTGTCGAGCATGTCGGTGGCGTCTCCACGCTTCTGCGCCGCAGCCAGGGCGTCGGCCAGTCCTTGGCCGACCTCCCAGTCGATCTGCCGCCGCCGCCAGGGATCCGGCACGGTGCCTCCCATTCGATCCCTGAGCTCGAGGAGCCGCTTGATCCAGGGCAGGGGCTCGATCGCTTCCGTCGTGCCGGCGGCGACGGCGAGCGCCCCGCGGCAGAGTTGGAGTTCGAGCACCTGGCGCTCTTCTTCCGTGCCCTTGAAGTCCTTGACGATTCCGTCGGCGCGGCTGATCCACTTGGGAATCACGCGGCTCTTCTGCTGCCAGGTGCCCTTGGCAATCCCGAGAGCCGTGCCCGCGTGGGCGTCGAGGAGCACCTCCCGGGCGGCCGCCTGGATCGCCGGCGACGGCTTGTTGAGCAGCGGGGCGGCCTGGCGGATGCTCTCGCCGAACGACTCGACGGCCTTCTGGTAGTCGGGTGACTTCCGCGCCAGTTCGATCCGGCCCGCGAGGCGGGCGGCCTGGGCCATGACCAGCGGCGAGGAGTTGGCCAACGCGCCCGCGCGGTCGAGCACGGCCCGCGCCTCCTCGGGCCTGTCGAGGGCCAGCAGCACCCCGACGTGCTTGAGCCTCGTCCAGACGTCCTCGGGATCGAGTCGCGAGGCCGTTTCGGCGAGCCGCAGGGCCTGCCGCCACGTGCCCTGTTCGCTCATCGTCGCGAGCAGCAGGCGATGAGCCCGCACGTGCTGCGGGTCGATCTGGATGGCGTATTGCAGGTCGGCGACCGCGTAGGCGGAGCAACGATCGATCTCCCCCTCGGCCCGGAGCACGAACGAATCGGCATCCAGGGGCTCGATGAGGATCGCAGTGGCTTCGCGAGTTCCCGGATTGAGGCTGAGGATCACGCCCCGTTCCGGGTAGACGGCGCCGATCTCGACGTCCTGGTCGTCGCGGACGGCGACGGTGCGGAGGTCGGCGATCTCGAGCTGGCGGGCCAAGTCCCCGATGGGAACCGCCTCCGCGAGCTTGATCGAGATCGCGGACACGAGGTCGTCGTGAAAGGACACCTCGACCCTCTCGAACGGATCGATGGTCCAGGCCGAGCCCGCCGTCCCATCGGGTCGCGTGAAGGGTTCGCCCGCCCCCCAATCGGCTTCGAGCTGCGCCCGCGACGTCGATCCCGGCAGGGCGCCGCGGAAGCTGGCGGGATCGACCGCCAGCGTCGGCATCTCGTCGGGCGTCACGGCGACGGACGCCGTGAACGTCGTGGTGTCCGGGGCCGGCTTCGTGGGGGGTTCGCTCGCCGTCGCGGGATCGGCGTCGGCAGGAGCGGACGATTCCGTCGGCTTGGGCACCACCGCGACACGGTCCGTGATCCAGCGCCGCAGCCCTCCCGCAGCGGGAACCGGGGACGGCGAATTCTGCCGGGAAGCCGCGCCTGCCGGCTTGACGCTTCCCGGCGCGGCCAGGGGCGTGACGCTGCGCCAGTCGGCCGTCGGCCGGGTGCGACTGCCGGCTTCGGTCAGGGATTCCGCATCGCCGGCAAGCGGCACGTAGGCGTCGTCTTCGTCACCGAGTGATTCGATCCAGCCGGGCAGCCGCATCAGCGTTCGTGGTGCCGATGGGGCGTCGTCGGCATGGGCGAGCGTCACCGAGAGCGCGCCGACAGCGATGAGAACCGGGAGTGAGAACGGGCTCCGCAGCATGGCCACGGTGAGGCCTCCTTCGGGGACGTGCTTCCGGGGCGCCCATCGGTCCTCGGCTCCGACCGTCAAGGGTCGGCGCCGACGTGGAACCGGTGGATCGAGGCGGGAGGGTAGGCCGGGAGGCCGGCTGGGTCCAGAGCAGCCAGAGGCCCCTTTTGGCCCCGGGTGCCCCCCTTCATCCACCTTTCCCCGGCTGGCGATCCCCTCCCATCCGCCCCCGCTCCCGCTGCCAACTACGATGACGTCACCCGGAAGCGATCCCACCTCGTGACACCCGACCACCGCCCGTCCGTCGTCGTCGTTGGCTCCGGGCTCTCCGGCCTGGCAGCAGCCGACGCGCTCGCCCGCGCGGGCTGGGCGGTGACGATCCTGGGGCCTGCGGATCGGGTGGGGGGAGTGGTGGACACGATCCACCAGGACGGCTGGCTCATCGAGCGTTCGGCCGACTGCTTCCTGGCGTCCCGGCCGGAGGTCGTTCCCCTGGCGGAGCGGCTCGGGATCTCCGCCGAACTCGTCGGCGTGCAGCCTGCTGCCCGCCGGGCGCTGGTCTGGCATGCGGGGCGCCTCCTGCCGGTGCCGAAGGGGTTCAGGCTGCTGGCCCCGGGGCGCACGTGGCCGCTCCTCATGAGCCCGATCCTCACCGTGTCCGGGAAGTGCCGCGTTCTCGGAGAACGATTCGTGGCCCCCGGGCGAGCGGCGGCCGAGGCGGATGAATCGCTCGAATCGTTCGCGGTGCGCCGGCTCGGCCGGGAAGCCTTCGAGAAGCTGGTGCAACCGCTCGCGGCCGGCATCTGGACGGCTGATCCCGCGCGGTTGAGCATGGCGGCAGCCTGTGCGGATTTTCTGGCGCTCGAACGGGAGGCCGGCAGCCTGTGGGCCGGAGAACGTGCCCGGCTGCGAGCCCAGCCGGCTGCCGCCGAGGCCGCCGGGGCCCGCTACGGCCAGTTCCTCAGTTTCGCCTCGGGGATGGGGAGGCTGCCGCAGCGGCTGGCCGACGAACTCCAGCGGAGCGGGGTGCGGTTCGTGCCGACGCTCGCCACGTCCGTCGGACGTTCCACCGCGGGCCGCTGGGACGTTGCCGTCAGCGGGGCTGCCGCGCCGCTGTCAGCCGACGCCGTCGTGGTGGCGACCCCGGCCGACGTCTCCGCCCGACTGCTCACGGCGCTCGACGAGCAGCTGGGGGCCGAACTGGCGGCGATCGAGTATGCCGGCTCGTGCATCGTGTCGCTCGGGTTCGCCCGCGAGCGCGTGTCCCATCCGCTCGCTGCCGCCGGACTGGTCATTCCCCGCTCCGCCCACCGCCGCATCCTCGCCGTCAGCTTCGCCAGTTCGAAGTTTCCGGGGCGGGCTCCGCCGGGCTGTGTTCTCCTCAGGGTGTTCGTCGGCGGAGCCCTCGACCCGGACGTGATGCGGCTCGCCGACGCCGAGATGACGGACCTGGCCGTCTCCGAGGTCCGACTGCTCCTCGGGGCGCGGGGTGATCCGCAACTGGCTCACGTCGAGCGCTGGCAGGGGGCGATGCCGCAGTACCACGTCGGGCACGGTCCACGAGTCGCCCGGATCGCCGCCGCGGTTGCCCGGCATCCGGGGCTCGCACTCGCCGGCGCCGCGTACACCGGCGTCGGGATTCCGCAGGTGATCGCCTCGGGACAGGCCGCAGCCGCGCGGATCACGGGCCGATCCCCCGGTGATCCGGCAGGGTGAGACGGGGCCCGATCCGCCGAAGCGCTTCGCCCGAGCGCGGGTTCGGGCGGCGGGCAGGCGACCGCCTCCCCGGAGGCGCGAGGGCGTGGCCGCTACTTCTTCGCAGCCGGCTTCGCCGCTGCTCCCGAGGCAGCCGCACCGGGCTTCGCCGCGGCGGCACCTTCGGCGGCCTCGTCCTTCTTCGCCTTCTTCTTCATCGAGAGCTTCTGGACGCGGACCTTGGGCAGTCCCAGCGGGCTGCGGCCCTCGGTCCAGCGATCCTGCTCCTTGAGCTTGGCGATCCGCTCGGCGCGGCTCAGCACGCCCCGGGCGCTCGACGAGCCCTTCCGGACGCGAAGGCTTTTGTCCATCGTCATGGGAGTGATCCTGAAAAGCGGTCTACGGCAGGCC
Source organism: Planctomycetota bacterium (assembly GCA_016872925.1). Lineage (GTDB taxonomy): Bacteria > Planctomycetota > Planctomycetia > Pirellulales > UBA1268 > QWPN01. The sequence goes on from VGYR01000073.1 coordinate 4,814, forward strand.
CGCGAACGAGCCGGAAAGCCTCGAAAGTACGGTGAACAGCCCGCCGCTTCAAGGGCCGGCGTGTTGCCCGGTGCGCCACGGCACGATTCAGGCTTTGACGGCCGCGATCGCCCCCAGGAATCGATCCATCGATGGCGGGCGAGCCTCCGGGTCGGCCGCCAGGCACGCCATGATCGCGGTGGCGAGCGGGGGTGGGATCTCCGGCCAGGCCTCGCGGATGTCGGTCGGCGGCGTGTCGTGGGCGAGCGCCGCCTTGCCGGTCGACCCCTTCGGCCATGGGGCCCGGCAGGTGCAGATCTCGTAGGCCGTGATCCCGAACGAAAAGATGTCGAGCCGCTTGTCGGCCTGACGGCGGCGAACGACCTCCGGGGCCATGTAGTTCGGCGTCCCGACCCGGTTGCCGGGCTGCAGGAAGGCCGGCCTGTCGGGCACCGTGAGGCCGAAGTCGATCAGCACGAGCCGGCCGGTGGCCGTCTCGAGGATGAAGTTCCGGGGACAGATGTCGCGATGGACGAAGCCGGCGTCGTGCACCGCCTTGATGGACGTGGCCGCCTGGGTCACCAGGTCGATTTTCTGAGCGGGCGTGAGCGGCTTCTTGGCGGCGATCAGGTTGTGGAGCAGCACCCCGTCGACGTGCTCCTGGAGGATGAACGGGTCCCCAGTCGTCGCCGTGCCCCACTCCTTGATGCGGACGATGGTGGGGCCCGTGATCTGCTGGCCGATCTCCCCCTCGGTCGGCTTGCCGAGGGACTTGTAGCGGCCTTCGACGGGGGCCGCCTTGGCGGCATCGACCACCTTGAGGCCGAGGACCTCACCCGTCTTCAGGTCTCGGACCTTGTAGAAGGTCGACATGGTGCCGGAGGAACTCTCCCGCATCCGCTCGAAGCGCCGCCAGAGATCGACCCGGCCCGATCCACCGAACCACGAGCCGAAAAGGTCTCCCAGGCCCATTCCGCGTGCTTCCAGTTCTCAGTGCTGCTTCAGGCTCGCAAGTTCGGCGTGGGCGGAGTTCAGGTCCCGCTCGAGCCGCGGCGCCTCGGCAGGATCATCGGGTTGCTTCTTCGCCGCCGCCAACAGCTGCTGGAGCTTCGCGATCCTCTGCTGCAGCACCTCGATCCGCTTCTTGTCCTTCTTGTCCATCGCCCTGCATGCCGCCGTCACGGCGGCCCCCTCCGTCGGTGTTTCGTTCCATCCGCACCCCGCCATCTCCGGCAGCCAGCAGGTTCGGGCCCGTGTGCAACTGCCGCATCCAGCCCGACAGCAGCACCACCGCCAGCATGATCCCGATCGTGACCGTGAGCCACTTCGCGCGGTCGTCTCGAAGCCACTGCGTCGACCGGCCCCGCCCCATCAGGCCGCTCGCGAGATAGAAGGCCACGAAGGCCAGCAGCACCTTGGCGCCGAAGAGCGAGTGGTAGCCGGTCTGCCGCATCCACTCGCCACCGCCCCAGCCTTCCTCGCGAACCCGGGCGTTGAACAGCAGGAAGTTCGCCAAGCCGCTGGCCAGGAGCAGCGTGATCGTGCCGATCAGCCAGGGCAGCCAGGTCCGGCGGATCCGGTCGTGGATCCGGTCGCGAGTTTCTGTGCCAAGTTCCGACAGCGCGGGAAGCAGGCCAAAGCGGGCGAACACGAGCGCACCCAGGGCCACGATCGCAGCGAGCACGTGCGCCCAGCGGAGCACCAGCAGAGTCGGATCCATGGGAGTCCTCGAGGAGGCGTCGCGGTGCGGGCGCACCGCCGTCTCGATGGTACTCGATGCCGCGGCCCGTCCCAAGGGACCCTGGCGTCTGCCCCTCGACCCGGAGGCGTCTGGTACAGTCCGCATCCATGGCTGCCCACGACCACCTCGAGTCCCACGACGACTGCGACGGTGATGACGACGTCGAGAGGCTGCTCGGAGCCTCGCCGCACGAGCGTTGGATGCGGCTGGCGCTGGACGAGGCCCGGGCGGCTGCGGCTGAAGACGAGGTGCCGGTGGGGGCGATCGTGGTGGCGGGCGGCCGCGTGATCGCCGCCGGCCACAACCAGCGGGAGCAGCTCAACGACCCGACGGCCCACGCCGAGATGATCGCCCTCACGCAAGCGGCGGCCGCGCTCGGCTCCTGGCGGTTGGAGGGCTGTGCCCTGTACGTCACGCTCGAGCCCTGTCCGATGTGCGCCGGCGCGATCCTCCAGGCGCGCGTTCCCACGGTGGTGTGGGGCGCGGCGGACCCGAAGGCCGGCGCGGTGGCCACGCTGTATCGCCTGTTCGACGATCCCCGGCTCAACCATCGCGTCGAGCACGTGGGGGGCGTGCTGGCCGACGACTGCGGCCGAATCCTCACCGACTTCTTCCGCGGCAAGCGGTCGACGTGACGCCAGGTTCGATGCCGGCCATGGGCCACTCCGGAAGCCGCCATCGCGTGAGCGATGCGGGCACGAGGCTCGAGCGGTCCGAACCTCTCGAAGTTCACCGCCGATTGATCGGCACGAACTCGCGGAGGTTCTCCCCGGAGTAGACCTGCCGCGGACGGCAGATCTTCTTCGTCGGCGAGCGATGCATCTCCATCCAGTGCGCGATCCAGCCGGGCAGTCGCCCCATCGCGAACAGGACCGTGAACATCTGCACGGGAATGCCCATCGCCCGGTAGATCACCCCCGAGTAGAAGTCGACGTTGGGATAGAGCTTGCGTTCGATGAAGTACTCGTCGGCGAGCGCCACCTCCTCCAGCTGCTGGGAGATGTCGAACAAGGGGTCGTGCCGGGAGATCTTCGCTAGCAGCTTGTCGCAGGTCGCCTTGATCAGCTTCGCCCGCGGATCGTAGTTCTTGTACACGCGGTGGCCGAAGCCCATCAGGCGGAAGCCCGAGTCCTTCTTCTTGGCCAGGTCGACGTACTTCTTCACGTCGCCTCCGTCGGCGACGATCCGTTCGAGCATCTCCACGCACGCCTGGTTGGCGCCGCCGTGGAGCGGTCCCCAGAGCGCCGAGATGCCCGCGGAGATGCTCGCGAACAGGTTCGCGTCGCTCGAACCCACCATGCGGACCGTCGACGTGGAGCAGTTCTGCTCGTGGTCGGCGTGCACGATCAGCAGCATGTCGAGGGCTTCGGCGAAGTCGGGATCGATGTGGTACTCCTCGCACGGCACCGCGAACATCATGTGCAGGAAGTTTTCGCAGTAGTCGAGGTCGTTGCGGGGATACATCAGCGGCTGGCCGGCCGACTTCTTGTGGCTGTAGGCGGCGATCGTCGGCAGCTTGGCGAGCAGCCGATGGACGCTCACTTCGACCTGCCGGGGATCGCGGACGTCGAGCGAATCCTGGTAGAAGGTCGACAAGGCTCCGACGACGCTGCCCAGGATCGCCATCGGGTGGGCGTCACGCGGAAAGCCGCCGTAGAAGCTCCGCATGTCCTCGTGGATCATGGTGTGGTGCGAGAGCGACGTGCGGAAGGCGTCGAGCTGCGCGGTCGTCGGCAGTTCCCCCTCGATCAGCAGGTAGGCGACCTCGACGAAGTCGCACCGCTCGGCCAGGACCTCGATCGGGTAACCCCGATACCGCAGGATCCCCTTCTCGCCGTCGAGGAAGGTGATCGCGCTGGTGGTCGAACCCGTGTTGACGTAGCCCTCGTCGAGGGTGATCAGCCCCGTCTGCGACCGCAGTTTTGCGATGTCGATCGCCCGCTCGCCTTCCGTGCCGACCACGAGGGGGAGGTCGCAGCGGCCCCCGGAAAACTCCAGCGCGGCCGTGCCGTCAGCCTTCGTGCCCGGCCAGGGGGGAGTCGCCGGGGCGGGGGTGGTCCGGGCACTAGCGGTCATTCGGCGGGTCTCCGGCGCGTCGCGCGGATCGGCGGAGCTGCGCCGCCGACGGAGGCGAAGTCTAGCCCTGAAGGCCGAGGCGGGCAATCATCGCGACCGCCCTTCGGCGGCGGAGCCGCGGTCAGACGCCGGGGCTCAGCGGGTCGTGGCCGCCGCCGGTCGTCCGGCGGTGAACTGCGGCTCGACGGCGGAGCCTGCCGCGGCATCGAACACCGTCCAGACGGGAGTCCGCTGCCTGAGCTTGGCCAGATACTCGTCCGAGGCGTGCCGCTGCCGCTCCGCCACGAGTGTCTCGCGAATGTCCACCTGGGCTTCGACGAACGAGGTGCGTCCGGCCTCCAGCCGCTCCACGACCCTCACGATGTGCAGCAGCTCGCCATCCTCGATGATCGCGCTGAGTTCGTCGACCGGCAGCGAGAAGATCGCCTCGTCGAGCTTGGCCGACGCGAGGCTCCCGCGGCCCGTCCAGTCGAAGCTCCCCCCCGCCGCAGCCGTCGGCCCCTCGGATCGCTCGCGGGCCACGTCCGCGAACGGCCGGCCGGCGAGGATCTCGTTGCCCATGGCCGCGATCAGTTCCCAGGCCTGCTGCTTCGACCGCTTGAGCCCCATCTTCACGGTGATCGCCTCGAAGCGGGCCTTCGCCGGATAGTCGTAGTCGGCGAGGTGGTTCTGATACCACGCGATCAGCTCCGCGTGGGGGACCTCGGCGTCGTTCTTGACGTTCTTCCGCAGCCACTCCTGCGCCAGGCCGCGCTCGAAGAACATCTTCCGCATCCGGTCGAGCGACATGCCGCGTGCCCGCAGCGATTTCTCGAACTCCATGGAGTTCGGGGCGCCGGCGTCTTTCATCAGCCGGGGTAGCTGTTGCTCGTCGAAGGCGCGATCCACGTTCTTGCGGATGTCCGGCAGCTTGTCGGCCGGGATCTCCCGACAGGCGTCGACGTAGAGCAGGAGCGTCTCGATGTGTTGCGGCAGCACCTGCTGGCAGATTTGGAGCCGCAGTTCGCGGACCCGTTCCGGCGGCATGCCGGGGGTCGTCTTCTCCAGCCATTCCAGGGCCTTCGGCGTGAGCAGGTCGGACTCCAGCACGACCTCGGGCCCGACGCGGGCGACCACCAGGGCGGTCTCGAGCGACTGGTACGCCGGCGGCGCCGCCTCCGCTGCCGGAGCGCTCGGGGTCTCGAACGACGCCTTCGCGACTCCCGAGCCGGGGCTCACGGCCCGGTCGATCTCTCCGGCGATCAGTTCGCCGATCGGTTCCAGGGGCGCCCCGGGAATGGAGCGGATGCTCGAGAGCACGTGGTTGTCGGACGGCGTGTCGGCCCGTCCGGCGGAGTCGGTCGGCCACCGCTCCGGTCGGGACGTCGCCTCGGGCATGGTCGGCCCCTGCCCGGGCTGCACGGCGGCCCGCGGAACGCCCTGCTGGGCCAGGGACTCACAGGCGCACGCCGCCAGCGCCGTGAAGGCGATGCCGAGACGGACCGGACGGCGCTGGTGAAGGGGGGAATGGAGCATGTGGAGCCGGCACAGAGGGCGGGACTATAGGGGGCGGCAGCGATCGCCGGCAAGCCCTCCGGACGGGCAGAAAACGGCCGGAATCGGCCGCGGCGGGGACCGGTCAGCGGCGGCCGCGCCGCGCTCCGGCCGGCGGCGACAGCAGAGTCCGGATCGCGGCGACGAGACGATCCGGATCGGCTGCGGTTGACTCGTGCACCGGCATGACGGCCGTCCGCTGGTCGACGATCCGTACCGTGCCGCCCCGCGCCGCGGCCGCCTGCCGCACGCCATCCAGTGCCGCGCGGTCGTGGTGGCCGATCACCACCATCCCGGGATGGCGGGTGATCGAGTCGATGCCCAGGCCGACGGCGAGGGTCTTCAGCCTGGTGAACTCCAGCAGGCGACGGGCCTCGTCGGGAAGGGGGCCGAACCGGTCGGCGAGTTCGGCCGCGAGTTCGTCGACCTGGTTCTCCGACACGGTTCGCGACAGCCGCCGGTAGACGTCGATCTTCGCCCTGATGTCCGGGACGTAGTCGCGCGGCAGCCAGGCCTCCCCCGGCAGGTCGACGTTCACCGCCGGCGGCTCGGCCGGGGGCAGCGCCTTGAGTCCGCGCACCGCCTGTTCCAGGAGCCGGCAGTAGAGCTCGTAGCCCACCGTGGCGATGTGGCCGCTCTGCTGCGTGCCGAGCAGGTTTCCAGCCCCCCGGATCTCGAGGTCGCGCATCGCCAGCGAGAAGCCGGCTCCCATGCTCGAAAACTCCTGGATGGCCCGGAGCCGCTTCGCGGCGGTGCTCGTGAGCCGGGCCGTCTCGTCGACGAGCAGGTAGCACCAGGCCCGGTGGTGGGAGCGACCGACCCGGCCGCGGAGCTGGTGGAGATCCGCCAGCCCGTAGGTGTCGGCTTCGTCGATGAAGATCGTGTTGGCGTTGGGGATGTCGAGGCCGCTTTCGATGATCGTGGTGGCCAGGAGGATGTCGGCCCGGCCGGCGACGAACGCGAGCATCCGCTCCTCCAGTTCGGCCTCCGAGAGCCGGCCGTGCACGATCGCGATCGTCGCCTCGGGCACGATCTGCTGCAGGCGATCGGACACCCGGTGGATGTCGTGGATCCGGTTGTGCACGAAGAAGACCTGCCCGCCGCGGGACAGTTCCCGCTCGATGGCGTTTCTGACCAGGGTCGCATCCCAGCGTGCGACCTTCGTCTCCACGGCCATCCGGTTCGGCGGGGGTGTGGTGAGGTTGGAAATGTCGCGGATGCCCAGCATCGACATGTGCAGCGTCCGCGGGATGGGGGTCGCCGTCATCGTGAGCACGTCCACGCTCGCGCGGAGCGCCTTGAGCCGCTCCTTGACGTCGACGCCGAACCGCTGCTCCTCGTCGACCACGACCAGGCCGAGGTTGGCGAAATGGATGTCGGCCTGGGCGAGGCGGTGCGTGCCGATCACGATGTCGACGCCCTTGCGGGCCAGCCCCTCGAGCGTCTCCCGCTCCTCCGCCGCCGACGTGAGTCGCGAGAGGCAGCGGATCGTGAACGGGAACTCGGCGAACCGGGTGGCGAAGGTGCGCCGGTGCTGCTCGGCGAGCACGGTGGTGGGCACGAGCACCGCCACCTGCGAGCCGGCCTCCGCCGCCTTGAAGGCCGCCCGCATGGCCAGTTCCGTCTTGCCGAAACCCACGTCGCCGCAGAGCAGGCGGTCCATCGGCCGGGACGTCTGCATGTCTTCCCGGATCGCCTCCATCGCGGTCAGCTGGTCGGGCGTCTCGTCGAACGGGAACGACTCCTCGAACTGACGCTGCCAGGGTGTGTCGGTCGGGAAGCCGATGCCGGGCCGGCTCTCCCGGACCGCCTGCAGCCGGAGCATGTCGGCGGCCATGTCGGCCACCGCCTTCTGCACGGCGAGCTTCTGCTTTTCCCAGGTGGTTCCGCCGATCTTGGCGAGCTTCGGGGCGAGCTTGGTGCCCCCGACGTATTTCTGCACCAGTTCGATGCACGAAGCCGGCACGTAGATCCTCGTGGACTCGGCGAACTCGACGTCGAGGAACTCCTCGGTGCGCCCGTGCTTCTCGAGGAGCTTGAGCCCGCGGTAGCGGCCGATCCCGTGGGACACGTGCACGACGTAGTCCCCCTCGTGCAGGTCGAGGAAGGTGTCGATCGCGCGGCTGAGCCGCTGCTTCTGCGGTCGGCGTGGTGCGTCCTCGCGGCGGAAGAGTTCGTCGCTCGAGATCACGACCAGCTTCTCGGGCACCAGCCGGAAGCCAGCGGAGAGGCGGCCGCGGGCGAAGTGCAGCCGTCGCGCCCGGGCGGGGGCCGAGTCGGCCAGCAGGTCGCGCAGCCGGGTCTCCTCGGCGGCCGACGGGGCGACGACCCACACCTCCTGATCCTTGCCGACCGTCTCCAACTCGTCCCGCACGCGGTCGAGCGAGCCGGTGAACCGCTCGACGCTCTCGACGGCGAGCGTGGCGGCCGCATCGAGCCCGGTCGGGGCGAGCGCCGAGAGGGCGACGGACGGGAGCCGTTGCATCCGGGCGAGGACGTCGTCGGGGTGCAGCAGGGCCGCCGCGGTGCCGATGCGGTCATGCATGCGGCGGGCTTCCTCCGCCACCTCCGCCGGCTCCACGACGGCCCAGGCCGACCCGGGGGCCAGCAGGTCGGCGAGTTGGGTGCGCCGTGCTCCCGCGGTGGCCACCGCGGTCAGCTCGACGTGATCGACCGCCGCCACGCTCCGTTGGGTGACGGTGTCGAAGGTGCGAAGCGATTCGATCTCGTCCCCGAACAGCTCGATGCGGACGGGCCTCTCCCAATCGCCGGCGAACAGATCCATGATCCCGCCGCGCCGGGCGAACGTGCCCGGGCGATCGATGGCGTCGGCGAGTTCCCAGCCTCGGCTCCCGAGCCAGTCGGCGAGTTCGTCGGGCTCCAGGCGGCCGCCCACGGACAACTGCCTCGTCCCGATCTCGATCTCCCGGGGATCGACGAGTGGCGAGAGCAACGCCTGGATGCAGGTCACCAGCAGGTTCGGGCGGCTTGCGGCGGGCAGGGTCAGCCGCTTCACCAAGGCCAGACGCGCCGCCTCGGCAGGGTCGTCGACCGGTCCGGAGGAATCCTCGCCCGGGCTCTCCAGGGCCGGCAGCAGGTCCGCCGGCTCGCCGCTGAAGATGGCGAGGTCATCGACGAAGTCGTCGGCGGCGGCGGCGTGCGGCAGCAGGACGACGAGCGTGCCGCCATCCGCAGCGCGGGCCCGGACCAGCGCGGCGACGGCCAGCGCAGACGCCGATCCCCAGGTTCCGCCGATCGTGCCCCCGTGCCCCGCGCGGAGGCTGGTGACGACGTCGGCGAACCCGCGATGCGAATCGAGTGTTGGCGTCAGGCCGAGCAATCGCCCGGCCCGCTGGCGGCCGCGATCTGCCACGAAAACCGTTGTAACCGATCGGCTGGCCGGCCCGGCGGCCGGTGGCCGGGGGGCACACGCGGCCGGTGGTTTTTCGGCCGGTTTTTCATCGTGTATGGTTGAAGGCTCGTGTTCCGCACGTCCCGCCTCCCCCAGGAGCCTGCCATGGCCACCGTCTCCCGCCCGCCGAAAGCGTCCGAAGCCTTCGCCTCGGGGGCCGACGTGGTGGTCGAGTCGCTCGTCCGCCACGGCTGCGACGTGATCTTCGCCTACCCGGGGGGGGCGAGCATGCCGTTGCACCAGGCGCTCACCCGCTACAAGGATCAGATTCGCACGATCCTGCCGCGGCACGAGCAGGGAGGGGCGTTCGCGGCCCAGGGCTATGCCCGGACGACAGGCCGGCCCGGCGTCTGCATGGGCACCAGCGGCCCCGGGGCGCTGAACCTCGTCACCGCGATCGCGGATGCCAAGCTCGACAGCATTCCGCTGGTGGTGCTCACGGGCCAGGTGGGCACCAGCGTGATCGGCACCGACGCGTTTCAAGAAACGCCGATGGTGGAGGTCTGCCGCGGGATCACCAAGCACCACTACCTGGTGACCGACGCCAACGACATCGCCCGCGTGATGAAGGAGGCCTTTTACATCGCGACGACGGGCCGCCCCGGCCCCGTGCTCGTCGACCTGCCCAAGAACATCCAGCTCGCGCAGATCGTGCCCGACTACGACTGCGAGATGAATCTGCCCGGCTACAGGCCGGAGTCGCGGAGGCCGGCGCCCGCCGAGCAGATCCAGCAGGTCGCCGCCGCCATCAAGCGGTCGAAGAAGCCGGTGATCTACGCGGGCGGGGGGGTGATCGCCGCCGAGGCTCCCGACGAACTCCGCACGCTGGCGCGAAAGACCGGCATCCCGGTGACGATGACGCTGATGGGGCTCGGCGCCTTTCCGGGCGACGATCCGCTGTCGCTCGACATGCTCGGCATGCATGGGAGCGTGTATGCGAACTATGCGGTCGACGAGGCCGACCTGTTGATCGCGGTGGGCGTGCGGTTCGACGACCGCGTGACGGGCAAGGTCGAGGCCTTCGCCCGGCACGGGTTCATCGTGCACATCGACATCGATCCGTCCGAGATCAACAAGAACAAGCTCGTTCACGTGCCGATCGTCGCGGACGTGAAGGCCGCCCTCGGCCAGCTGAACGCGGTCGTCGAGCCGCCCGCGGCCGACCTGGCCGCCTGGCACCGCCGGATCGCCGACTGGAAGCGGGAGGACCCATTCTCGTTCGATGCCTCCTACCCCGGCATCCTGGCCCAGGAGGCGATCCAGGAGTTGTCCAAGCTGGCCGCCGCCCGCGAGACGGTGGTCGCCGTTGGCGTGGGGCAGCACCAGATGTGGGCCGCCCAGTTCTTCAGGTTTCGGGAGCCGCGAACGTGGCTCTCGTCGAGCGGCCTGGGCACGATGGGCTTCGGCCTCCCGGCGGCGATGGGGGCCAAGGTGGCCCGCCCCGACGCGCTCGTCGTCGACATCGACGGCGACGGCAGCATCCTGATGAACATCCAGGAGTTCGCCACCTGCAAGACCGAGAACATTCCGGTGAAGGTGCTGCTCCTCAATAACCAGCACCTCGGCATGGTGGTGCAGTGGGAGGATCGGTTCTTCAAGGGCAACCGGGCCCACACCTACCTGGGGCCGGTCGATCATCCCGAGGCGTGTGGGCGGGGCGACGGCATCTCGCCCGACGACCGCTATCCGGACTTCGTGGCCATCGCCAGGGGATTCGGCTGGCAGGCGGAGACGATCGCCGCGAAGGGGGATCTCGTGCCCGCGCTGCGTCGGCTGGTCGATGCCGAGGGGCCTGCGCTCCTCGACGTGCAGGTGCCCTACCAGGAGCACGTGCTGCCGATGATCCCGTCGGGCATGACGGTGCAGGAACTGATCAAGAAGTAGCGCGGCCGGGGCATCCTGCCCCCGGCCGCTTGCGCCTTCGCGGGGCAAGCCGAGGTTGCCCCGGAAGGCGAGGCTCGGCCTCGTGCCGAGCCGAGCATCCAGCCGCCGCAGGCCCGGAGGGCTGCGCCGGCGCGACGGCGAGCATCCTGCCCCCGGCCGCTTGCGCCTTCGCGGGGCAAGCCGAGGTTGCCCCGGAAGGCGAGGCTCGGCCTCGTGCCGAGCCGAGCATCCAGCCGCCGCAGGCCCGGAGGGCTGCGCCGGCGCGACG
>VGYR01000074.1 GCA_016872925.1 Planctomycetota bacterium
TTCCAGCCGCGAGTTCCCCGCCAACAGGTTGTAGGCGATGTGCAGGATGTGATCCGATTCGTGGTACGGCAGGTGGACCTTGAGCAGATCGAGCCGGTCGTTGATCGCCTCGTCGAGGCCCAGCCGCTTCACCAGCAGGTGAGCCGCGCCGATGCCGCCGGCGTTGATCGCCCGGGTGCGGTCCGCGATCTCGTACTGGATGTTGGACGCGGCCATCTCGGGCCGATCCGTCCCGCTTTGATCCGCCTGCTCCAATCGCCGGGCGATTCTCCGCTTGCGTGCTTTCAGCTGCCGTCGTACCTTGGCGTTCACTCGAAACTCCTCATGGAGTGGCGAGTCGCTTGAAGTGGCGCCAACCGAAATCAAGCGATTCGTCGGGGATTTCGAGTTTTTTTATGCGCTCAGCGCGAATCGCGCAAGTCCAAATTCGCTTGGATAAGGACTAGTGGATGCTCCCCGGCGTCCATCTGCCCGTCCGCCCTGCAGTCGTATGCCGGCAAGGCGGACTACGGCGGCGTCGCCGGCGCGTGGATGCTCGGCGTCGCGGGGGTGCCGTTCCCCGGGCCGACCGGGCTCACCAACGGGATGCTCGTGCCGCGGACCGAGCCGCGTTCCGCGGTGACCGCGGCAACCGCCACCGATGGTCTCGGACACACGCTCCTGGTGGCCGAGTCGACCGACCGCGGTCCGCCCGCCGCCGCTCCGGCCGATGCCGACGACCCGGCGGGACGATGGGCGACGATGAACTGCTTCGCCCAGGCATCGGCGTTCGTCAACGCCGACACCGGCGACATCCGCGGCCCGCACGCGGGCGGTGCCGAGGCGTCGTTCGCCGACGGGAGAGTGGCGTTTCTCAGCGATCAAATGGACCCGGCCGTGCTCGCGGCGATCTGCACGCGGAACGGCGGCGAATCAGCCGCCGGACTTCCCGTCGTGCCGTGACCCAGCGTGCCGACCGGAGCCCGGGCCCGCGCGTGCGGATCCGCGGTTCCAGGGTGACTTTCCTTCACGAGGTGCATGCCATGATTCGCCGGTCTGTTGTCGGTCTGTTCGTCCTCGGGGCGATCGGGTTGCTCGCGTCTGCCGCGGAGGCCGGTGCTCCCGGCGTCTCGGGCGTCAGGCGGACGGTGTCGATCAAGGTGTTCAACGACTCCCACGGCGACGGCATCTACGTCGTCGGCTTCAATCGCAAGCAGCTGGAGTCGCTGTCGGGGATCCCCACGGTGCAGCAGGCCAAGAAGAATGGGGGCGTCTACATCCCCACCGGCAGCAACAAGACGCTGCTCGTGCCGGCAGGGCAGGGGCGAATCGCCGTGTTCTTCGCCGGGGAAATCCCGCCGAGCGGGCCGCTGCCGGAGCCCGAGGACTCGGTCAGCTACAACCTCAACAATCACGCCAAGACGACCGCCGGCGTCGACAACTTCGACGACACGCTGCGGATCACGATCCCACGCATGATGCCCTGAGATGCTGGGCGTGATTTCCTCGGAGCCTGTCCGCCGCCACTGGCGCGGCTCGCGGGCGGTGGAGGCAGCGACGCCTCCGCCGCCCCCGCCCGGGCGTTCGCGCGGGCGATCGATCACGTGGAGCACCCGTGGAACGCTGCTCGCCGCCGGCATCGGGGCCCTGGTCGCGTTGCCGTGGCTCGATCAGCGGCTCGTCTGGTGCGGCTGGCTGGGCGTGGCCGGGGCCCTGCTCGTCGCCGATCGCATTCGCGGCTGGCACGGGGAGATCCTGACCGTCGCTTCCGCGCTGATCGCGATCGCGATCGCCTTTCACTGGACTCCCGAGGCACTGGCCACCGCCCTGGCGACCGACCGCTGGTTCGGTGTCGCGGTGGCGACGCCGATCGCCGCGTGGGACGCCCTGCGGCTGGCGGCGCCGTTCTTGCTCGTCGGGCGGCTGGGCTGCCGGCCCCACGAGGCATGGCTGCCGGCCGCACTCGCGGCGGTCGTGGCCGAGGCCGTGATGCCGGGCGTGTTTCCCTGGACACTCGGCTCTGCGCTCGTCGCCTGGCCCCCGCTCGTCCAGTCGGTCGAAATCCTCGGCTCCGGCGGCGCGACGTTCGTGTTTTTCGCGCATGCCGGCCTGCTGGCCGCCGTGTTCGACATCGCGGGGCGCTCGTGCGGGCGGCTCCGGGAAGCCCGACCGAGGATGTCGCGACCGGGCCGGCTCGCCCTCGCCGTCTGCGTGGCCAACGACCTCTCCGGCGTCGTGGCCGCCGCCGCCTGGCAGCGGAGTGCAGCCGCGGCGCCGGTCGCCAGGCTTGCCGTGGTCCAGGCCGACCCCGGCGATCCCGACGGCCTCGACGCACTCCGCAGCCTCACCGCAATGGCCTGCGCGGACGGGCGACTTCCCCCGGCGCTCGTCTGCTGGCCCGAGTGCAGCGGCGGCTGCTACGCCGACACGCTGACGTCGCTCGCCGACCCGGCCGTCGTGCTCGCACACTCCCGGCCACCCCTCGCGGGGCTGCGACCCTGGGAGGCTCCGAGCCGCCCGCTGCTGTTCGGAGGCAAGCTCTACAGCGGGCATCCCGACAAGCCGCGAGCCGTGCATCAGGCGGCCCTGTTGGTCGACACCGCGGAGCGCACCGTCGGCTCCTACCGCAAGCGTCAACTGATGCCGTTCGGCGAATACGTTCCGGGTGGCGACTGGCTGCCCGAACTGGCCAGCCAGTTCGCCATGCAGGAGGAGTTCGCCCGGGGCGCGGAGGCCACCGTGCTCCACGTCACTCCGGCGCTGCGGGTCGGCGTGCTGTTGTGCTCCGAGGACATGCTGCCCGAGGCGGCGCGGTCCCTGGTCGACAACTCGGCGAACGTGCTCGTCTCGCTGATCAATGGCGCGGCGTTTCCGCAGACCATCACGCTCGCACAGCATCGGATGCTCTCCCAGTTGCGAGCGGTGGAGAACCGGCGGGCGCTGGTGCGCTGCGCCGCCACCGGAGAAACCTGCGTGATCTCACCGGAGGGACGCATCGTGGCGTCGCTTCCCGTCCGAGACCGCGGCCTGCTCGTCGCCGACGTGCCGCTGCTCGACACGGTGAATCCAGCCCGCCGGCTCGGGCGCGTGTTTCCGCTGGCCTGCGGCGTCGGGCTGGCCTTCGAGATGGCGCGGCGCTGGCGCGGCCGGCGACCGGCACACCACCCGCCCGGAAGCCCGCCTTGACCGGTGGGGGTGTGCTTTTAGACTCTGGAAGGAGGATTTCGGTGGAAGCCTCCGCGAACATCCGCCGCGAGGACTTCTCCAACCGTGCCCGGCACCTGCGTGATCGGTCTGCAGTGGGGCGACGAGGCCAAAGGCAAACTCGTCGACATCCTCACGGAAGACCACGACATCGTCGTCCGCTATGCGGGTGGTGCCAATGCCGGTCATACGGTCGTCTCGGCGGGGCAGACCTGGAAGCTCTCGATCATCCCCAGCGGCATCCTGCGGCCCGCGGTCGATTGCGTGATCGCGGGGGGAGTGGTGCTCGACCCCGCCAAGGTGATCGACGAGATGGACGGGCTCGAGGCTCGCGGGGTGGCCATGCGGGGCCGGCTCCGGATCAGTGATCGCGCCCACGTCGTGTTCCCGTGGCACCTCGCCGAGGACCGGCTTCTCGACGGCAGCCTCTCCGGGGGCGGCACCATCGGCACCACCGGCCGCGGCATCGGTCCGTGCTACCGCGACAAGGTCGGCCGCTCGCTGGCGATCCGGCTCGGGGACCTCTACCGGCCCGCATGTCGGGCGCGGGTCGAGCACGTCGCCACGTTCAAGAATCGGCTGTTCACCGCCTGGCCCGCGGGAGCCCCCGAGCCGCTCGATCCGGCCGCGATCCATGCCACCTACTCGGCCTATGCTGAGCGGCTCCGTCCGTACGTGACCGACACCACCGCCTTCCTGCTCGACGCGGTCGAGCAGGGCAGGCGGGTGCTGTTCGAGGGGGCGCAGGGAGCCCTGCTCGACATCGACCACGGCACCTTTCCCTACGTCACCAGCAGCAACTCCTCGGGTGTCGGCGTCGCGAGCGGCTCCGGCGTGCCCGGCCGCTGGGTCGACCGGGTGATCGGCGTGCTCAAGGCCTACTCCACGCGGGTCGGCGGAGGCCCGATGCCCACCGAACAGGACAATGCGACCGGCGTGCACATCCGGGAGCGGGGCCGCGAATACGGCACGGTCACCAAGCGGCCGCGCCGCTGCGGCTGGTTCGATGCCGTCGCCGCCCGCTACTCAGCGCGGCTCTCCGGCGTGGACGAACTCGCCGTGATGCTGCTCGACGTGCTGGGCGGGCTCGACGAAATCCGGATCTGTTCGGCCTACGAGATCGATGGCCAGCGGACCGGCCGGTTTCCGAGTCAGATTGAGGATCTCGAGCGGGCGGTCCCGGTCTACGAGACGCTCCCCGGCTGGCGTCAGGAACTCGACGCGGTTCGCAGCGAGGGAGATCTGCCGATCAACGCCCGCCGGTACGTCGACCGCATCTCCGAACTGATCGGCCGTCCGGTCACGGTCGTGTCGATCGGCCCCGATCGCGCCCAGACCATCCTCCGAGATCCCGAGACCAGCGGGCGACCATGGCAACCCCAGCAGCCGGTGAACGCCTGATCCCGGCCCCCGAGGCGCCGCGGCCGGCCGACTCCGACCGGCTGCCGCGGCACGTCGCGATCATCATGGACGGCAACGGCCGCTGGGCACAGGGCCGCGGCCTGCCGCGGATCGAGGGGCACCGGCGCGGCGTGGCCAGCGTGCGCCGGATCACCGAGCATTGCGTGCGGCTGGGGATCGAGCAGCTCACGCTGTACTGCCTGTCGAGCGAGAACTGGCGGCGGCCCGAAGCCGAGCTTCGATTTCTCATGCATCTCCTCGAACAGTACCTGATCGAGGAGCGATCCTTGCTCATGCGGCAACGGGTTCGCCTGTCGACGATCGGTCGTCGGGAGGGCTTGCCGCCCGAGACGCTGGCCGCACTCGACCAGACGGTCGAGCTCTGCTCCGCAAATGCCGGCATGCGGCTGTGCCTGGCGATCAACTACGGCGCGCGTGGTGAGATCGTCGATGCCGCCCGCAGCCTCGCCCGCGATGCGGCGGCGGGTCTCGTCGATCCCGAGTCGATCGACGAGGAGGTGTTCGCGGCCCGGCTGGGAACGGCGGGCTCACCCGATCCGGATCTGCTGATCCGGACCGCAGGCGAGATGCGGGTGAGCAACTTCCTGCTCTGGCAGATCAGTTATGCGGAAATCTGGGTCACGCCGGTGGCCTGGCCCGAGTTCGAGGAGCGGCATCTCGGCGAGGCCCTCGCGGCGTTCTCGGCCCGTGACCGTCGCTTCGGAGGGCTCTCGCCGTCGTGAGCCAGAACCTGCCCGCAGCGCCGCATCGCCCCGGGGCGCTGCCCTCGCGGCTCCTGTCAGGTCTGGCCGCGGCCGGCCTGTTCGCCGCGCTGGCGTGGGCCGACGCCCACGGCACCGCCAAGGCGCCCCCCATGGCATGGCTCCTGCCGCTGGTGATCGCGGTCGCCGCGGGCGCGGGCCGGGAGGCCGTCCGTCTGGCGACGGCGGCCGGGGTGCCGCTGGCTCCCGGACTGGTCCCGCTGGGCGCCGCGGTGATCGCGGCCGCCCCCGCGCTGCCGCTGCCGGAGACCGATCCGCTCGCCACCATCGGTTCGGCGGCCGTGGCGACCATGAGCATCATCGCAGCGGTGTTCGTGAGCGGGGTGGCCCGATACGCAGCCGGCGACCGGAGCCTCGCCCGAGCCGTCGGCAGCGTCGCGACAGCCGTGGCGATCGGACTGCCGCTGGCATTCATGGTCGGTCTGCGGCTCATCCGGGTGGATGCCGACGACACCGACCCCTTCGTCCGGCTCCTGCCCGTGGTGAGCCTGATCGCGGTCGTGAAGGCGGGCGACATCGCCGCCTACGCGGTCGGATCGACCCTTGGCCGTCACCGGATGGCTCCGGTGCTGAGTCCGGGAAAGACCTGGGAGGGTGCGGCCGCGTCACTGGCCGCATCAGTCGCTGCGGCATGGCTGATCATCGGGCCCCAGATGCGCGGTCGCTCCGCCGGTCAGCCGCTGGGAGGCTGGCCGCTCTACGGCGTCGCGGTCGGAGTGGCCGGCATGCTCGGCGATCTCGCGGAGTCCCTCGTGAAGCGGGAACTCCACGCGAAAGATTCCGGGAGGCTGTTGGGGGGCATGGGGGGCTTTCTGGATCTCGTCGATTCGCTGCTCCTGGCGGCCCCGGTCGCCTGGCTCCTCTGGGTGCTGGGCTGACGTCGACCGACCGGCCCGAGCCGGCTGCTTTCGCGGCGAAAACCCGTTGAAGCTCGGCTGCCGAGAGGCCGACGACGGCGTGGGGTATAGTGAAGACGTGAGGTTTCGTTCCCCCGAGACCGTCGGCGGCCTTCCAGCCGCCGCGGGTTTCGATGCCCCGCACCACGATCGCGGTCGTCGACTCGAAGCGGCTCGGTGCCATCTTCGGGCCCCGCGACCAGCACCTGCGACGGATTCGCGACGCCCTGGGTGTCGGCGTTTCGGCCCGGGACGACTCGATCCACATCGACGGTGACGAGCCGGCGGTTCGTCGGGCCACCGAGATCTTCGAGGCGCTCGATCGCATCGCCCGCGACCACGGGGGCGTCGAGACCGCCGAGGTCTCCAGGCTGCTCGCCGCCGCCACCGGCGCGGAGCCCGAACCGCGGCACGACCCGATCGAGGTGCACAAGCCGGGGCGTCAGCTGGTGCCGCGGTCCGCCGGCCAGGCGACCTACGTGCAGGCGATCCGCGACAACGACATCGTGCTGTGCACCGGACCTGCCGGCAGCGGGAAGACGTTCCTGGCGGTGGCGATGGCCGTCGCGGCCCTGCGGGTGGAGCAGGTTCGCAAGATCGTGCTCGTGCGGCCCGCCGTGGAGGCGGGAGAGAGTCTCGGATACCTGCCGGGCGACCTCCAGGCGAAGATCAACCCGTACCTCCGGCCGCTGATGGACGCCCTCCGGGAGATGATGGACTACGAGCATCTCAAGCGGCTCACCGAGCAGGACGTGGTGGAGATGATCCCGCTCGCCTACATGCGCGGCCGAACGCTCAACAATGCCTTCATCATTCTCGACGAGGCCCAGAACACGACCGTCTCGCAGATGAAGATGTTTCTCACGCGGCTGGGCATGGGATCGAAGATGGTGATCTCGGGCGACACCACCCAGATCGACCTGCCGTCCGATCGGACCAGCGGCCTCGTCGATGCGATGCGCCGGCTGGCCGGCGTCGAGGGCTGCGGGCAGGTGCGGCTCGGTGGCGCCGACATCGTCCGGCACCGGCTCGTGCAGCGCATCGTCGAGGCATACGACCGCTGAACCAGATGGCCGCCTCCCCCCCGCAGCACCGTCGCCGCACACGTCGCGGAAGTTCCGTGGATGCCAGGCCCGGGCTCCTGACCTGGGTCGCCGAGCGGCTCGCCCAGCCGGGCACGCTGGCGCGGCTGGGACTGTGCCTGGCGGCGGCGCTGGTGCTGCTGCTGGTGCTTCGCGGCTGGGAAGAGCCCTTTCCCTTCCGCCACGACTCGGTGCCGCCCCGCGGCGTGGTCTCTCGCGTGGCCTTCGAGCAACCGGATCCGGAGGCCACCCGCACCGCCCAGGTCAGGGCGGCCGCCAAGGTCCGCGTCGTCTACGCACAGGACAAGGCTCCGGTGGCCCGGGTTCGCGACGGCCTGAAGAATCGGGTCGCCGAGATTGCCGCCGCGGAGCGGCTCGCCCTTCCCATCCGTGAGGCCTGGCTCGAGTTCGCCCCCGAGTCCGCCGCGGCCCTGGCCGCGACGCCGGAGCCGGGGGTCGAGCCGGAGCGCGGCGCGGGCTCCGGCGACGCGGCACCTGCGGCCGCCTCCGACTCGGCCGCGGCGGAGACGGCCGCCACGGACGGACCGGCGGCTGCCGAGCCGCCGGCGGCGCTCGTGGAGGCGGACCGGGAGTTCCAACGCTTTCGCGGACAGATCGACTCGCAGGAGAAACTGCTGCTGTTCGACAACGCGATCGATCTGGCGTTCCAGGACCTCCTCAGTTCAGGCGTGTTGGAGAAGCTCCAGCACACCTACGACGAGGGCAGCCAGAACGAGATCGACGTCCACCCGATCGGGAACGCCGCCGAGACCGCGCGGGTGCAGGTCTCGGACGTGATGCTCGTCGAGGCCAAGGCCCGGCTCAAGACACGCCTGGAAGACGAACTCGGAGAGGGGCCGTTCGTCGACCGGTTGTTCAGCTGGATCGAGCCGCGGCTGTCGGGAACGCTGGAGATCGACCGCGACGGCACGGATCGCGCCAAGCGCGAAGCCGTGGCCAAGTCACCTGCCCAGTTCATCCGCTATTCGGAGGGAGACGTGCTGGCGGAAGCCAACGTGCCCCTTTCGCAGAACGCGATCGACCTGCTCCAGCGCGAGCACGTCGAGTACCTCCGCCAGCGGGACTTCCGCCAGCGGCTGGCCCGCACGCTCTCGATGCTCGGCATGTTCGCCGCGATGTTCGCCCTCTCGGGCTTCTACATCCACCTGCATCATCGACACCTGCTCGGCGGCGTGCGGGACGTGGTCACGCTCGTGGGGCTCTCCGTCGCCGCCGTCGTGCTCTGCATGCTCTCGGCCACCGACGCCTGGCGGGCGGAGATCGTGCCGCTGCTGGTCTTCGCGATGACGGTGGCGATCGCCTACGACCAGGACCTGGCGCTGCTCCTCACGGCCCAGGTGGCGCTGGTCGTGGCCGAGGGGCTGGGCTGGGGAATCGGCCGCTTCGTCACGCTCGCCTCGGCCGCCGCCGCGATGATCTTCTGGATGGCCCGGATCCGCAGCCGCAGCAAGCTGATCTACGTCGGGCTCTGGGCCGGGGCGGTCGCGGCCCTCACCCAACTGGGCACGGGCTTGCTCGACGAGCGCACCCTCGACTCCGCGGTGCTCTACGACGCGGGCCGCACCGGCCTGTGGACCGTGCTGGCGGGATTCCTGATGACCGGGCTGCTCCCCTTCATCGAGCGGGCCTTCGGCGTGCTCACCGACCTGAGCCTGCTCGAAGTGGGCGACGTGGCGCATCCGCTGCTCCAGGAGCTCGTCCGCCGCGCCCCCGGCACCTACAACCACTCGATCAACGTGGCCAGCCTCGCCGAAGCGGCGGCCGAGGCGATCGGGGCCCGCGGCCTGCTCGTCCGCGTGGGAGCCTACTTCCACGACGTCGGCAAGATGCTCAAGCCCGCCTATTTCGTCGAGAATCAGGGGCGCGAGAACCGGCACGAGTCGCTGGTGCCCGCGATGAGCACGCTGATCATCGTCGCGCACGTCAAGGAGGGCGTCGAACTCGCCCGCCAATACAATCTTCCCAAACCGATCGTCGACCTGATCGCCGAGCATCACGGCACGACGCTGGTCGAGTATTTCTTCCGCCGCGCCGAGGAACGGTCGCAGGCGGATCCCAACGGCGGCGAGGTCGACGAGCAGACCTACCGTTATCCGGGCCCGAAGCCGAGCACGCGGGAATCCGCCGTGCTGATGCTCGCCGACGCCGCCGAGAGCGCCACCCGGTCGCTCACCGAACCGACGCCCGCCCGCATCGCGAGCCTCGTCCACGACCTTGCGATGAAGCGGCTCCTCGACGGGCAGTTCGACGAGTGCGGGCTCACGCTCGAGGAACTCGGGCAGGTCGAGCAGAGCCTCGTGAAGGGCCTGACCGCCGTCTACCACGGCCGCGTGAAGTATCCGGACCAGCGGACCGCATGACCCGGCCCAGGCGACAGACCGTGCGCCGACCGACCGCGACGGGCCGCCGACCAGCGGCCGGCCGCGGGGGCGGCGGCCGGCCGGCGGTCGACGTCACCGTGTCGGACGGTGTGCTGCTTCCGGCCGCCGAAAGGCGCTGGCTCACCGCCGTCATCCGCCGGGCTGCCACGGCGATCGGCCGCACGCCGGCAACCGTGAGCGTGCGGTTGCTCGACGACGCCGGGATCGCCGAACTGCACGGGCGCTGGCTGGGCAAGCCGAATCCCACCGACGTGATCACCTTCGACCTCGCCGATGCCGGCACTTCCGGTCTCGAGGGGGACATCGCCATCAGCGTCGACACGGCCCGCCGGGCGGCCCGGCAGGCCGGCTGGGCGGCGCGTCATGAACTCGCGTACTACGCCGTCCACGGCCTGCTCCACCTGGCAGGCGAAGACGACCGCACCGCCCCGCAGCGCCGGAAGATGCGGGCCCGGGAACGCGACGTGATGGCGGCTGCCGGCCTGCCGACTCCTCCCCAGCCGCGCCGGAACGCCGGCCGGAGGCGCGGGTGAACGCGTCGGCCCTGGGATTCGAATCGGCGCTGGTGCTGCTCGGAGTGGCGGCCATCGCGGCCGTCCAGGCCCGCGCCGTCCGGGGCGCCCAACGCACGACGATTCAGGAACTCTGCCAGCGGCTCGGCCGGCCCGAGCGGTATCCGGAGATCATCACCGGCAGCGAGCCGATCGCCTTCATCGCCGCCTCGGTCGTGGTGGTCGCCGCAGCCGGTGCCACACTGCTGGCTTTCCCGAGCCTCGTCGCCGCCGGAGACGTCTCCCTGGCGCTCGAGATCTCGGCGGTCGCCGGGTGGGTCGCCCTCGTCTGGTCCGTGCTCGTCGTCCTGCCGATGCTGCTGGTCCGATTCGCCGGCCCCTGGATCGTCGTCGCCACGTGGCCCGTCTGGCGGCCGATCGTCCGGCTGAGCACTCCGGTGGTGGCGCTGCTGGGCAGACTCGCCTCCACCTTCGGCCGCGGGGCCAGGGCCGCCGACGAGTGTCCGCGGGATGAGCTGCGGCTGGTGGTCGACGAGGCGCATCGTGAGGGCAGGCTCGAAGGGCCGGCCCGCGACATGATCAAGGGGGTCATGACACTCGACGAGGTCCGCGTGTCCACGATCATGACGCCCCGCACGCGGATGACCTCCATTCCCCTGGCATGCTCGTGGGAAGAGGCGGTTCGTCGCGCGGCCGAGAGCGGCCATACCAGGCTGCCTGTCTGGGACCGCACGCCGGATGACGTGATCGGAATCCTGCACACCCGCGACGTGCTCACGAGGCTGGCCGACGGATTCGTCGGAAGTGCCGCCGACGCCGCTCCGGACCTGCGATCCCTGCTCCGCCCCCCCTGGTTCGTTCCCGAGTCGACCAGCGTGCAGAAGATGCTGCGGGAGTTCCAGCGGGGCAACACCCACATGGCCATCGTGACCGACGAGTTCGGCGGGGTGTCGGGGGTCGTCACCATGGAGGACGCGCTCGAGGAGATCGTCGGTGAGATCGCCGACGAGCACGACGAGGCCTTTACCGACGGGATGCGAATGACGTCCGAGCGGGCGTGCGAGGCCCTGGCCCACGTCCGCATCGCGGCGGTCAACGACAAGCTGCGGCTCGGCCTTCCCGAAGAGGAGGACTTCGAGACGATCGGCGGGTTCGTGTTCCACCACTTCGGCCGCATTCCCGAGGTCGGTGAACGGTTCACCGCGCATGGTGCGGCGCTCGAGGTGCTGGCGGCGACGCGACGGCGGATCGACCTGGTGAAGGTCGAACGACTCCCGCCGGATGGCGATCATGGCGATTGAGAAGACGCGGGCGCTGGTCATCCGCGCGACGCCATTCGGCGAGACAAGCTCCGTGGTCAGCCTGTACTGCCGGGAGTTCGGCAAGCTGCGGGCCTTGGCAAAGGGGGCGTGGCGGCCGAAAAGCGGCTTCGACGGCGGTCTTGACCTGCTTTCGATCTCTCAGGTACTCGTCCTTCGAAAATCGTCGGGTGGTCTCGACCTGCTCACGGAAGCGAGCCTCGAAAGCCGGTTCCGCGTGGGGACGAGTCTGGCCGCGGTGCTCGGTGGACTGCGGGTCGCCGAGCTGCTCGACGCACTCACGGCCGATGGCGATCCGCAGCCGGAACTCTTCGAGGTGGCACATGCGACGGTGCGGAGGCTCTCCGGCTGGGATCAGGACGAGGCGGTCATTCCGACGCTCATCGCCGGCTTCGAACTCGCGCTGCTCTCGCTCTGCGGCCATGCGCCCGTTCTCGACCACTGCGTCGAGTGCCACGGCAGCCTGCCACAGCGATCCCGGACGGCTTTCGGCATGCTCGACGGCGGCACGCTCTGCGACCTCTGCCGCCGCCACCGCCGCGGAGTCGTCTCGGTGTCGGCGGCGGCCCTGGCCGCCATGCGGACCCTCTCCCGACGCGACGTGGACGAGGGGAGCGGCATCCCGGGAAACGTGGCCGGGGAGATCCGCGGCATCATGAACACCTCCATCGCCCACCTGCTCGGCAGGCCGCTCCGCGTGCCTGCCACGCTCGCCCGAGGCATTCGGAGACAGCGGCGCCCGTGATTCCCTTTTCGAGCGGCGGATTTCCCGGCCTCGCCTGCAGACTCGCGCTGCTGGCGACCGTGCCCGTCTGCGCGGGCTGCGCCACGTTGCAGAAGCCCCAGTGGCCCTGGGCTGCCAAGGCGTCGGCCGACCGCACCGAAGCCGAGGTCGAGCGGCAGCTGGGCGAGGACGCCGACTCGGAAGTGATCTCCTCGGAGTACGTCGCCGCCGATCCTGGCTGGGACTACTTCAAGGGGGAGAACGTCAAGCAACGCTGGAAGAAGCTGTTGGGCCGCGGCCCGAACGAGAAGGTCGCCCGGGCGGCGCTCGCCGATGCCGACGCCCTGTTCCGGGAGCGCCGCTACGAGGACGCGATCAAGAAGTACAAGGTGGCCGTCGATCGCTGGCCCGACTCGGTGATCGAGGAAGACGCCATGTGGCAGCTCGCCGAGAGCTACTTCTTCACCGACCAGTATCCCAAGGCCGAGGATCAGTACGACGAGCTGGTCAAGAAGTATTCCAACACCAAGTACCTCGACCGGATCGCCCAGCGGCAGTTCGTCATCGCGCAGTACTGGATCGCGATCGACCAGAAGGCTCACCTGCCGGTGATCGTGCCGAATCTCGCCGACCGCAGCCGACCCCTGTTCGACACCCGGGGCCGGGCCCTCAAGGCCTTCGACCATGTCCGCATCAACGATCCACGCGGCCCGCTCGCCGACGACAGCATCATGGCGGCGGCCAATGCGCACTTCCTCGACCGGCAATGGCTCGATGCCGACTACTTCTACGGGCTCCTGCGGAGCGAATACCCGGACAGCGACTTCCTGCTCCAGGCCCACCTCCTCGGCCTCCAGGCCAAACTCCGCGCCTACCAAGGGCCGGGCTACGAAGGGGGCATCCTCGAGGAGGCCGAGATCCTCGCCGACCAGATGCTCGTGCAGTTTCCCGACCAGCTCGGCCGGGAGGAGGAGGAGCGGTTGATGAAGACCCGGGGCGAAATCGCCGCCCAGCAGGCCCTCCGTCACTGGCAGCGGGCGGAGTTCTACGCCAAGGGAAAGCACTACACCTCGGCTCGGATCTACTACGCGCTGATCGCCCGCGACTACCCGAAGACGCAGCTGGCGGAGCAGGCCCGCGACCGATACCTCGCGATCAGGGACAAGGCCGATGTTTCCGACGATCCGTTGCCGATGCTGACCCGCGTCTTCAACCCCGACGCCCTCAAGGAGGCGGAACTCGACGCGATGGCCGAGGCGGAGACCCAGATCGCCAGGCAAAACGACGATGGCAGCGCACCGCCACGCTTCTGATGCGGTGAGGATTCCGAGATGAGCGACCGAGCCTGCCACATCGGGTGGATGATCGCCACCGTCCTGTCGCTCACGGCGGGCTGCGCCACCTACCGCTTCGGCAACAACACGCTCTACGCGAGCAACGTGCGCACGATCTACGTGCCGATGGTGCAGTGCGACAGCTTCCGAACCACGCCGGCCGTCGACGTCGGCGAGCGTCTTACGGAGGCGGTCTGCAAGGAGATCGAGAAGCGGACCCCGTTCAAGGTGGTGGGCCGGGAGGACGGCGCCGACAGCGTGCTCACGGCCCGGATCGTCGCCGACACCAAGCGGATGGTGGTGGAGAGCCCGACCGACCAGTCGCGGCTGGTGGAGATGAACTACCAGACCCTCGTCACCTGGGCCGATCGCGGCGGCACCGTGATCGCCTCGGGCGAGGTGCCGCTGCCGGCCGCCACGGTGGACGTCGGGCAGGCCGCGGCCCTGGTGCCGGAATACGGCCGCTCCGTCGTCAGCACGCAGCAGGAGGCGATCATCAAAATCGCCCAGCAGATCGTGGGCCTCATGGAGGAACCGTGGTGAGCGCACGCGCCGCGGACCCGCCGGGTGGAAGTCTGCTCGCGGGGATAGTTCGCTCCTCGCTGGTCGGCAGGGCGGGCTCCGGCGGGCGAACTCTCCAACGCTCGTCGAGCTCCCACCCGGCCGGTCCGCTTCCCCGGTTGGCGTTGGTTAGACTCTGAGCATGCTTCAAGGCTCCCTGCCCGCGTACTGGCACCTGCGGACGCGGAGCCTCGGGCTTCCGCATCCCGGTGGATCGTCGCGGCGGCCGCTCGTGATGGGAATCGTGAACGTCACCCCCGACTCGTTCTCCGACGGCGGGCGGCATGCCGGCGTGGATGCCGCAGTGGCCCACGGGCTCGCGCTCGTCGCCGACGGCGCCGACGTTCTCGACGTCGGCGGCGAGAGCACGCGGCCGTTCTCGGACCCGGTTCCGGAAGCCGAGGAACTGCGCCGGGTGAGCGAGGTCGTGCGGCGGCTGGCCGCCGAGAGCGGTGTGCCCGTGTCGGTCGACACCTCGAAGGCCGCGGTGGCGGCGCGGGCGGTCGACCAGGGCGCCGAGATCATCAACGACGTGACCGGTCTCGAGGGTGACCCGGAAATGATCGCGGTGGCCCGAGCCACCGGGGCGGGAATCTGTGCGATGCACATGCAGGGCACACCGCAGACGATGCAGATCGATCCGCGGTACGGCGACGTCGTCAGCGAGATCCACGCCTACCTGGCAGCCAGACGGGATGCCCTGATCGCGGCAGGCATCCCTCCCGAGCGGATCTGCCTCGACCCCGGCATCGGCTTCGGCAAGACGCACGACCACAACCTGGCCCTGATGCGGCATGCCCGCCGCTTCCTCGACCTCGGCACCCCCATCCTCGTCGGCCACTCGCGCAAGGGCTTTCTCGCCAAAGCCGTCGAGCGGTCGCTCGGCCGGACGGCCACCGAGGCCGAGCGCGATGCCGCCACGGCCGGCGCCGCCTGCGGGCTGGCCGCCCAGGGGATCCAGGTCGTCCGCGTCCACGCCGTGGGGCTCGTCCGGGCCGCCCTCGAACTGTTCGCCGCGACGGCGTGACGCGGATCAGATGGGCTCCCTAGCCCTTAAACAAGCGAATACGAAGCGGCCGTTCCTGCCATTGTGGCATGATCCGCGTGCGCAGACTTTTCCCTTCCGGCGCCGTGAGTGCCGTTTGCGTGGCTCGGGTTGTCGGAAGTCTCATGTCGATCTCGGCTGCACGTCGTGCGGTCAGGGGTGATTGGGGACCGGAGCATCCGAACTCCGGCTTCATGAAGCGTCGTCAGCATCGCAGCGGCGTACGCAGCTGATCGAGCAGCCGGAAGAAGACGTGCTGCCACGGGTTCCACGACAAGAGGCGGAACACGATCCGCCTGCCCGTCGAGATGATCTGCGCCGGCACCGCCATGAACGCCCGACGGAACGTCGTGAACTCCATCCGCAGCAGCTTGTACTTTTCGGCGCGGCGTTCTTCTGCGTCGCGACCTCCCTCCGGAAGCGTGAGCGCCATCCAGGCCTTCAGGCTCCACGC
>VGYR01000075.1 GCA_016872925.1 Planctomycetota bacterium
CGAACTGAAACGACGGAGCATCCGCGGCTGCATTTTTTCACTGCCACTCGACACGATGGGGCCGTGGAAACTCTTCCGCATACTGGAAAACGCGGTCAACTTGGCGGCGTAAACTGCAAAAGCCGAGTTGAGGTTCGGCTTCGCGAACTCAAATCCTTAGAAGGTTTGTCGCATGGCCATCCCTCGAGGCTTGATCACGATGCGTCGGCTGCTGCTCGGGCTCGCGGCGTGCGCCGCGGGTCTGGGCTCACCTGCCCGGGGCGTGGTGATCCAGACGGCGTCAGGCACCGGGAACACGTCCGCCCCCGCGGACGATCCGGGCTGGACGAACATGGGCGTCCGCGGTGTCGGCACGGGCGTTTATCTCGGAGACGGCTGGGTGCTCACCGCGTCGCACGTCGGTCCCGGCGACATCGAACTCTCGGGCACGACCTACCCCGCCGTGCCGGGCAGCACGGTGCAGCTCACCAACGCCGGTGAGGCGGGCAAGACTTCCCTCACCGACCTGATCCTGTATCGGCTGTCCACGTCCCCCGCGGGCATGGCCGGCGTGACCCTGGCCGCCGCGGCTCCCGCGGCGGCGACACCCGTGACGATGATCGGGTCAGGACGCGATCGGGGCGCCTTCACCGAATGGAGCGTGAACCAGGCGACGACGCCCTGGACGTGGACCGTGGTCTCCAGTGGCGGCGACTTCGCCGGCTATCAGACCCTCGGCACGCGGGCGATGCGGTGGGGCACCAACGCCGTGGACGGAGCGGTGGTGTGGATCGCCGAGTCGGATCTCGCTCCGCCGCTCGACGTCCGCTGCCTGGCGACGGTGTTCGACGGCGCCCCGGGATCCACGGAAGCGCAGGCCGTCTACGGTGACTCCGGCGGCGGCGTGTTCGTCACCAACGGTTCCGGCTGGGACCTGGCCGGCCTGATCCTCGACGTCCGCGGCTGGTCGGGCCAGCCGGATCCGGGAGCCACGCCCGTGTTCGGCAAGGTCACCTTCGCCGCCGACCTCGCCTTCTATCGTCCGCAGATCCTGGCGGTGGTGCCGGAGCCCGCGCTGCCCTTCGCCCCCCTCGTGGCGGCGGCGATCCTTGCCGGCAGGTGGCGCATCCGGCTGCGGGCGCGTTGATGGGCAGGCTCCCCAACGACGGGGAAGAGCCTGCGGGGTAGCCTCCCCGCCGGGCTTTGGCTAGTCTCTGCCTCGGTTGCGGAAGTGCCTGAATCTCCCCGGAGCTCGTCGCCCTCATGTCCGCGTTCGTCAGGTTCGGCCTCGGCTTTCTCCTCGTCTTCGCCGCGCTGTTCCTGATCGCGCTGGTGCTCATTCAGCGGGGCAGGGGGGGCGGCCTCGCCGGCGCCTTCGGTGGGATGGGGGGCCAGAGCGCCTTCGGCACGAAGGCCGGCGACGTGTTCACGCGGATTACGGTGATCGCGGCGACCTGTTGGATCCTGCTGTGCATCCTGGCGATCAACATGCTGGGCCGCAGCAAGTCGCTCTTCAGCCCGTCGCTCGGCGGTTCCGCGGGACAGGCCGTGCCCTCGCGCACGCCGGCCGCTGACGCGATGCCCCAGACGCCCCCCGCCGCCGATGCGACGACGGCGTTGCCGGCCGCCGCAAGCGCCTCCGGATCGCTGGAGCAGCCCGCCGTCACCACGCCGCCGGCCGCGCCCACGGAGCCGGCCGAGCAACCGCCAGCAGCCGCTGCGCCTCCCGCCGCCACGGAACCGCCGCCTGCCGGGGATGCGCCGCCGCAGTGACCTTATGGCGCTGAGCATGACGGGCTGCGGCTCGGCCGCGGCCTCCGCGGGCGACAGCACCGTCCGCGTCGAGATCCGCGGCGTCAATGGGCGGCAGTTCAAGCTGTCGCTGCGGAGTTCCGAGGGGCTCGCGTCGCTCGAGCCCCGGATCGAGGCGCTCGTCCGTCGCCGCGTCGAGCGGGGCACGGTGCATCTCGCGGTCGTCGCCGCCGGCCCGGCGGTCAGCGGCGGCCGCCGCCTCGACCGCGGCCAGCTCGCCGCCTACCTCGACGATCTCGAGTCGTTCGCCGCCGAGCGCGGGCTCGCGCTGCCCCCGGCCGCCGACGCGCTGCTGGGCCTCCCGGGAGTCGTGGCCGACGTCGCCGGCGATGCGGATGCCGCCGAGCGGGTGTGGCCGCTGGTGGAGCAGGCCGTGACGGCGGCCGTCGACGGCTTCGACCGGATGCGACGGGACGAGGGGGCGACGCTGGCCGCCGAGATGCGGACCACCTGCGGCGACATCGCGGGACTCGTCGACATGATCCGCAGCCGGGTGCCGGAGGTCGTGATCGCCTACCGCGACCGGCTGCTCGATCGCGTTGCCAGCCTGCTGAGCGACCGGCCGACGCCGCTCGCCGAAGGGGACGTCGCCCGGGAGGTCGCCCTGATCGCCGACCGCACCGACGTCACCGAGGAGCTCGTCCGGCTTCGCAGCCACTTGGACCAGTTCTCACGGCTCCTCGACGAGGAGTCGCCGGGCCGGGCGCTCGACTTCCTCGCCCAGGAGCTGGGTCGCGAGGCCAATACCATCGCCTCGAAGTCGCTCGACGTGACCATCGCCCATGCGGTGGTCGACATCAAGACGCGGATCGAGAGGCTCCGCGAACAGGCCCAGAACATCGCGTGACGGCGGGCTCGTTCCGCCGGCTTTTCAAGCCGCCGCGGACCACGCTAGAACATCGGGATGGAAGGCCAACCGGGCAAGCTCGTCGTCATCTCCGGCCCCTCGGGGGTGGGCAAGACGACGCTCCTGCGGCGGCTGCTCGCGGACCTGCCGGCACTGGTGCCGAGCGTCTCGGCCACGACCCGTCCGCCGCGGGCAGGCGAGCACGAAGGGATCGACTACCACTTCCTCGCGGTCGACGAGTTCGAGCGGCGGCGGGCGGCCGGCGAGTTCCTCGAATGCTGCCGGGTGTACGGGCGGCAGCACTGGTACGGCACGCTCGTGGCCGAGGTGGCCCCGCGGCTCGCGGCCGGAAAGTGGGTCGTGCTGGAGATCGACGTGGAGGGTACACTGGCGGTGCACGGCCGCTACCCGCAGGCGATCACGATCTTCGTCGAGCCGTCGCATCCCGACCAGCTGTTCGATCGGCTCCAGGGCCGGGGGACGGAGTCGCCGGAGGCGATGGCCCGCAGGCTGGAGGTGGCACGACGCGAGTTGCACGAGGCCCACCGCTATCGGCATCGAGTCGTCAACGAGAGCGTCGATGCGGCCCTCGCCGGGATCAAGGGCATCCTGGCGGCCGAGGGCTTCGCCGACGCCGCCCGCCACGACCCGCCCCCGATCCCCGCTCCGGCCCGCTGAACCGACCACCCGTCCCGCACGCCCCCACCCCCCGAGGAGACCAGATCATGATCGAAGACCTGCGCGAGGAAGAGATCGTCAACAAGGTCGGCGGCCGCTTCAAGCTCTCGACCCTGATCCAGAAGCGGCTCGTGGCCCTCAACGCCGGCGGCCGGCCGCTCGTCGACGTCGACACCGACGACAAGATGCAGATCGTGATCGAGGAGATCAAGCAGGACAAGATCTTCCTCGACACCTCGCTCAACCTGCGGATCACCGGGGAGTCGACCGAGGCCGGCGGCCCGCTCGACTTCGACCCGACGATCCTGTGAGCCTCGCGGGCCGCGAGATCGTGCTCGGCGTGTCCGGCGGCATCGCGGCCTACAAGGCGGCTGCCCTGGCGAGCCTGCTCGTGCAGCGCGGTGCGGGGGTCACGGCCGTGCTCACCCGGGCGGCGAGGCGCTTCGTCGGCAGCGCGACGTTCGCGGCGCTCACCGGGCGGCCCGTCGCGGGCCGGGCGTTCGACCCCGCGGGCCATCCACTGGGGCCGCACATCGAACTGGCGGCGCGGGCCGAGGTGCTCGTAGTCGCCCCCGCGACGGCCGACTTCCTGCACCGGGCGGCGACCGGGGCCGCCGACGATCTGCTCGCGGCCCTCGTGCTCTGCGCCGAGTGCCCGATCCTGGTCGCGCCGGCGATGAATGCCGCCATGTGGGCCAAGGCCGCCGTGCAGCGAAACGTGCGGCAGCTCGAGGCCGACGGCCTGACGATTGTGCCGCCGGGCAGCGGCTGGCTCTCCTGCCGGCAGCAGGGGCAGGGGCGGATGGCGGAGCCCGACGCGATCGCGGCCGCGATCGAGGCCGTGCTGCCGCCCCAGGCAGAGCCTCGCTGACGCGCCACCGGGAGGGCGGATGGCCAGGATCCTGCTGACTGCCGGCCCGACGCGGGCCTTCATCGACGACGTCCGCTTCCTGACCAACGCCTCGAGCGGTCGGATGGCGGCCGCGCTCGCCGAGGCCGCCCTGGTCGCCGGGCACGAGGTGGTGGTGGTCAGCGGGCCGGTGCCCGTGCGCTACCCACAGGCTGCGCGGGTCGTGCCGGTCGTCACCACCCGCGAGATGCTCGCTGCGGCGCTCGCCGAGCTGCCCGCCGCGGATGGCGTGATCGCGGCCGCAGCCCCGTGCGACTTCGAGCCTGCGGAGCGGAGGCCGGGAAAGATCCCTCGGCGGGGCGCGGGCCTGACGCTCGAACTCGCCCCCACGCCCGACGTGATCGCGACCCTGGCCCGCGAGGGTGCCCCACGGCAATGGTTCGTCGCCTTCGCGCTCGAGCCGGGAGGTGATCCCCGGCGGGCGTTCGAGAAGATCGAGGCCAAGCGGTGCGACCTGATCGTCGTCAACGACGTGACGGCCCTCGAAGGCCCGGAGACGGCCGTCACGGTCTACGCCCGGGATCGGTCCGTCGTGGGCTCGAGCGTTGGCACGAAGCGGGACGTCGCGGCCTGGCTGGTCGCATTGGTCGGCAGCCGGCTGATGCGGTGACGGCGGTCCCGTTGCCCCGCGGGAAGTCGGTTCCCTATAAATCGCGTCGGCAGTCCACCCGCCCTCGGAGCCCGTCATGGTCAAGGTCGCGATCCTCGGCGCCACCGGCTACACCGCCCTGGAGGCGATCAAGATCCTCCTCCGTCACCCGGAGGCGGAGATCGTCGCAGTCACCAGCCGCCAGGAGGGCAGGACGCCGATCTCCGGGGTCCACCCGAGCCTCGTCGGCCGGCTCGACCTGCCGCTGGAAGACCTCGCTCCGGAGGAGGTCGGGAAGCGGGCCGACTGCGTGTTCGGCTGCCTGCCGCACTGCGCCAGCGCGGAGATCCTGCCGCGGGTGCTGGCCGCCGGAGCCCGGGTGGTCGACTTCAGCGCCGACTACCGCCTCGACGACGCCGCCACCTATCTCGAGTGGTACGGCCACGAGCATCCCGATGCGGGCCGCCTCGGGGCGACGGCCTACGGCCTGCCCGAGCTGTTCCGCGAGCGGATCCGCGGGCAGCGGCTGGTGGCCAATCCCGGCTGCTACGCGACCTCCGCGATCCTGCCGCTGGCACCGCTCCTCGCCAGCGGACTCTTCGAGACGGACGACATCATCGTCGACTCCAAGAGCGGCGTCAGCGGCGCGGGTCGCCAGCCGAAGCTGATGACCCACTTCCCGGAATGCAACGAGAGCATGTCGGCCTACAACGTCGGCCGCCACCGCCACACCCCGGAGATCGAGCAGGTGATCGCCCGGCACACGGGCAGCCGGCCCGGCGTGATCTTCACCCCGCAGCTCGCCCCCATGGACCGCGGGATCCTCTCCACGATCTACGTGCGGCCCCGGCGGCCGCTCGCCGAAGGGGACGTGATGGCGATCCTCCGCGACGCCTATGCCGGCGAGCGGTTCGTCCGCGTGGTCGACCACCTCCCCGGCACGAAGGACACGGTGGACACCAACTTCTGCGACCTGACTGCCCGCGTGGTGCGGGGCCGGGTGCTCGTGATCAGCTGCCTCGACAACCTCGTCAAGGGGGCCGCGGGGGCGGCGGTGCAGAACTTCAACGTGCTCTTCGGCTTCCCCGAAACCATGGGACTGCCCTGACCATGACCACGTCGGACTCCCCCCCGGACGGCCCCATTCCGCCGCTGCCGCGCGGCTGGCGGATGGCCGCGGTGCACGCGGGCATCAAGCGGAACGCCACGCGGGAGGACGTCACGCTGGTGGCCAGCGACCTGCCGGCCACGGCCGCCGGCGTCTACACCTCGAACCTCGTGTTCGCGGCGCCCGTGGCCCTCGACCGCAGCCGCACGCCGGGCGTCGGGTTCCGCGGCGTGGTGATCAACTCCGGCAACGCCAACGCCTGCACCGGCAGCCGGGGGCTCGACGACGCCCGGCGCATGGCCGAGCTCGCCGGCCGGGCCATCGGCGCCGCCGGCGAGCAGATGCTCGTGCTCTCCACCGGGATCATCGGGGAGTTCCTGCCGATGGCGACCGTGGAACGCGGGATCACCGCGGCAGCCGCGCTGCTCGCCGCCGACGAGCGGTCGACCCTGACGGCGGCCCGCGGCATGATGACCACCGACACGCGGCCCAAACTCGCCGGGGGAGGCTTCCTTGCCGACGGCGTCGACTGCACCGTGTTCGGCATGGCCAAGGGCGCGGCGATGATCGGGCCGCGGCTGGCGACGATGCTCGGCGTGGTCGTGACCGACGCCGCGATCGACCCCGCGGACGCCCAGCGGGCCCTCGCCGAGGCTGCGGACGAGTCGTTCAACTGCGTCAGCGTCGACGGCCACATGAGCACCAACGACACGGTGCTGCTCCTGGCCAACGCCGCGGCCGGCGGGCGGCCGCTGGCCGGCGCGGGGCTGGAGGCCTTCCGCCGCACGCTCGATCACGTCTGCGGCCACCTGGCCCGGGAGATGGCCGACGACGGGGAGGGGGCGACGCACGTGATGCGGATCGAGGTGTCGGGCACCTTCGACCGGGCCGCGGCCCGGCAGATCGCCCGCACCATCGCCGACAGCCCGCTGGTCAAGACCGCGGTGCATGGCGCGGATCCCAACTGGGGGCGGATCGTGTCTGCCGCCGGCTATTCGGGCGTGGCCTTCGACCCGTCCCGAGCCGAGCTGCGGCTCAACGGCACGCTCCTGTTCCGGGCCGGCTCGCCGGTGGCCTTCGACGCCGAGCAGGTCTCGGCGTCGATCCGCGACGCCCGGGAGACGCTGATCGAACTGTCGGTGGGCGACGGGCCGGGCCGGATCCGCTTCTACTCCAGCGATCTGACCGCCGACTACGTGCGGCTCAACGCGGATTACCACACCTGACGGCCGGGCGACGACGGATCGCGTACACTATTTCGCTTGACGCAGGCCCGTCGAAACGGTTTGCTCACGCGAGTTTCCCAGCCTCCGGTGGCCCAGCGATGCTCCTGCCCAACCCCCTCTCCCTCCCGTCCGAACGGCTGCCTGCGACGGCGACACCCACGCCGGCCGCCCCTCTCGGCGGGCGACGGGCTCGTCCGGGCGCGGTCCGCTCCTCCGCCGGTGCCGACGACGACGAGGAAGAGGACCTCGGAGACGAGGAGGATCTGGCCGTCGCCCAGCCGGCCGCCGACGAGGACTCCGTGTTCGACGATTTTGACGACGAGTTCGACGACGACTTCGAGGAGGAGGAGGACGATCCCGACTGGGACCATCCGGACGACGGCGAGAGCGAGCCGCCCCCCGGCAAGGCTCCCGGCCGCAAGACGTGACGGTGACGACCCGCGCTCCGACGGCGTGTGCGCTGCCGAAGCGTCGCACCCACGGGCTCGGATCGCACGTGGCGGAGATGTTCCGGGAAGGTGCCTGGGGACCCGAGTGATGGCAGGGCTCGACGAACCGCAGTCGGCTCCCGACGACCCGGGGGCGGAGTCCGTCCGGCCGCGGAGCAGGCGGAGTTCGGCGGCATGGTTCGGATCGCTCAACCAGCTCGATTTCGACATCGACTTCTTCGAGAAACTCCTCGACCGCAAGCCCGCTTCCGTCGAGGTCTTGCGGGTCCTCGCCGAACTCGTCAGCCGCAAGGGGCTCGTGGACCGGGCGGTCGTCCTCGATCGGACGCTCGTCGAGTTGCTTCCCGAGGACTCCCTGGCCCGCTACAACCTCGCCTGCTCGTTGGCTCGCGCGGGGCGCGCCGAGGAGGCGATCGACGCCCTCTCGCGGGCGATCCTGCTCGGCTACGACGACCTCGAGCACATGGAGTCCGACCCCGACCTGGAGTCGCTCCACGACCATCCCGATTTCCTCGCCCTGTTCGGTGAGTGAGCCCGCCGCCCGCTGGCGGCAGGGTGTCCAATCCCGGGTCTCCCCGTAGAATCGGCCGGCCACGGCGGGCGCTCCCGCTGCGGAACCCGCAGGGACCGAGGGCACGCATGCTCGACCAATACGACAAGATCACCGAGGCGGCGGCGGTCATTTCCGCCGCCTGGAAGCGGCAGCCCACGGTGGGGATCATCCTGGGCAGCGGGCTGGGGGGCGCCGCCGCCGCCGTGACCGACACCGTCACGATTCCCTACGACCGCATCCCACACTTCGCGAAGTCGACCGCCCACGGCCATTCGGGCCAGCTCGTGTGCGGCCTGCTCGACGGCGTGCCCGTGATCGTGATGGAAGGGCGGCAGCACGCCTACGAAGGCTATCCGCACCAGCAGATCACCTTTCCCGTCCGCGTCCTCCGCCGGCTCGGGGCCGAGCTGCTGATCGTGACCAACGCCTGCGGCGGCCTCAACCCGCAGTATCGCGCGGGCGACCTGATGGTGATCGAGGACCACATCAACCTGATGGGGGGCAACCCGCTGATCGGGATCAACGACGAGCGGCTCGGGCCGCGGTTCCCCGACATGTCGGCCCCGTATCCCGCCGACCTCGTGGCCGCCGCGCTGGCCGTCGCCCGCCGCGAGGACTTCGTGGCCCACCAGGGCGTCTACGTCGCGGTGACCGGGCCCAACCTGGAGACCCGGGCCGAATACCGCTTCCTGCGGACGATCGGCGCCGACGTGGTCGGCATGTCGACCGTGCCGGAGGTGATCGTCGCCGTGCACTGCGGCCTGCGGGTGCTCGGCATCTCCGTGGTGACCGACATGTGCCTGCCGGACGCCCTCGAGGTGGCCACGGTCGACCACATCCTCGCGACCGCCCGGTCAGCCGAGCCCAAGCTGCGGGCCATCATCACCGCGGCCGTGCGAGCCGCCGGCGGGCGTCAGCCGACGGCCGCCGCCACCGCGTAGGAGCCGAGCACCACCACCCGCTTGCACCGCTTCTCGAGTGCGGCGATCGCCCGCCGCACGCGCAGGTCGCTGCGGTGCCCCTCGAGCTCGACGAAGAACACGTAGCCCCCCGCCTCGCCCGCCAGCGGAAACGACTCGATCCACGTGAGGTTGAGCTTCTGCCGCTTCGGGATCGCCAGGGCGTCGGCCAGGCCGCCGGGCTTGTGCTCGATCTCGAACATCAGCGACGTCTTGTCCCGGCCGGTCCGGGCGGAGTCGGCGTGGCCGATCACGGCGAACCGCGTGGTGTTGCCGGCGATGTCCTCGATGTTCTCCGCGAGCACCGCGAGCCCGTAGTGGACGCCCGCCTGGCGGCTGGCGATGGCGGCCGCATCGTCCCGGCCCGCCGCCATCTCGGCGGCGGCGCTCGTGCTGGCGACCTCGACGAGCCGGGCGGAGGGCAGGTGGCGGGCCAGCCAGTTGCGGCACTGCGACAGCGCCTGGGGCCGGCTGTAGACCTCCCGAACCGCCGACCGGTCGCAGGAGGCCAGCAGGGTGTGGTGGATCCGCAACGGCACCTCGGCGCAGATCCGGGCCGGGAGCCGGGAGAGGTTGTCGAGTGTGTCGGCGATGCGGCCGTCGGTGGAGTTTTCCAGCGGCACCACGCCGTAGTGCGAATGGCCTGCGAGCACCTCCTCGAAGGCCGCCGAGATGCTCGCGACCGGCACGAAGTCGACGGCGCTGCCGAAGCGGTGCAGGGCGGCCAGGTGGCTGTAGGTCCAGGCGGGCCCGAGGTGAGCCACGCGGATGTGCTGCTCGATGGCCCGTGACCCGGAGATCAGCTCGCGGAACACGGCCTTGACGCTCTCGTCGGAGAGCGGGCCGGCGTTGGCGGAGGCCACGCGCTCCAGCACCAGCTCCTCGCGCGAAGGGTCGTAGGCCTGCTGGCCGGTCGACTGCTTGAGGTGGCCGATCTCGCGGGCGACCTCCGCCCGCTGGTTCATCAGCCTCACCAGTTGGCGGTCGACCGTGTCGATCCGGGACCGCAGATTCGCGAGGGTCGGCCGACGTCCTCCGCCCGACGAGTCGCGCGCTGTGTCGGAGTGAGCCATCGCAGCCCTAGGGGCAGGGGGGCAGCGGCCAAAATGGCAGCCCCGGCGGAACCGGCCGTGGAAGCCCCGCGGGGAGTCGTCAACTGTACCGTCGCGGCGACCGCCGTAAACACGGGGCTTTTGCCCGCCGGCGCTGGCTCACCCCCGCGTGCGGGTCCCGGACCGGGTGGGGGCCGGGTGATGGCACGGGCTTTGCTTTCTCCGATCTCCCGACGGTGAGCGGCCAAAAATGGCCCGAAATCTCCCGGGACGGAAAGCCGCCGGTCATCCACGCATACGAGAAAGGGGTCTCCAGCATGGCCACGAAGCAGGGCGAGAAGATCATCGGCATCGACCTCGGCACCACGAACTCCGTCGTCGCCGTCATGGAGGGCAAGGAGCCCAAGGTCATCGCCAACAAGGAAGGCAACCGGCTCACGCCGAGCGTCGTCGCCTTCAACGACAAGGGCGAAACGCTGGTGGGCGACATCGCCCGCCGCCAGGCCGTCACGAATCCCAAGCGGACGATCTATTCGATCAAGCGGTTCATGGGACGGCGGCACGACGAGGTCGGCAACGAGGAGAAGATGGTGCCGTACGAGGTCGTCGGCGGCCCCAAGGACTACGTGAAGGTCCGCGCCGGCGACAAGGAGTTCACGCCCCCCGAGGTGTCCGCGAAGGTGCTGCGATCGCTCAAGGAGTCGGCGGAGGCCTACCTGGGCCACAAGGTCAACAAGGCCGTGATCACCGTCCCCGCCTACTTCAACGACGCCCAGCGGCAGGCGACCAAGGACGCCGGCCAGATCGCCGGCCTGGAGGTGATGCGGATCGTCAACGAGCCGACCGCCGCGGCGCTGGCCTACGGGCTCGAGAAGAAGAAGGACGAGAAGATCGTGGTGTTCGACCTCGGCGGCGGCACGTTCGACGTGTCGGTGCTCGACGTCTCCAAGGACGGCGTGTTTCAGGTGATCAGCACCAACGGCGACACGCACCTCGGCGGCGACGACTTCGACCAGACCCTGATCAACCACGTGGCCGACCAGTTCCAGCGGGAGCAGGGGATCGATCTGCGCAAGGATCCGATGGCCATGCAGCGGCTGCAGGAGGCGTGCGAGAAGGCCAAGAAGGAGCTCTCGAGC
This sequence comes from Planctomycetota bacterium, assembly GCA_016872925.1. Classification (GTDB taxonomy): domain Bacteria; phylum Planctomycetota; class Planctomycetia; order Pirellulales; family UBA1268; genus QWPN01. The sequence goes on from VGYR01000075.1 coordinate 11,302, forward strand.
GCCCAGAGCAGCGACATCAACCTGCCCTTCATCACGGCCGACGCCTCCGGGCCGAAGCACCTGCAGATGGCGATCTCGCGGGCCCAGTTCGAGCAGATGTGCGATCCGCTCGTCGAGCGCTGCCGCGGGCCGGTGCTGCAGGCGCTGAAGGACGCGAAGCTCGACCCCAAGGAGATCGACGAGGTCGTGCTCGTCGGCGGATCGACCCGCATCCCCAAGGTGCAGGAGCTCGTCCGCAAGCTGTTTTCCAAGGAGCCGCACAAGGGGGTCAATCCCGACGAGGTCGTGGCCCTCGGGGCCGCGATCCAGGGAGGCGTGCTCGGCGGCGACGTGCAGGAGGTGCTCCTCCTCGACGTCACGCCGCTGTCGCTGGGCATCGAGACGGAGGGGGGCATCTTCACGAAGCTCGTCGAGAAGAACACCACGATCCCCACCGAGCGGAAGCAGGTGTTCAGCACCGCGGCCGACAACCAGACCGCGGTGACGGTGAGCGTGTTCCAGGGCGAGCGGCCGATGGCCCGCGACAATCGCCTCCTGGGCCAGTTCAACCTGGAGGGCATTCCCTCGGCCCCGCGGGGCACGCCGCAGATCGAGGTCAAGTTCGACATCGACGCCAACGGGATCCTCAACGTCAGCGCTAAGGATCTGGGCACCAACAAGGAGCAGACGGTCCGGATCGAGCAGTCGAGCGGCCTGAGCGAGTCCGAGATCGAGCGGATGCGGAAGGACGCCGAGAGCTACGCCGAAGACGACAAGCGGAAGTTCCGGCTGGCCGAAGCCCGCAACAAGTCGGAGGCGCTTTGCTTCCAGACCGAGAAGCTCGTCAAGGAGAACGACTCCAAGCTTTCGGCGTCGGACAAGGCGCCGCTCGAGGCGGCGGTCGCCAAGGCCCGGGAGATGGCCAAGGGTGAGGACGTCGACGCGATCAACTCGGCGCACGACGCCCTCGAACAGGCCGCCCACGCGCTCTCCAAGGTGCTCTACGAGGCCACGGCCCAGCGGGCCGGTGGAGCCGAAGGGGGGGCCGCCAAGGGCCCCGACGACGCGATCGACGCGGAGTTCGAGGTCAAGGGCTAGCCGGGTTCCGGGGTGAGGGGCGAACGCCCCGACCTGATCACGGTCTCGGGAGGGCCTGACCGCGGCTGCGGGAGGGAGATTCCATGCCGTTTCGCTTCGACAAGTTCACGATCAAGGCGCAGGAGGCGGTCCAGGGTGCCGTCGACGGGGCCGCGAGCCGCGGCAACCCGCAGGTGACCCCGGTGCACCTGCTCCACGCCCTGCTGGGCGAGCGGGAGGGGATCGTCAGGCCCCTCCTGGAGAAGATCGGTACCGACCGCGGCCACCTCGACCGGATCGTCGAGGCCGAGGTCTCGCACCTCCCCAGGGTGTCCGGGGGCGCCCAGCCGCAGCCGGATCAGGAACTGATCAAGGTGTTCGAGGCGGCGACGACCGAGTCGCACCAGATGAAGGACGAGTTCGTCTCGACCGACCACCTGCTGCTCGCCCTGGCGAAGGTGCCGTCGAAGGCGCGAAACGTCCTGCAGCTGGCGGCGATCGGCGAGAAGGAACTGCTCGCGGGGCTCCAGGCGGTCCGCGGGCAGTCGCGGGTCACGGACCAGAATCCGGAGGAGAAGTTCCAGGCGCTCGAGAAGTACGGCATCGACCTCACCGCCCGGGCCGCCCAGGGCAAGCTCGACCCGGTGATCGGCCGCGACGCCGAGATCCGGCGGGTGATCCAGGTGCTGTCGCGGCGGACGAAGAACAACCCGGTCCTGATCGGCGAGCCGGGCGTGGGCAAGACGGCGATCGCCGAGGGACTGGCGCTGCGGATCATCCAGTCCGACGTGCCCGACAACCTCCGGGGCCGCCGCGTGGTGGCCCTCGACCTGGGAGCCCTGATCGCGGGCACGAAGTACCGCGGCGAGTTCGAGGACCGGCTCAAGGCGATCCTCCGCGAGGTCGAGGCGGCCGCGGGCAACGTGGTGCTGTTCATCGACGAGCTGCACACGGTGATCGGCGCGGGCGCCGCCGAGGGGGGCTCCGACGCCGCGAACCTGCTCAAGCCCGCGCTGGCCCGGGGCGAGCTGCGCTGCATCGGGGCGACCACACTCGACGAGTACCGCAAGCACATCGAGAAGGACGCGGCCTTGGAGCGACGGTTCCAGCCGGTGTACGTCGGCGAGCCGAGCGTCGAGGACACGATCGCGATCCTCCGCGGCCTCAAGCCCCGGTACGAGGCCCACCACAAGGGGGTCAAGATCAAGGACTCGGCGCTGGTCGCCGCGGCCGAGCTCTCGCACCGCTACATCGCCGATCGCTTCCTGCCCGACAAGGCGATCGACCTGATGGACGAGGCGACCAGCCGGATCGCGATGGAACTGCAGAGCGTTCCCAGCGAGATCGACGAGGTGCAGCGGCGGCTCGTGCAGCTGGAGCTGGCCGCCCGGCAGCTCGCGGAGGAGACCGAGGAGCATGCCAAGGAGCGGCTCGCCGAGATCGAGTCCGAGGCCACCGACCTCCGCCGGAAGCTCGCCGACCTGCGACGGCAGTGGGAGGCGGAGAAGGCGGGCGTGGGCAGCGCGCAGGAACTCCGCCAGCAGCTCGACGAGGTGCAGCGGGGCTTCGAGCAAGCCGGTGTGACGATCAAGGACCGCCAGGCCTCGGGCCTACCCGTCGGCGAGGAGATGTTCCAGCGGCTGTACGAGCTGGACGTGCAGCGAAAGGGCCTGCAGCAGCGGCTCGAGCAGGAGGGGGCGGAGAAGGACCAGGGCAGGGATCCGGGCAGGCCCGCCCCCAAGCGGCTGCTCCGCCGCGAGGTGGGGCCTGAGGAGATCGCAGAGGTGGTGAGCGCCTGGACGGGCATCCCCGTCACGCGGCTGGTGGAGAGCGAGCGGGCCAAACTGCTGGTGCTCGAGGAGCGGCTGCACCAGCGGGTGGTCGGCCAGGACGAGGCCGTGGCGGCGGTCAGCGACGCCGTCCGGCGGAGCCGTGCGGGCCTGCAGGACCCGAACCGGCCGATCGGGTCGTTCATCTTCCTGGGTCCCACGGGGGTCGGGAAGACGGAGCTCTGCAAGGCGCTGGCGGAGGTGCTGTTCGACGACGACAGCGCCATGATCCGCATCGACATGAGCGAATACATGGAAAAGCACACCGTAGCCCGGCTGATCGGCGCTCCGCCCGGCTACGTCGGCTACGAGGAGGGGGGGCGGCTCACCGAGGCGGTTCGCCGCCGCCCGTATTCGGTCGTGTTGCTCGACGAGATGGAGAAGGCCCACCGCGACGTATTCAACGTGTTGCTGCAGGTGCTCGACGATGGCCGGCTCACCGACAGCCTCGGCCACACGGTCGACTTCACGAACACGATCGTGGTGATGACCAGCAACGTCGGCAGCCAGGCGATCCAGGAGATCACCAAGGAAGGGGGCGGGGAGCAGGAGGTCCGCGACGCCGTCCGCGAGGCCCTGCAGGCCCGGTTCCTGCCCGAGTTCCTCAACCGCATCGACGAGACGATCGTCTTCCATCCGCTTGATCAGCGGCACATCCGCAGGATCGTCATGATCCAGGTGCAGCGGCTGGTCGATCAGGCCGCCAGGGCGGGCATCATCCTGGAGTGCACCGAGGCGGCCGTCGACGAGATCGCGCGGCTGGGCTACGACCCGGCGTACGGCGCCAGGCCGCTCAAGCGGGTGATCCAGCAGCAGCTCCAGAACGAACTCGCCCGCGAGCTGTTGTCGGGCAAGTTTCCGGAGGGCAGCCGCGTGAAGTTCGATTTCGTGCAGGACGGCTTCGTGTTCGCCCTCGACGCCTGATGCGCGGTCACACGTGATCCTCGCGCGTCGCTCGAGCACCGCCGCCGGCCGGCTGCTCCCGGGGTTCCATGATCCGCAGGAACGAGGCTGCCGCGCGGGGCTGACCGTGCCCCATCGCCGGACATTCGTCTCACCTACGGAAGCCCCAATCGCGTGAGCGATGGGGGCATGCGGCCAGCGGATGGCTCGGAGATTGGGGCTGCCGATGCGGGGTCCGCGGGGGCGCGCCGCGGGTTGAAAACCCGCGCTACGACCAGGCTCAGTCCCCATCGCTCACGCGATTGGGGCTGCCGGTGCGGGGTCCGCGGGGGGCGCGCCGCGGGTTGAAAACCCGCGCTACGACCAGGCTCAGTCCCCATCGCTCACGCGATTGGGGCTGCCGATGCGGGGTCCGCGGGGGTGCGCCGCGGGTTGAAAACCCGCGCTACGACCAGGCTCAGTCCCCATCGCTCACGCGATTGGGGCTGCCGATGCGGGGTCCGCGGGGGCGCGCCGCGGGTTGAAA
>VGYR01000076.1 GCA_016872925.1 Planctomycetota bacterium
CACCCGGGAGATGCACTCCTCGCTGATCTGCGGATGGCCGCGGAGGGCCCGGCTCGCCGTGCCTGGCGACACGCCGGCCGCGGCGGCGACGTCTCGAACCGTGATACTCAATCGGGGAATCCTCCGAGCAGCGCACCATAGCCCGGAACTGCGTTACAAAAACCTCAAATATGTTACGATTTGGAATGAAATGTTTTGGCGCATACAAGCGCACCACAGGCCGGTTTTTCGCCGCGCGGCCGCTCACTCCGGAGCGGCCCAGGCCGACGCCACGATCCCCGGGAGCAGGTCGTCGGCGACGTCGTCGTGCAGCACCAGGCCGTAGTGCAGCTCGAGGCTCTCTCCCGGGGAGACCGTGACCGCGGCCGAGTCTCCCTTGGTGTACGACCGCCGGCCGAACGGGTTGGCCAGGAGCCAGCCATAGTCGCGGGCGTGGAAGTAGGCCGGTTGTGTCTGACATCCACGGTCCACGAGCGTCACCCCGACCCGTGTTCCGCCGACCTCCCCCGAGGCGTCGCACCATGCCGCCTGCGTGCCGAAGACACCCCGCTCATCCCGTCCCCCGTGGGCGGCACGATAGCAGCCGCCCCACTTCGGTGAGAGCTCGCGGATCAGGCGGATGCCGAAGCCCATCTCCTCGACATCCGCGAACGTGACCGGCTGATCGCCCGCCGCCAGGCGGGCGTTCCAGGTCACGATCCGCACGGGCGTGCCGGCGATGCTGCGGTCGGCAATCATGATCGTCGACTCCTCGCGGCAGACGACCCTCGCGCTCGGAGTGTCCTCCGGCTCGGCCAGATAATCAGCCGCGAACGTGAAGCCCACCCGGCCGTGATCCAGTGCCGGATCCTGCCGAAATCCGCCGAATCGCACGGCCGTCTTGTGCCGCCAGGGATCGGCGCCCGACAGGTCGCTGAAGCAGAGCATCACCCCCGGATGCAGCGTCGCATGGTCGTCCGGGTCGATCCCGGGGCGGATCGGGCAGGGTCGCGTCACCATCACGCCTCCGGGCGTGTGGAGGTCGCGGATCGCCGGCCGGCCGACGAGGCGATCGCCGAAGGTGAACACGGCGGCCGTCCTGCCCGCGTCGTCGACGATCGCGACACGGTCGGCATGACGTTCGAGGTCGAGGGCCACGGCGGCGGCCGTCATCGCCAGCCAGGCGCCGGCTGCGAGCGGCATCCCGACGGTGAGCAGGATCGGAACCGCGCATCGCGTCGCTCGTCGAGCCTGGAGTGCGTCATGAAGCGGGCGGTGCATGGGGTGTCTCCACATCCAAGGGATCGATCCAGTTGCTGCTCAATTGTGATCGAATGCCATCGAAAGTCGGGCGGGAGTGTACGACGGAGGCTGCCGCTCGGGGCCGGGGGGCAATGTGCGCACATTCGTGCATCCGGGGCCGGCGGCCGCAAGCCTGACGAGATCACGATATGCTGCAAGGGAGTGTCACGGCAGCCAGCGCGGCGGCGAGTCGACGGGATCGAACGCAAACGCGTCATGCGGGAGGGATTCAGATGGCGACCAGCCGCAGGGACTTCATCCAGTTGACCGGTGCGACGGGTTTGGCCATCGCGTCGTCCGCCGTACGTGCCGCCGCGGGTGACGAGGTGGTCGCGGCCCTGATCGGCTGCGGAAGCCAGGGCCGCAACGTGGCCCGATCGCTCGCGGGCCTCCCCGGGGTCCGGATCGCCTACGTCTGCGACCCCGACGAGAAGCAACGGAACGCGGCACGCACGGAGCTCGGTGCCGGAGAGCCGGTCGCGGACCTGCGGCGCGTGCTCGACGACGCGGCGGTCGATGCGGTGATCGTCGCGACGCCCGACCATTGGCACGCCCCGGCGTCGATCCTGGCCTGCGACGCGGGCAAGCACGTCTACGTGGAGAAGCCCTGCAGCCACAACCTCCGCGAGGCCCGGCTCCTGCTCGAGGCGGCCCGCCGCAACCGGGTGGTCGTGCAGCACGGAACCCAGAGCCGCTCGAATCCCCTCATCGCCAACGCCGTCAGGCTGCTGCGGGAGGGGGCGATCGGCGACGTGCTCGTCGCCAAGGCCTGGAACGTGCAGCGCCGCAAGAACATCGGCCACCAGCGGCCATCCCAGCCGCCGCCGGGCGTGGACTACGACCTCTGGGTCGGCCCCGCCCCAGTGCTCCCCTTCCAGGAGAATCGCTTCCACTACAACTGGCGGTGGTGGCATGCCTTCGGCAACGGCGACATCGGCAACGACGGCACCCACGAGATCGACTACGCCCGCTGGGGGCTGGGCGTCGACATGCTGCCGACGACCGCGATGGGGTTGGGGGGGAAGTACGGGATCGACGACGATCAGGAGTTTCCCGACACGGCGACCCTGGCCTTCGAATACCCCGGCGACGGCAGCGTCGGCCAGCGTCGCCAACTGATCTTCGAGATGCGGCTCTGGTCGGGAAACTATCCGCACAACTGCGACAGCGGCGCGGAGTTCTACGGAACCAGCGGGCAGATGTTCGTCAGCAAGCGGGGCAAGGTGGAACTGCTCGACGGGTCCAATCAGCGCGTCGAGGTCAAGCCGCCGGCCGATGCACCCCCCATGCCGGGCCATCAGGAGGATTTCGTGGCGGCGATCCGCGGCGGCACGCGGCCGGCGGCTGGTATCGAGGAGGCCTACCGGACGGTGGCCCTCGTGCACCTGGGCAACGTCGCGGTGCGGCTCGGACGGTCGCTGCGGCTCGATCCGGGTGGGGATCGGATCGTGGACGACGACGAGGCCACGAAACTGCTGGGCCGGACGTATCGCGAGGCCCATTGGGCCGTGCCCCGTGGGGCGGTCTGACGCCGCAGGATCTCGGGGCCGGAGAACCGTGCCGGCGGTCGCTCATCCGGGTCACACGTGAGCCGCGCGTGGCGCGGGCTCGGCGTCGCCCGTGCCTTGTCGTAGCGCGGGTTTCCAACCCGCGGCTGAGTTCCTGCCCTTCGTAGCGCGGGTTTTCAACCCGTGCCTGAGAGGAGCGCGGGTTTCCAGCCCGTGCCTGAGAGTAGCGCGGGTTTCCAACCCGCGGTGCACCCCCGCAGACCCCGCACCGGAAGCCCCGATCTCCGAGCCATGCGCGCTGGCTCGCGCTGCAGGCTCGTTCCCGGGGATCTTGGAACCCGGCGGCGGCGGCGCTGCAGCGACGCGCGAGGCTCACGTGGCGTCCGTATCAGACCTCGGCCAGCGGCTCGCCGGCATCGCCGAAGGACTTCAGCGGCACCCCGCTCGTCTGCAGCATCGAGAGGTAGAGCCGGCACATCTGCCGGTTGGAGTCGGCGGTGTAGTCGAGCACGCGGCCGCCGCGGATCCGGCCCCCGGCCCCGCCGAGGAGCACCACCGGGAGCTGCGAGTTGTCGTGGCTGCCCGTGAGCATGCTCGAGCAGAACAGCACCATCGAGTTGTCGAGGGCCGACCGCCCCCCCTCGTCGATCGCGTCGAGCCGCCGCGCCACGTAGGCCAGCTGCTCGATGAAGAACTGGTTGACCCGCAGCCAGTCGTCGGTGTCGGCGTGCGAGAGCAGGTGGTGGATCATGTAGTCGATGCCCTGGGCCGGGTTGTCGGCCCGGGGCAGGTTCGGGAAGCGCAGCGCCGAGTGGTCGTTGTTGAGCTTGAGCGTGGCGATCCGGGTGGTGTCGGTCTGGAAGCCGAGGACGAGGATGTCGCACATCAGCCGCATGTGTTCGGCGATGTCCTGCGGCACCCCGTCAGCCGGCCGCTGCATGTCGGGTCCGCCGAGCGTCGGCTTCCAGCCCTGGAGTTCGCCGCGGTGGCCCGCCCCCTCGATCCGCCGCTCCACGTCGCGAACACTGTCGAGGTATTCGTCGAGCTTCCGCCGGTCGCCGACCCCGATCCGCCGCCGCAGGTCGCCGGCGTCTTCGATCACCGCGTCGAGCACGCTCTCGTCCCCCTTCTCGGCACCATCCTTGAAGAGCCGGTCGAAGGCCAGGGCCGGGTAGATCTCCAGCGGCGTCGGGGTCGTCGGGGAGCTCCACGAGATGTGCGAGCTGTAGAGCATCGAGTAGTTCTTGTGAACCGACGGATTCGAACGCTCGCAGCCCAGCACGAGGCTCGGCACCTTCGTGTCGCGGCCGTGCGTCTGCGCGAGCACCTGGTCGACGCTCGTGCCCGAGCGGATCTCGCCCCCTGCCGCCAGGGGCGCGCCGGAGAGCAGGTTGCCGGTCTGTGACGAGTGGATGTTGCCCTTGGTCGCCTCCGCGTTGTAGAGGCCGCGGATGAAAAGCATTTTCTCGCGGAAGTCGGCGAGGGGCTCGAGCACGCGGCCGAGCCGCATCCCGGTGCCCTGCCCCTCCGCCCACCATTCCTTCGAGTGGAAGCCGTTGCCCGCGAACAGCACCGCGAGGCGGAGCGGCGGTGCGTCCCCCGTGGTCGCGTCGGCACGTGCCGGCAGCGACTCCATCCAGGGCAGGGCCATCGACACGCCGAGGCCCCGCAGCGCGGTTCGCCGCGTGACGTGCCCTGCCTGCAGCCGTCGTCGCCGGATCATGCCTCGGTCCTCACGCCGTGCGGTGCCACCCGATCGACGGCATTATGGGACTTCGGCATCCCGGCCGCGAATCCGGCGAAATTGCGCACTCTGGACGATCGATTCGACCGCCACCCCGACCCGGTGCTCGTGGGCCGCGAGCCGCGCCTGGATGTCGTCGAGCAAGGGCTCGTCGGAAAGCTGCACGCCGCGGCCCAGCGCGAAGCCCAGGAGCTTGCGGAGGAACTGCCGCTCGAACGCGGGGGCGTGGACGGTCGCCAGGTAGCGGCGGAGGTCGTCAGCCCCCGAGACACTCGTCCCGTCGGGCAGGACGGCGGCGGCGTCGACCGGCCTGCCGACCACGTCCGTGGCCCGCCGCCTGCCGATGGCGTCGAACTCCTCCAGCGCGAAGCCGTAGGGATCGAACCGCGCATGGCAGCCTGCGCAGGCGGCATGGGTCGAATGCATCGCCGTCAACTCCCGCTCGGAGAGGCCCGCCGGCGGTGCTTCGGCCAGCGGGGGCACGCCCTTCGGCGGCTTGGGCAGCTTCTGGCCGAGCAGCCCCTCCGTGAACCACGTGCCGCGGAGGATCGGGCTGGTCCGCGAGGCTCCGGACTGCTTCGCCAGGGTGGCCGCGAGCGTGAGCACTCCGCCGCGGCCGTGCTCCCGCACCCCCTCCACGCGCCGCCACTCGGGTCCTGTCACGCCGGGAATGCGGTAGTGACGGGCGAGGGCCTCGTCGAGGAACGTGTGGTCGGCATCGATCAGTCCCAGGATCGAACGGTCTTGCTGGAAGAGGTCGGTGAGCAGGAGCACGGCCTCCTCGTGCATCGGCCCCCGCAGGTCGGCGAACTCCGGGAACTCACTTCCGCTCTTCTCGTCGTGGGTGTCGAACCCGTGGACGTGGAGCCAGTGCGTGCCGAACTCCACGGCCAGCCGGCGGATCTTCGGATCGCGGAGCAGCCGCCGGGTCTCCGCCAGGAGCACGTCGGGCTCCTGCAGCCGATCCGCCGCGGCATCGAGGCCTTCATCGGGCAGGGACGACCAGAGAAAGTAGCTGAGGCGAGTGGCCAGCTCGCGGCCGGTGACCGGCTCGGCGGCCGGGCCGGGCCCCGGCAGTTCGAGCTTGTAGAGGAAGGCCGGCGCGACGAGCACCCGCGCGATCATCAGCTTCAGGGCGTCGTCGTGGCCCAGGCCGTCGCCCCGCAGCTCGCGATACAGCTCCCGCAGGGCGGCCGACTCTCCGTCCGTCAGGGGCCGCCGCCAGGCCCGCGCGGCGAACTCGAGCACGGCGGAGACCTGGACCGGCTCGGCAGCCAGCAGCCGCGTGGCGAACGCCTCCGCCCGCGCGTCGATCGCCGGTTGCAGTGCGACGAAGCCGTTCACGAGATCACCGCGATCCTGCGTGGCGAACTGGATGAGTTGCTCGTGGGAAGCCTGCAGCCGGAACGGCTCCTGCGACACGAACGACAGGTCGTCCCAGAGGCGATCGAGGTGGGCTGCTTCGCTGTCGTCGAGCAGCAGCCTGCGCAGCAGGTGGTCCTCGCGGTAGAACACGTTGAGTGTGATGACTTCGTCGACCGGCACGACCCGCGCGTAGCAGACCGCCGGCGGGAAGAGTTCGCGAAACTCCGCGAAGGCGGCGGCAAACCGGCCGTGGGCCGGGCCGTCCGGCGCGACGATCACGGGTGCGGCCGGCGAGAGCGGCGGCGGGATCGTGTCGTCGACGAGCACGTGGGCCTGCACGGCGGCCTCGCCGGCCGTCGCCGGATGCAGCGATGCGGCGACCACGAACTCGCAGCCGGCGGCCAGGTCGGCGGGAATCCTGAACGTGACCTCGGCGGGCGCCAGGACGCAGGCATCGTCCCGGCCTACGTCACCGAGACCGGACGGATGGTGGCCGAAGGAAGGTTCTCCGTCGGCCGGCGGGCCGGCGTCATCGGGTCCGGGGTTGGTCGACTCGAGCCTCCGCAGGATCGGCCCCGAGGCCGCGAGGATCGCTTCGCGGAGGCGGCCGTCGAGATCGTTCGCCGCAGAGCCGGGGGACGCGGCGAAGAGCTGTTCGACCTCGGCCAGAATCGGCCCGCGGTCGACCGCCGCAGCCTCCTGCCAGCGGGCGATGAGCGAGCCTCGTGGAATCGCCCAACCCTGCGTGCCCGTCGGCTCCCCGCCGAGTTCCCAGATGCCCTCGCGGCCGGAGGCATCCGGCACCGGGTTGCCCGCCCGAATGCCGCGGCCGGAAGCGCGATCGCCCAGATCGCCTGCCAGATCCCAGGCGTCCTCGTCGGCCCGGATCGAGAGCTTGATGGCGGTGGAGTCGCAGGCATGGTCGCCGTCACCGGAATCGATCACGAGGCAGACGCGGTCATGCTGCCGAACAACGATCCCGTCGATCGGCCCGAACGGAGTCGGTCCGGAGCGGTCGGCCGCCGTCGTGCCCGACGCCATCTCTTGTCGCGTGGAGCCGCGGCGAACCTCCAGTCGCCAGGCGACGCCGTTGCCGCACCCCACGTGGGCCTGACCGACGCTTCCCTCGACCCGTACCGTGAGCGGTCGGGGACTTCGCCAGGCGACGATCGCCGATCGGTTCGGAGCCGGATGCGCGACGACCCCCCCCGGTTCGAAGACGGCGGGAATCCGCAGCGATTCCGGACCGTCGTTCACAAGCACGCTCAGGGCGCGATCGCCGGACCAGCCGGCGATGCTCTCGTGCCCTGCTACCCCCTTCGCCTGGGCCTCGAGCAGGAAGTCCTGCGGCGGTGCGGACGGACTCGGCCCAAGTTGATCGGCCCACGCCGCCAGCACGCGGGGATCCACGCCGTACGTCCTGGCGAGATCGACGACCGGCTCCGGTTCACCCCCCGCGGCCCGGACGGCCTCGGCCGCGCCGAGCGCCTCGAGGCATGCCCGGACCGACGCGGCCACCGCCGCCTTGTCCGCTGCGACGGCCTCCGCAGTGCGGCGGAGCCGTCGCAACGGCACGTCGGGCATGCCGGTCGCCGCAAGTCGGGGATTTTCCCAGACCACGTAATCCCGATCCCGCGCGTCGCCGGCGTCGGTGGCGATCAGCCGCACCACGACATCACGACGATCGGAAGGGGGCTCGAGTTTCACCCGGAACTCCTGCCGAGCCACCAGCGGCTCGACGGCCTCCATCCATGAGGGAGGGCCGTCCGGGCGACCGAGGTGTCGGGCGATCTGCCCCACCGGATTGAACCTCCACAGGGCCCGCTGCCAGGGGGCGATCGTGTCGGCCACGACTCGTAAACCCGCCGCCGGATCCGACGAAGTCGCCGTGCGCCACGCCCGCCGGACGGGGCCGAGCAGCGGCGAGGCGGGCTCGTCGATCGCCGTGACCGTCCGCCAGACGGTCGCCAGATACTTCGCGCTCAGGCCACGCTCGCGGGCCACGGCGTCGGCCTCACCGGCAGCCAGCCGAGCCTGCTGATCGGAGGCGGCCGCGAGGTATCGGGCGATCGGCAGGCCTCCGTCCCGACCCAGGTCGAGGGTGATGCCCTGGGCGACCGTCTGCATCGCGCCGTCGACCGGCGCGGTGTATCGGCCATAGAACGCGTGCAGGGCGTCGAGGCATTCATGGGTCCAGTCGGGGCGGCTGGTGCCCTCGGCGAACCGGAGCCCGTCGGGAAGGGGGACGGCATGGGCGGCGATGCCCTTGGCGGCATCGAGGTATTTCTCGGCGAGGGCCGGAGACATCACCAGTGCCTGCCCGATGTTGCTGAACCCCTCGCCGGCGGCGTTATCCGCCGGAAACTCCCGGGCCGGATCGAGCGTGGCCACTCCCGTGAGGTCGCGGGTCGTGTAGGTGTATTCAGCGTTGTCGAGGCGGCGGAGCACGACCTCGCCGGGGTCGCCGGCCCGGGAGGCGGCCTCGCCGCGGAAAAAGTCCCGCAGAAATGCCTCGAGCGCGTCCCGCTCGGCATCCGTCGGCTGGGCCGAATCCACCGGGGGCATCTGCCGGTCGTGGATCACCTCCCGCGCCCGCTGCCAGATGGCGAGGTCGCCGCGGAGATCCGCCAGCGACGTTGCCGACGCCACGTCGACGTCCCCCTCGACCGCATCGCCCGAGTGGCATTCGTGGCAGTAGCGGGCCACGAGCGGCAGCACGTCGCGCGTGAACCGCACGCCGAGGTCCTCGGCCGCGCAGCAGGCAGTTCCCAGGGCGGCGAGGACGATTCCCGCCACGCCTCCGGGCCCGATCGACCACCTGCCGCAAGCCCGCATGCGATGCTCCTCGCGTTCGGTCCGTGCTGCCGAACCGGATCCACCAGTGTATCGCACGTCCCGCGTCGAGCGGGCCCGTCGCGCATGCGATCGGGCGTCCGAAGGGGTTCTTCACGCGGGTTGGAAACCCGCGCTCCGGGGATAAGCAGCACGGGTTTTCCAACCCGTGCCGTAATTCGGAAGCGTCACCGCGGAAGCGGTACGGCCGCCCCACGCCGGAGTTCTTGACGCGGGTTGGAAACCCGCGCTCCGGGGATGAGGAGCACGGGTTTTCCAACCCGTGCCGTAGTTCGGAAGCGTCACTGCGGAAGCGGTACGGCCGCCCCACGCCGGAGTTCTTGACGCGGGTTGGAAACCCGCGCTCCTGGCATGAGGAGCACGGGTTTTCCAACCCGTGCCGTAGTTCGGAAGCGTCACTGCGGAAGCGGTACGGCCGCACCACGCGGGGGTTCTTCATGCGGGTTGGAGACCCGCGCTCCTGGCATGAGGAGCACGGGTTTTCCAACCCGTGCCGAAGGGATCGGCGAGACCGGTCAGAGCCCGAACAGCCGCTGGGCGTTGCCGCCGAGGATCTTCGCTTCGGTGTCGGCAGGCAGGCCGAGCTGCCGCAGCGTCCCGAGGATCTCCGGCGCCTCGACCCACGGATGGTCGCTCGCGAACAGGAGCTTGTCGGCCGTCGTGAAGTCGAGTGCGAACCGCAGCGCCTCCGGCAGCGGCGAGACGATGTCCATGAAGATCCCGCGGAGGTAGGCGCTCGGCTTCTTCGCGAGGTGCTGCGGCCCGCGCTTCAGCACGCCAAGCTGGTGGTCCATCCGGCCGCAGAGGTAGGGCAGGGCCCCTCCCAGATGCGGGCAGACGAGCTTCAGGTCGGGATGCCGGTCGAGCAGGCCGCTGGCGATGATCCGTGCCAGGGCGATCGTGTCCTCGAACATGTTGCCCAGCGTGCCGGTGAGCTCGTAGCCCGAGACGGCGGCGGTGGTCAGGGGCTTGGCGGGATGGAGCACAAGCGGCAGGCCGAGTTGCTCCGCCTGGGCGAAGAGCCAGTGGAACGGAGCCTCGTCGCACCACGCCCCCGCGAGGTTCGTGTAGAGCAGGATGCCGCGAAACCCGGGCAGGCTCCGGCACCGGTCGAGCTCCGCGCGGGCCGCCGCTTCGTCCTGCAGCGGCAGCGTGGCAAGCCAGCTGAAGCGGGTCGGGTGCCGGGCCGCCAGCGCCGTCAGGGCATCGTGGATGGTGGCCGCGATCCGCGGGCCGTCGCCGGCGAACCACTCGGGGCCCGGATCGTTCGTGCTCAAGAGAGCATGGTCGATGCCGCTGGAATCCATCATCGCGAGCTTGTCGGCCACGCTGGCGTAGTGCGGCGGCACCTTGCGGAGCCAGTCGCCCATCTTCAGGAACGTGGTCCCGTCCCGATCGAAGACCAGCGGCTCGGTGGTCCGCCGCCGCATCGCATCGAGCACCTCCGGAAGAAAGAGGTGGGTCTGGCAGTCGACGACGAACGGCCGTCGGCGGGGCGGCTCGGCGGGGGGCTCGAGAGAGTGCGTGGGCACGGTTGCGCGGTTACCGGGATGGAGGATCGCCCGCGGGGGGTTCTTCCAGCAGCGCCGCAAGTCGGGCGAAGTGGGCGTCGTCGTGGGCGGGATCGAACTGGGTCGCCTGCTCGTCGGCGACGAGCAGGCGGCGGTCCGCTTCCAGCCGTTCCCGGAGCAGCGGGTCGGTCGTGGCCACGTGGACGGCGACACGGGCGGCCCGTGCGTCGATGAAGATGGCGTCGCCTTCCTGCCGCCAGGTCGCGTCGTAGACGCCATCGGCGTCGATGCGAAACACGTCGCGAATCCCGGCGAGGTATCCGGGCGTGCGAAACCGCCACGTCGCCTCCCGCGGAACCCCGAAGACGAACTCCTTCCGTTCCCGGTCGGGGCGGTAGTCGAGGTCGATCGCACACAGGATCGCCGCGTCGGGCCCATGGATGGTGGAGAGATCCCAGTCCGGCCCGCCGTCGGGCCGGTGGAGCCGCTCGTGCGGTCCAGCCGCCCCCTCGAGCATCAGCGGCGCCAGCACGAGCGCCTCGCGACCGACCCGGGTGATCGGATCGATCAGGTCGCGAAACTTTACGACGGACCGCGGGCTGAGGTTGAACCAGTAGAGCGAGGTGATCCGCGCGGCCAGCGCGTGCCATGCCTGGACGACCAGCTCGTCCGGCGTGGGGCTCGTGCGGGTCCGCCCGGCGACCGAATCCCAGTCGTGATGGGCTCCCTGCGACCAGGCGGCGATCGGCGCCGGGCGATTGAGTTCCCGCAGGCTGCGGGTCAGGTCGCCGATCGTCTCCAACGGCGCGCCCCAGGCGATCGGGGCGGAGCCCCAGCGTTCGTACCGCCACCAGGCGTCGGCCGCCGGCGCGCAGACCCGGTAGGCGTCGAAGTGCGGGTAGTCGGAGAGCCCGGCGTAGTTGCGCCAGATCCGTTCCTCGCTGTGGGTCACGGACGTGGGCATCCTCGTCCGCTGGTAGGGCGTGAGCTTTCGCCAGACCTCCGCCGGCGGCACCGGCCGGCCGCCGCCGTACTGCGGCTCGCCGAGAAACTCGACGACGTGGATCCGGGGGAGGACGGCGTCGGAGTCGTATTCCTCGAACGGCTTGCAGGCCGACATGAAGGTGAGCGGGCAGAGGTTCCAGCGGGCGGGGTCGTCGGTGTAGCCGCGGACGAGTCCGTGATTGCCGCAGTCGACGTGCATCCGTTTGAGCGTGCGCAGGTAGTCCGGCACCTGCAGGGAATCGCCGGCGGGCAACTTCGAGTTGACCCAGCCGCCGCCGATCGCAAACCGCTCCCGCTTCGCCCGAACGTGTCCCCACAGCGACCGCGAGGACGAGTCGGCGTTCCTGAGGCGGACCTCGACCGCCGCGTAGGAGAGCGGCACGTCCGCCACCGGAACGACGAGGCCGCCGGCATCGTCGGGGCCGATCGTGGCCCGACCCTGAAACGCCTGCCAGCCCTCGAGCCAAGGGCCGGCCTCGAGGACGCGGTGCGACTCGCCGGGCTGCGGCGTCCAGAGCCGGATGCCGTCGAGCGTGAGCGGCTCATGCGAGGCGTTGTCCAGGTGCACGACCAGCGTGTCCGGATGCAGGTCTTCGATGCCCTCTCCGGCGGCCCGCCGCAGAAACGTGACGGCCGACAGCCAGGCAGTGGGAGCCTCGATCGCCAGCGACACGGGCCGCTGGCCCGGCAGCGCGAGATCCGCGCCGGTGCCCACGCCCCAGCCGCCGCCGACCGCGTTGAACGACATGACCGTCAGCCCGCCCGCCGGCAGGACGAGCGGATCGTCCGGCCACTGCGACGGAAAGTCGAGCCAGGCCCACGCGCCGGAGGCGACCAGCGCGTCGACCGCGGTGCCCCCCACCGTGATCGCGGCGTCGGGAGCGATCCGCAGGTCGCCGGGGCCGTCGTGCCGCAGGAACAGCTGCACCCGCGCCCCGTCGGTCGGCCCCCGGGGGTCGACGTACCGCATCTCGGTGGCGATCGTCGGCGCGTGCGGCGTGACGACGATGCCCGCCAACTCCACCGCGGTCGCGGGCGGCGCGAGCCACCCGCCCAGGCATGCCGTGAACACGATCAGCGCCGCGGCCTGGATGACCGAACGCTCACTGCCGGGGGACCGCTGCATCATCTTCCCTCCCGAGCCCACTGCTTCATCAGGGCGATCGTCCGCCGGATGCTGTCGGCTCTCGCGTTCCAGGGCTCGGCCAGATAGACCGCCATGTCACTGTCGTACATGGCCGCGGGCTCCGGGCCGGGGTCGTGGGTCTCCTCGAGCCAGCGATCGAGGCGGTCGCGGAGCAGCTCGAGCGTCTCCCGGTGCTCGGGATTCCCGGCGAGATTCCGCACCTGCCAGCGATCCTCGGGCCACGCGTAGAGTTCCTCGGCCGGACGGGTCGCACTGAAGAGCAGCGATTCCTGGAGCTGGTCAAGCGCACCCGACTCGTGCAGCGCCCGGAGCGTCTGGATGATGCTCTTGGAGTCCTTGTAGGCGTTGGGCTGGAGCAGCGGACGCTGCGGATGGAAGTTGCGGATGTAGAGAAACTCGTCCGTGCGGATGCTGCGGATCCGATCGACGGTTTCGTCGCAGCGATCGCGGGCGGCGAACACCGCGTCGCGCGGCCGGTGGTCGGCGGCGAACAGATCCCGGGCCTGCATCGTGCCGGGGCGCGGGATCCCGGCGGCGGCCAGCGAGGTGGCCGCGATGTCGATGAGTTCGACGAGGTCGTCCCGGACGCCGCCCCTGGGGATGCCAGGACCACGGATCACCAGCGGCGTCGCCGTGCCCTCGTCGTACAGGAACTGCTTGCCCCGGGCATGACTGATGCCGTTGTCGCCGCACAGGATCACGAGCGTCTCGTCGAGGATGCCCTCCGCCTCGAGCCGGGCGATGATGCGGCCGACGTGCGCGTCGGTGAGTCGAATCGCGTCGAGGTAGGCCGCCCAATCGCCGAGCAGCACCGGGTCGCGCGGGTAGTAAGGCGGCAGCGTGACGGCCGCCGGATCGGTGGCACTCCCCAGTTCCGCCGCCGCCCGCTCCACGAGTTTCCGGGCAGACTCGACGCCGTTGCCCCGCAGCTTGCCCCCCGACAGCTGCACCTGCATGAAGAACGGCTGGCCGGGCCCGCGGCCGGACCAGTCGCTCCCGGAATACATGCCCGGGTTCCACTCGAAGTTGTAGTCGGTCTTGCCGAGCTCGCCGCCGGCGTCGGCTTTCCGGCCGGCACGATTCTCCTCCGGCAGCCCGCTGCCGATGCAGGTGAAGAAGCCGGCCTCCTGGAAGAGCTCCGGAATCGGACGGACCCCCGCGGGCAGCCGGATCTTCTCGATTCCCCGGCCGCTGCGGTGGTGGTGGGCGCCGATCGTGGTCTGGTGGCAGCCCGTGATCACCGCCGAACGGCACGGCGAACAGACGGGAGCGGTGACGAACGCCCGGGTGAAGCGGGTGCCCTCGCGGGCCAGCCGGTCGACGTGAGGGGTGGTGAGCGCCGCTTCGCCGTAGCACGAGAAGTGGGGCGAAACGTCGTCGAGCACGATCCAGAGCACGTTGGGGCGTGGCGCCGCCGCCGCAGGGCCGGCCGTGGCGGCGGCGAGCAGCACGGCGAGCCCATGGACCAGGGCGTTTGTTGGGAAGATGTTCATCGACGGCTCACTCGCCTCGCATCGGCACCCGAGGTTGTATCATCTTTTCATCGGAGAAGTCTTCGCAGCCGACGGAGCCGACCAGCCATGCCGTGCGATCTTCGCGGATGATGGAATCGCTGGCTCACGGTCGGTGCCGTGGCCGCGGTCGCCACGGCGGCATCGGCAACCGAGCCCGGCGGTTCCGGCGACCGCCGCCCGAACGTGATCGTCATCATGGCCGATGACCTCGGCGTGGGTGACCTCGGCTGCTACGGACAGCGGTCGATCATGACGCCGCGGATCGACCGGATGGCCGCGGAGGGGATGCGGTTCACGCAGGCCTACGCGGGGGCCCCCGTCTGCGCTCCGTCGCGGTGCGTGCTGATGACGGGGCTGCATGCCGGGCATGCCCGGATCCGCGACAACAGCGGCCGCGTCGGTGGCGTGGTCGACGAGATCTCGGGCACGGGGCACCGCATCCCGCTGCTCGACGAGGATCTCACGGTGGCCGAAGTCGTGCAGGCGGCCGGCTACGCCACCGGGATCACGGGCAAGTGGGGCCTCGGGGAGGCGGGGTCCGCCGGTGAGCCCAACCGGCAGGGGTTCGACGAGTGGTACGGGTTCCTGAACCAGAACCACGCGGCCTCCCACTTTCCCGACTACCTGTGGCGCGACGGCCGGAGGGTGTTTCTCGAGGCGAACCGCGACCGCGGGCAGCGGCAGTACGCCAACGACCTGTTCACGGAGTTCGCGATCGACTTCATCCACCGCCATCGCGACGCCCCCTTTTTTCTCTACGTGCCATTCACGATCCCTCATGCCGAGCTCGAGGTGCGCAGCCAGGAGCCCTATGCCGACCGAGACTGGCCCGAGGCCTCGAAGACCTTCGCCGCGATGGTGACCCGCCTGGACCACGACGTGGGCCGCATCCTGGACGTGCTCGCCGATCTCGGCATCGAGGGCGACACCCTCGTCTTGTTCACCTCCGACAACGGCAGCCCGGAGGGGGGCGGCGAGATGTTTGGCAGCAACGGCGGTTTGCGCGGCCGCAAGGGCTCGCTCCACGAGGGGGGGCTGCGGGTGCCGATGATCGCCGGCTGGCCGGGGCGGATCGCGGCGGGCGCGGTGAGCGAGCAGGTCTGGTCCTTCGCCGACCTGCTGCCGACGCTCGCGGACCTCGCCGGGGTCCGGGCTCCGGCCGGCGTCGACGGAGTCAGCGTCGCCGCCACGCTCCGGGACGAGCCGCAGGATCTCTCGGACCGCACCCTCTACTGGGAGCGGCCGGCGCCAAAGTTCCAGCAGGCGGCCCGCCGCGGACGCTTCAAGGCCCTGCGCCCGGGCCCGGACGCGCCGCTGCAGGTCTTCGATCTCGCCGCCGACCCGGGCGAGACGCGCGACGTCGCCGCGGAACGCCCGGAGCTCGTGGCTGAGTTCGCGAAGTATCTGGCCGACGCCAGGGTCGATTCCCCTCACTGGCCCGATCGGCTTCCCGAGCCCGATCGGCTTCCTTAGGCCACTCGGCTCCCCGGGGGGCTGCGTTGCGGGTTGGAAACCCGCGCTACGAGGGGCCCAGTCCCACTCCTGTTCGGCACGGGCCGTGCTGTCGGCTGATTCTGGGTTCCGGGGCGGTGGTCTCGCTGTGGCCCTTTCCTCCGGGGAGGAGCCGGGGAAGGCCAAGGAAAGCGAGGTGAGGGTGTCTCAAGTCTATGAGCGGCGCCAACCG
>VGYR01000077.1 GCA_016872925.1 Planctomycetota bacterium
GAAGCATCAGCCTCACGCCGACAGACTCAGGCTGATGCCTGTGCCATGGCTCATAAACCTCGGGGTCCGGGGCAGAGCCCCGCGCAGAAACACAGGCTTTCTACCCACAAATTCTGCTGAAGACCCAAAAACTGGGCCAACAGCTCCCGTTCGACCCGGTCAATGCGTTCCCCGGAATCTGCCGCCTCCTCCACATAACGGCGGATTTTTTCGAGCCGTGCTTGGGCGTTGAGAAAAGCGCGTTCTTGTAAGACGATCATGGCGTTGGGCCTCCGTGAGGATGGGTTGGTTTTCAGACACCCTTCCATTCTCCGAGGCCCAACACCTTTTCATCTGCTGTCACTGCATGCTGGCAGTGGCTTCCGCACCAGAAAATACGGCCGAAACGATCGTTCCGTCGCCCGAGACAGGCGAGATTTGCGAGTTACGCCCAAACGATTTCCCAGGAACTGCGAAGGGTTTCGCACTGATGGCGAAACGACTCCCACAAGGCGAGTCCTCGGAGACAATCCGCAAACCTTGCTGCACAAACGACTTGGGGCGAATCCCCCAATTAGAGGGAATCTCGGCACGGCGATTGCACAGGTGGGGCACGAAGACAGACAGTAAGACCTCGGGATGACGCCGCTCCACACCCCGGCACACCATCGCACTGAGGAGTTTTTCAATGACCCGCTTCCGTCCGCTCGCCGTTGCAGGCTTCTTCGTCGCCGCGTCGCTGGGCCTGTGTGCCACGGCTGCACAGGCGGCCACCACCACGTACACGAGCAGCAGCTCCTTCCAGTCTTCGCTGCCAGCGGGATATTACTTCAATGACTTCGTCGGCGTGCCCGACTCTCCTAGCTCCCCCGTGACGAGTGTCACCGGCACGGGTGGCATTCCCACGGTCGGGTACACGATCACGGCGCCGACGTCCGGACTGGGGGTTTTCCCGGATGCCGGCTTCAAGGCCGTCGGAAACTGGAATCGGTCCCAAGACATGGTCGTCACCTTCAACACCGGCAACGTCGCTTCTGCCGGGGCTGACATCTGGATTTCGGACATCAATGGCAACCGACTTGCCGGGAACGTGACGGTGAACTTCAGTGACGGGTCGTCCGTCTCCGTGCCGAGCACCACGACCGGTGCCTTCGGCTTCGCTGGGATCACCATCACGGATGCCCCGCTGACGACGATGACCGTGGTAAATAATAATGTCACGGGTTATCTCAATGTCTCGAACATGTCCGTGGCAGCCGTGCCAGAGCCGTCCTCGCTGGCCGCAACGGCCCTGGCCATGGCGGCGATGGCCGGCGTGACGCTCCAACGGCGGCGGCGGGCATGATCGCCCGGGCGCGGCAAGCGAAAAGGCTGCCGGAGGTTGACGGCACGACAGTTCTCTGACGGACGTTTTTGACGGACGAGGCGGGTGGCGGAAGCGAGTCGTCGAGCGTGCAGGGGGGCGCTGTGCCTTCCCACGAGCGGCGACGTCACCAAGGGGCATCGTTATGGACTCGTCTGAGTCTGGATTCGTGTCGGCGAGGGGTTTTGGTTCGCGAACCCTCGCAGGAGCAGCTGCTTGGGTCGGCTTCATGGCCTGGGCCGCGGTGGCGTCCGGCCAGGTCACCACGTACACGAGCCAGTCGACCTTCAATGCCGCCCTGCCGGCCGGCGGTGCCACGAACTCCTACCCCGGTCTGCCCGCTGCCGACTTCTCGAACCCGATCCCGGCGCAGCGGTATGTCCTCGGCGCGCCCTATGCGTCGTATGCGGCGTACGTGCCGACCGGGATGTTCTTCGACAACTACTACGGCGGCTCCGTGCCCGGCATCGGCAACTTCCAGTTCAGCCAGCCGCTGTACGTCGACTTCAACAGCAACAACGTCCGCCAGGTGGGGGCGACGTTCTTCTTCACCGACTTCTTCGGGGCTCCACAGGACTTTCCGTTTCCGGTCGTCGTGAACTTCTACGACGGCTCGAGTGCGACCGTGCCGATCGTCACTGGCAGCGTCGCGACGAGCACGGGCGCGGCGCCGAACTTCTTCGGGATCTCGGTATCGAACACCAGTGCGGCGATTCGGCAGCTCGTGATTCCGCGGTATCCGAACCCGCCCGGCACCGAGGTGTATCTCAACATGGGGCCGATCACAACCGCGGCCTTCGGCAACGTGGCCCAGTTCTGGTCGGGGGCCGGCAGCGCGACGACGCTCGGAGGCTCGGGCACCTGGTCCACCGCGGGTTCCAACTGGGCTTCATCCGGGACCTCGATCGGCGCCTGGAATGCCTCGCGACGGGCCGTCTTTTCGGGCACCGGCGGCACCGTCGCCGTCGCGGCGGGCGGCGTGTCGGTCGCCCAGGGCATCGCCTTCGACGCGTCGGGCATCTTTCTCGAGGGTCCCGGCACCGTCACGCTCACGGGCACGTCCGCCGCGGCCAACGACGTCTACGTGGGCCCGAGCATCGCGCCCTCGATCGTGACCACCCTGTCGGCCGCCAGCGGGTTCACGAAGTCGGGCCCGGGCAGCCTCCGGGTGACGGGCACGGCGGCCGGCGGGCCGATCACGATCTCGCGGGGCGTGCTCCAGGTGGGCAACGGCGGCACGAGCGGGGCGATCACGGCCTCGGGCATCGTCAACAGCGCGGAACTGGAGTTCAACCGTTCCGACGCGCACTCGTTCGCGGGCGCGATCTCCGGCACGGGTGCCCTCTACGTCACGGGTGGCGGCCGCACCACGCTCACGGGAACGAGCACGTACACGGGTGCGACCGGCATCCTCTCCAGCGGCACGCTGGCGATCGCCAATGCAGCGGCCGTGGCGGGATCGGTGCGGGTGTCGACCGGGACCAGCGGCGGCGTGTTCGACGTGTCGGGCGTGGCGGGGGGCTACTCCGTGCCCGGCACGCAGACCCTGACGGGCGGTGGCACCGTCCTCGGGACCACGTCCCTCGGCGGAGGCGCCACGCTCTCGCCGGGCGTCGGTCGCGGCACGATCACGATGTCGGGATCGCTCACCTTCGGCGGGGGGGGCAACTACAACTGGCAGGCCGACGACCTCTCGCTGCCTGCCGGCCAGACCGGCTCATACGACCTCGTCAGCGTGCTCGGGTCGCTCTCGATCACCGCGTCGGCGACGAGCACCTTCAAGATCAACCTCTGGAGCGTGGTCCCCAACGGGTCGACCGGCCCCGCCGCCGGCTTCGATCCGCTGGTGTCGTCCACCTACACCCTGCTCACCACCACCGCCGGCATCAGCGGCTTCGCGTCGAGCAAGTTCACGATCAACACCAGCGCCACCAACGGCACGGCGGGCTTCACCAACGACCTCCAGGGGGGTTCGTTCCGCGTCGCCCAGGCGGGCAACGACCTGAACCTGGTGTTCTCGCCCGCCGGATCGTCGATCACGATCAACGTACCCAGTGGCACCCAGACCCAGACCGCGGCCGGCTATCCGTCGCTCGCCGGGTCCACGCCCGTGACCAAGACGGGGGCCGGCGTGCTCGTGCTCGACCAGGCGAATCCGCTGGCGGCCCCGCTCACCGTCGAGGCCGGCTCGGTCCGGCTGACCAACGCCTCGGCCCTGTCGGCCGCGACGCTGGCCGTGCTGGGCGGAGGGACTGCGCAGCTCGGGTCGCGGATCACGACGAGCGTCGCCGGCCTCGAACTTTCGAGTGGCGGCCTCGTCGACGTCACCAACAGTTCCCTGTCGTTCGTGAGCGGTCTGTCCGTCGCCGACCTGGTGGCCGCGCTCGTCGTGGGCCGCAACGGCGGCACCTGGGACGGCACCAGCGGCATCACGTCGACCGTCACTGCCGCGCAGGTGACGGCCTTCGAGCTCCGGGCGGTGGGCTGGATGGACAACGGCGACGGATCGAAGACGGTGGCCTACGCCGCCCAGGGCGACACGAATCTCGACTGGGTGGTCGACATTCTCGACGTCTCCAACTTCGTGTCATCCGGCAAGTTCGGCACCGGAGAGCCGGCCACCTGGATGGACGGCGACTTCAACTACGACGGAGTGGTCGACATTCAGGACGTGGCCGATTTCTCGGCGAGCGGCCTCTACGGTGCCGGCAGCTACAACTCGGGCCCCGGCATCGCGGCGGCCGTCCCCGAGCCGCCTGCCGTGGCGACGACGGTCCTGGCCCTGGCGGCGATGGCCGGAGCGACCTTCCAGCGTCGGCGGCGATAGCTCGCCCCCGACGGCCGGCCAGTCGCCCGCAGAATCGATACGACCGTCCCGCGGCGGCTTGGCTGCGGTGCATGGGCGTGCTTTCCGGTGCGGCCTAGGCTCATTAGGATCGCAGGTTTGTCGAGCCGCGGAGCCGCGGTTCCGGCAGCACCCGTTCCGGAGCCTCCGTCATGCCCCAGCTCGAACCCGTCCGCGTCGGCGTCGTCGGCCTGGGCACCGTCGGCTCGGGGGTCGTCCGGCTGCTCGTGGAGTCGGCCGACCACATCACGCGTCACGCCGGTCGGCCGATCGTGGTCGAACGGGCCGTCTGCCGCGACGTGGGCCGCGACCGCGGCCTGAGGCTCGCGCCGGACCGCGTCTCCACCGACATCCGCACGGTCTCCCGGGATCCGTCGATCTCGGTCGCAGCCCTGCTCGTCGGCGGCCTCGAACCCGCCCGGTCGATGATGATCGACCTCCTGGAGAACGGCAAGGACGTGGTCACGGCCAACAAGGCGCTGCTGGCGGAGCACGGCCCCGAACTCTTCGACCTGGCCAGGCGGAAGGGACGCTCGATCGCCTTCGAGGCCGCCGTCGCCGGTGGGATCCCGATCGTCGCGGCCATCGGCGAATGCCTGGCCGCCAACCGCATCGAGAGCATCCGCGGCATCCTCAACGGCACGAGCAACTTCATCCTCTCCACGATGGAGGAGGAGGGGGCCGACTACGCCGACGTCCTGAAACTCGCCCAGGCCAAGGGCTTCGCCGAGGCCGACCCGGCGATGGACGTCGACGGCACCGACGCCACCCAGAAGCTCGCCATCCTCGCGCACCTCGCCTTCGGCGTCTGGGTGCCGTGGGGCGAGATCCCGCGGACGGGCGTCGAGGGCGTCGACGCCGAGTTGATGTCGTCGGCGGCCGACCTCGGCTACCGCATCCGCCTGGTGGCGATCGCCAGCCGCAGCGACGGGCGGATCGCCATGCGGGTCGCACCGGCCCTGGTCAAGGCGGGCACGCCGCTCGCGGAGACCCGCGGGGCGTTCAACGCCGTCAGCATCGTCGGCGACGCGGTCGGCCCGATGTTCTTCCACGGCCTTGGCGCCGGCCAGATGCCGACCGCCTCCGCGGTGGTCGCCGACATCATCGACACGGTCGTGGGCCGCGCGGCCATCACCTTCCGCACGACGGGCGTGCTCGACGCCGACAGCCCGGCTTCGCGGATCGAGGGGGCCGGCATGGTGCAGAAGCACTTTCTCCGCGCCCGGGTCGACGACCGCCCCGGGGCGCTGTCGAGGATCACGGGCATTCTCGGCGAGCACGGGATCTCGATCGCCTCCGTGATCCAGCGCGACCCCGCCGACCACGAGGGCGTGCCCCTGGTGATCATGACCCACGCCTGCGGCACGTCGGCCGTGGCCAAGGCGGTGGCCCACATCGACGCCTCCGACGTCGTCTCCGGCGGCACGATCTGCCTGGGCGTGCTCGACGACTGACGAACCCCGCCGCAGGCACCGCGACCGCATGAAGTACGTGATCGTGATTCCCGACGGGGCGGCCGACGCCCCGCAAGACGCCCTCGGCGGCCGCACGCCCTTCCAGGCCGCGCGCACGCCCGCGCTCGATGCGCTCGCCGCCCGGGGCCGCGTGGGCCTGACCAACCACGTGCCCGACTCGCTGCCGCCGGGCTCGGAGGTCGCCTGCATGAGCCTTATGGGCTACGACCCGCTGACGTTCTTCACCGGCCGGGCGCCGCTCGAGGCGGCCGCCCAGGGCATCGCCCTGGGACCGGATGACTGGGCCGTGCGGTGCAACCTGGTGACGATCGACGGCAGCACGATGCAGGACTTCACCGCCGGCCACGTGTCGACGGCCGAGGGCGTCGCGCTGCTCGCCGCCTGCCAGCAAGGCCTCGCCGCCGACTTTCCCGACCTGGCCGCCGCCTGGTCGTTCGTGCCGGGCGTCAGCTACCGCAACCTGCTGATCCACCGCGGCAGCCCCGGTGCGGCGCCGTTCGACGGCGGCCTGCGGGCCACGCCCCCCCACGACCTGATGGACAAGCCGGTCGTCGACGATTTTCCCCGGGGGACCGGCGCGCGGCTGCTCACCGACATCATGTCGCGAAGCGCGGAGTGGCTCCGCGACCACCCGGTCAACCGTGCCCGGATCGCCGTGGGCAGGCGGCCGGCGACACACGTCTGGCTGTGGGGCGTCGGCCGGGCGCCGGCGTTCGAGCCGTTCGTGAGCACGTACGGCACCTCGGGCACCATGATCACGGCCGTCGACCTGCTCCGCGGTCTCGCGGCCCTCGCGGGCTGGAAGCGGCTGGAGGTGCCGGGCGCCACCGGCTACCTCGACACGGACTACGCCGCCAAGGGGCGGGCCGCGATCGCCGAGTTGGCGACGACGAACCTCGTCTGCGTGCACGTCGAAGCGCCCGACGAGGCCAGCCACCAGGGCGACGCGGGGGAGAAGGTCAAGGCGCTCGAGGAGATCGATGCGAAGATCGTGGCGCCGATCGCCGAGCACCTCCGCGTCGCCTGGAGCGGCGACCACCGGATCCTCGTCTGCCCCGATCACCCCACGTTCCTGGCCACCAAAACCCACTCGCGGGGCCCCGTGCCCTTCGTGATGGCCGGCAAGGGAATCGAGCCTTCGGGCCAGGCGACGTATGACGAGTCCTCAGCCGCGGCCTCCGGCCAACGCGTCGAACCGGGATGGCGGCTGATGGGCGAGTTTCTCGGGAAGGGTTCCTGAGCCCCGACCGGCAGTTCCGCACAGACAGGAGTCGAAGCAGCAGATGGCCCTCGTCGTCCAGAAGTTCGGTGGCACCAGCGTGGCCGATCCGTCCAAGATCCAGGCGGCGGCCGCGAAGGCGATCGCCCGTCACCAGGCCGGCGACCAGGTCGTGGTCGTGGTCAGCGCCATGGGCCACCAGACCGACATCCTCGTCGACCTCGCCAAGGCGATCACCGACCGCCCCAGCGCCCGCGAGATGGACATGCTGCTCTCCACCGGCGAGCAGGTCAGCGTGGCCCTGTTCGCGATGGCGGTGCAGGCCGCCGGCCACAAGGCCGTGAGCCTGACCGGCGCCCAGATCGGGATCCGCACCGACAGCACCCACACCAAGGCCCGGATCCGCTCGATCTCGACCGACCACGTGAAGGCCCTGCTCGACTCGGGCGCGATCGTGATCGCCGCCGGCTTCCAGGGCATCGACCAGCACGGCAATATCACGACCCTCGGCCGGGGCGGCTCCGACACGACCGCCGTGGCCCTGGCGGCCGTCCTCGACGCCGACCTGTGCGAGATCTACACCGACGTCGACGGTGTCTACACGACCGATCCCCGCGTGCTCCCGGATGCCCGGCGGCTCGGCACCATTTCCTACGACGAGATGCTCGAGCTGGCCAGCCTCGGGGCCGGCGTGATGCACTCCCGGTCGATCGAGTTCGCCAAGAAGTTCGGCGTGAAGGTGGTGGTGCGGTCGAGCTTCAAGGACGTTCCGGGCACGCTGATCCTGGCGGCCGACCAGGCCGTGAAGCGGCCCGTGAGCGGCGTGGCCCTGGCCAAGGACGAGGCCCGGATCACGCTCGAGGGCGCTCCCGACCAGCCGGGCTCGAGCCATGCGCTGTTTTCGGCGCTGGCGGAGTCGGGGATCGCGGTCGACATGATCGTGCAAAACGTCGGCCGGGCGGGCCGGGCCGACATCTCGTTCACCGTGCCCGAGGACGACCTCTCCGATGCGCTCGAACGAACCGGCCGCGTGGCACGGGCGATCGGGGCGGAGGGGGTGTCGCACGACCGGATGGTGGCGAAGGTGTCGGTGGTCGGCGTGGGCATGGAGGCCGAGGAGGGGGTCGCGGGGCGGATGTTCTCCGCATTGTCGGCGGAGAAGATCAACGTCCATATGATCACGACCAGCGAGATCAAGATCTCGGCCCTGGTCGGTCGCGGCGACGGCCCGGCCGCGGTGCAGGCGGTGCACCGGGCTTTCGGCCTGCACGACGCCGGCAGCGAGCCGTTCGACGCGACGACGGGGGGCTCGCTCCCGAAGTCGACCGCGCTCGACGTCGTCCGGCGGCTCGAAGGCATGGAGGATCTCGCGATCGAGGACTGCCTGCTCGACTCCTCGCAGGCCCTCGTGGTGTTCACCGACCTGCCCGACACGCCGGGGGTTGCGGCCGACGTGTTTCAGGACGTCGGGAACCAGGGACTGCTCGTCGACATGATCGTCCAGAGTCATCCGCGGCAGGGCCGGGCGGAACTGTCGTTCACCGTGCCCGCGGAGAGCCGCGATCGGGCGCTCGCGGCGGCCCGGGCGATCGCCGCGGCCCGTGGGGCCACCGTGGCCGACGTGCCGCACGTCGCCAAGCTCTCGATCACCGGCGTCGGCATCCGCAGCCACGCCGGCGTGGCGGATCGGCTCTTCAAGCCGCTTTCCGACGCCGGCGTGAACATCGACCTGGTGAGCACCAGCGAGGTCCGCCTGAACGTGATCGTGGCCGCAGAACACGGCGCACGGTGTATCGAGGTCCTCCGCCGCGCATTCGGGCTCGAGGCGTAATCCGGACTCCACGCGAGCCTGGCAGGAGCGCGGGTTTCAACCCGCGGCTGAGTTGATGCCCTTCGGAGCGCGGGTTTTCAACCCGTGGCGCACCCCCGCAGACCCCGCAACGGAAGCCCCAATCGCGTAAGCGATGGGGGCTGGCCGCATGCCCGCATCGCTCACGCGATTGCGGCTTCCTGACGTCCCGAGTCGCACCCGGCCGTAAATGACCGGTCCTGCATCTGCCGTGCCGACAGGATTGGCGGGACGCCCGGAACGAACGTCCGGTGACGGGCACGGGCAACCCCGAGCTTCGCGAACGCGCGAGGCTCACGTGCGACCCGGATGAGGGGTACGGCCGCATTTCGCGTGGACCGAAGCTGGCGGGTGATCGCGTCGCCTCAGCCGACCACGTGCTCGAGCACTTCCTCGGCCACGTAGATCGGTAGGTTGGGCTCGCACGTCACGGCCACCGCGATGGCGTCGGAGGGCCGCGAATCGATCTCCACGATCTCGCCATCCTTGAGAACGCGGATCACCGCGAAGTACGTGTGATCCTTGAGTTCCGAGATCACGACGTCCTGGAACTCCCCGCCGAGCAGTTCCACCGCCGCCACGAGAAGGTCGTGCGTCAGCGGACGGGGCGACTGATGATGCTTGACGCGGCGGTCGATGCTCGTCGCCTCGAACAGACCGATCAGGATCGGAAACGTCCGCTCTCCCTCGATCTCTTTCAGGTAGACGACCTGCTGGTCGTTGATCTCGCTGATGATGATCCGCGAGAGTTCCATCTGGACGCTCATGGCATGCGCTCCGCTTTCCGGGTCCGTCCAGCGTACCCGTCACGACGGGCGTGACCCAGGGGCATGGCCCCGTGGCGGTTGAAACCCCGCGAGAAACATCATACCGTCGCTCCGGTGGCGGCTCCCGCAACGAGCCGATTTGCTCGGCCCATCCTGTGTCCACGGAGTTGCCAGGCCCATGAGAATCATCCGCGGTGTCTCGTCCGGCCGGGAGTGGTTCGGCAGGCTTCACGACGACGGCCGCACGACGCTGCTCGAGGGCGAGCTGTTCGGCGAACTGCGCGACTCCGGACGATCGGTCACCGTCGACAAGATGCTCGCCCCCCTCGAACCCCGCGACATCCTCTGCATCGGCCTCAACTACCGCAAGCACGCCGCCGAAGGGGGCGTGGAGCCGCCGCAGCATCCGGTGCTGTTCATGAAGAACTCCGGCTCCGTGCAGAACCCCGGCGACCCGATCGTGCTTCCGCGGCGGTTGCGGAGCGATCAGGTCGACTACGAGTGCGAACTGGCGGTGGTGATCGGCAGGCGCTGCCACAACGTCTCCCGGGCCGACGCGCTGGGGTACGTCCTCGGCTACACGTGCGCCAACGACGTGTCCGCCCGCGACTGGCAGCGCAACGGCGGCGGCGGCCAGTGGTGCCGGGGCAAGACGTTCGCCACGTTCTGCCCGCTCGGCCCCGCCCTGGTCACGACCGACGAGATCCCCGATCCGAACACGCTGGCGATCCGCACGATCGTCAACGACCGGACGCTGCAGGACTGGAACACGAACGACATGATCTTCGACGTGCCGACCCTGATCGAATTTTTGTCCGCGAGCATGATCCTCAATCCCGGCACGGTGATCCTCACCGGAACGCCCCATGGCGTCGGCTTCGCCCGGAAGCCTCCCGTCTTCCTCCAGCCGGGGGACAGCGTCACGGTGGAGATCGAGGGGATCGGCCGGCTCACCAACCCGGTCGTGGAGGAAGCATGACGCGCCGCAGCACCACCGTACTGGCGGGCACCCGCCCGCCCCCGGCGCGGGTCGAGCGCACCCAGCTCTCGCAGTCGGTCTGTTCCCGCCTGGCGCGGGCGATCGTCGCCGGCGAGTTCAAGCCGGGGCAGAAGATCTCCGAGCCGTCGCTCGCGACCATGCTGGGCGTCAGCCGGGCGCCGATCCGCGAGGCCCTGATCGAACTGGAACTGCGGGGTCTCGTCGAGTTCGATGCCACGGGCCGCACGCGGGTGCCGGTGCTCACGCCCCGCGACGTCGACGAAATCTACGCGGTGAGGCTGATGATCGACCCGATGGCCGCGTCCCTCGCCGCCGTCCGCCCGCACCGCGGCTCGTTTGCGGCGCTCGAGCGGATCATCACGGCGACGAGGTCGGCGCGAACGCTCGCGGCCGTGTCGCGGCTCGACGCGGAGTTTCACGACCGGATCGTCCGGATGACCGGCAACCGACGGCTGCTGCTCTGCTGGAGCGTGCTCCGCGATCAGGTCGGCCTGTGGATCGCCCAGATGCAGCTGCGGCACAAGGCGGTGACCCGCAGCACGCGGCAGGAGACCGCCGACGCGCACCAGCAGCTGCTCGACGCCATCCGCTCGGGAGACCGGAAGAAGGCCGCCGCCGAAGCCCACCAGCATGTGGCCGATTGGATCAAGCTGCTCCCGCAGCTGCCGGGCCCGAGTGCGACGACGTCCTCGGGCGCGTCGTGACGGGTGGAGCGACGAGTCGGCCCGCCCCCGGCCGTCGCGCCACGAAGCTCGAATCCGCCCTGGTCACCCGCCATCCGGAGCGGGATCGAACGCCGCGATCCGCCCGGCCAGGTCGGCGAGGAAGCGTGCGGCGGGAGCCCCGTCGACGACCCGATGGTCGAACGTGAGCGAGAGCGGCAGCTGGGGCTGCAGCCGGAAACCGGGCTCGCCGGCGGCCGGCACGGGCTGCATGCGGACCGTCCCGACGCCCAGGATCGCCCCCTGCGGATAGTTGATCACGGGGGTGAAGAACTCGACGCCGAGCGCGCCGAGGCTCGTGAGCGTGAACACGCCCCCCTGCATGTCGGCGGCCACGAGCTGTCCGGTGCGGGCACGGGCCACGAGGGAGCGGGTCTGCCGGGCCACCTCGACGAGCGGCGCGGCGGCGACATCGCGGACCACGGGCACGACGAGGCCGTCGGCCGCGTCGACGGCCAGGCCGATGTCGATCCGCTCGCCCGGCAGCGTCAGCTGGGTCTCGTCCCAGCGGGCGGCAAGCAGGGGATGCGCCAGGATCGAGTCGGCGAGGGCCTTGAGGAGCATGTCGTGGACCGCGGGCGAATCGGGGCCCGCGGCGGCCTTGCCGGCGGCGCGGGCAGCGAGCAGGGAAGCGGCGTCGGCCCAGGCCGTGAGCGTGACCGGCACGGTCTGCTGCCGGCTCGTGACCATCAGCCGGGCGATCGCCCGCCGCGTGGCCGAGATCGGCACCGTCGGCCCAGCGTCCGCGCCGTGCGGTGGCGGCACGAGGGTGGATCCGGCCTCCGCCGCGGCGAGCACGTCGCGCTCGCGGACACGTCCGCGAACGCCGCTCCCGCGGACCGTGCCGATCTCGACGCCCGCGTCCCAGGCCGCCCGCCGGGCCCGCGGCGAACTCCGCGGCCTCGGGGAGGGCGCCTCTCCGACGGAACGTTCCGGGGGCCGGCCAGGCTCCGCGGTGGGCGTCCGATCGACGGTCGTCGATGGCCCGTTCTCGACGCCCGACGCTCCCCGAATGGCCGCGGGCGACCAGTCCGGAGCCTCCCCCGGCCTGCCGAGCTTGGCGATCAGGCGACCCACGAGCACGGTCTGCCCCACCGCCGGCGCGTCGGGGGCGACGTGCAGGATCCCGCCGTCGACCGCCTCGATCTCCTGCGTGGCCTTCTCCCCCTCGAGCATGAACAACGGCTCACCAGCCGCCACGGCCTCGCCGGGCTGCTTGAGCCAGCCCGCGAACACGCCCTCCTCCATCGACCAGCCGAGCCGGGGAATGACGACGTCATTAGCCATGGAATCTGTCCCTCCAGAAAGCGCGGGTCATTCCGCCAGCAGCTCCCGCATCGCCTCCTCGATCGTCGCGGTGGACGGCAGCACCGCCGCCTCGAGCACCGGGCTGTACGGCGTGGGTGACGGCACGCCGCAGAGCCGCTTGACCGGGGCGTCGAGATCGTCGAAGCCACGATCGGCCGCCAGCGCCGCGACCTCCGCGGCGAGGCCGCAGGGCCCGGCCGGCTCGTCGACGACGAGCAGCCGGCCGGTCTTCGCGACCGAGGCGAGGATCGCCTCGGCGTCGAATGGCGCGATCGTCCGCGGATCGATCACCTCCATGCTCGCGCCCTCGGCGGCGAGCGTCTCCGCGGCGGCGAGGCAGAGATGGTTCATGCGGCCGACGGCCACGACCGTGGCGTCGGAGCCCGGCCGGGCGATCCGGGCCCGGCCGAAGGGAATCTCATAGTCGCCCTCTTCCACCGGCCCCTTCACCTGGAGGATCTCCCGGTGCTCGAGAAACAGCACGGGGTCCTCGCCGCGGAGCGCATGCGCGAAGAGCCCCTTGGCGTCGCGGGGCGTGGAGGGCACGACGACCCGCAGGCCCGGCACCTGGGCGAGCATGCCGTAGTAGCTTCCGGAGTGGTGGGTGGCGGCCGAGTGTCCCATCCCGATGCAGCCCCGGAGCACGACCGGCATCCGCAGCCGGCCGCTCGACATGAACCGCATCTTGGCGATCTGGTTGACGAGTTCCCCCCAGGCGTCGAGCAGGAAGTCGATGAACATGAAGTCGACGACCGGTCGCGCGCCCGCCATCGCGGCGCCGCAGGCGAGCCCCGTGAAGCCCCGCTCGCAGATCGGCGTGTCCCGCAGCCGCTCGGGACCGTAGGTGGCGTACAGGCCCGCCGTCGTGCGGAAGTTGCCGCCGCGGCGGCCGACCCCCTCGCCGAGCACGAAGATCGACGGATCGGCGCTCATCGCCGCGTCAAGCGCCTCGACCGTCGCCGGGATGAAGGCGATCTGCCGGGCGGCCGGATCCGGCGTGGGCTCACGGACCGCGCGCGGCGCAGCGGAGACATGCGTCGTCGCGTCGGCGGCAGCCGGTTCAGGAGCGGCCTCCGCACCGGCCCGGCTCCGGGTCACGAGATCGGCGACCGCGGCCTCGACCGCATCGAGGTCGGTCGCGGGAACTCCGTGCTCCGCCTCGAGCACCCGGCGAAAGCCGGCGATCGGGCAGCGGTCCTTCCACGCGGCTACCTCCTCGCGGGTGCGGTAGTCGAAGTCTCCCATGCCCTCGGCGTGGGCGCGCGTGCGGTAGGTCTTGCACTCGATCAACGTGGCCCCGTCGCCTCGCCGCGCCCGCGCGACGGCCCGGGCGGCCGCCGCATGCACGGCGAGCACGTCGTTGCCGTCGACCTCCTCGCCGACGAGGCCGTAGCTCGCCCCCCGGCGGCCGACGTCGGGAATGCCGCTGGCCTCGCTGAAGGGCACCTCGGTGGCGTACTGGTTGTTCTCGCAGACGAACAGCACGGGCAGCTTCCAGATGGCCGCCATGTTGAGCCCCTCGTGGAAGGCGCCGTTGTTCACCGCGCCGTCGCCGAAGAAGGCGACCGCCACGCCGCCGGTTCCGGCGAGCCGGAACGCATAGCCGCCGCCGGCCGCCTGGAGGATGCACGGGCCGACGATGCCGCTCGTGCCGAGCAGGCCGATCTCCGGCGCGAACAGGTGCATGCTGCCGCCGCGGCCTCGCGAGCAGCCGCTCGCCCTGCCGAAGAGCTCGGCGAAGAGCTGCTCCGGAGGCAGGCCCTTGGCCAGGGCATGGCCGTGGCCGCGGTGCGTGCTGAAGATCACGTCGTCGGGCCGCAGGTGGCCGCACACGCCGGCGGCGACCGCCTCCTGGCCGACGGAGGTGTGGCAGGCGCCGTGGATCAGCCCGCGCTGGTGGCAGCGGGCCAGTTCCTCCTCGGCGAGCCGGATCGTGAGCATGGTGCGGTAGAGATCAAGCAGGGCGGCGCGATCGAGGCGGACGTCGCCGGCTGCCGCCGTCGCCTCGCGGGCCGCAGAGCGCGACGGGGTGCGCGGGGACGTCATGCCTGGACTCCTGGAACCTGGTCTCCTGAAAACTGGTCTCCGGAGAACTGGGGGCCGATGCTGCCGCCGGCGTTCATCGCCAGGTTGCCGCCGTCCATCGGGATCAACGCGCCGGTGATCCACGACGAGGCATCCGACGCGAGGAGCACGATCAGCCCCTGGATGTCTTCGGGCCGTCCCAGCCGGCCGCGGGGAATCCCCGAAAGCCACTTCTCCCTGATCGCCGCATCCTCGTCGATCCGCCTCTCGAGTCCCGGGTTCAGCACCTGCGCCGGCAGGATCGCGTTGACCCGCACGCCCCGCGCGGCCCACTCGGTCGACAGCTCGCGGGTCATCTGCGCCACCGCGCCCATCGCCATGCTGTAGGCGGCATGGCCGCGGCCGAGCGCGGTGAGGCTCGCGAGGCTGCCGATGTTCACGATCGATCCGCTGCCGCGCCGGAGCATGCGGCGGCCTGCCTCGCGGCAGTGGGCGTAGCGGGCGACGACGAGGGTTTCGAGGACGGTCCGGAGGTCGGCGTCGGTGATCGAGAGCGGGTCGGCGAGCAGGCCCTCGCCGGCGACGTTGGCGAGGAAGTCGACGCGGCCGAACTCGTCGTCCAGCCACTCGAAGAGCCGACGGGCCGCCTCCACGTCGGCGACGTCGTGCACCCGGGGCACGGCCCGGCCGCCGGCCGCCGTGATCGCGCCGGCGGTCGCCGCCAGCCCGGCCTCGTGGCGGTCGAGCAGGACGACGGTGGCCCCGTGGGCGGCGAGGGCGAGGCTCGAGGCCTTTCCCATGCCGCTGGCGGCGCCGGAGACGACCGCGATCGTGGCGGAAAGGTCGAAGAGGGGGGGGATGCTCATGGGGGGCAACCGGGGGTGTCGGGGCGTGGGCAGACCTGCCAGCTCAACCGGGTGGCGCCGGGCCGAACGCGGCGGACGCCCGCCGCTCGATCGAGGATCTCGCCACCAGCGCCATCAGCATGCCCCAGGCCATGATCGCGACCAGCGGCCCGGCGCC